>CACHQX010000003.1 GCA_902582235.1 uncultured Pelagibacteraceae bacterium
TATTAATCATGATGATTAAAAAAGATCTCAAAGGAACATACAATGTATCAATTGGGCAAAAGGTATATTTAAATCAAATAATAACGTGGTTAAATAAATATAATAAAAGAAAATTAAAGATCATCAAAAATGACTTCTCAAAAAATGAAAGTTTTTACCTTAATAATAAAAAGTTAATGTCTAAAATTAAGATTAAAAATAATATATTTGAATTAAAAAAAGATTGTTTAGATCTAAGTAAAAAATTATTTAATTAAATTCCAGAGGCAAGCCTTCTGGTTGTCCTATTATTTTGCCGTTTTTCATTTTTATCTTTCCATTAACTATTGTTGCAACGGGTGATCCTTTGAAACTAAAACCATGGAAAGGTGACCAAGCACATTTGCTCTGAATATTTTCATTTTTAATTTCTATATGTTTATTTAAATCTACAATTGTTATATCTGCATCATAATTTTCTTTTAAGTATCCTTTATTTTTAATTCCAAATATTTTGACAGGATTTTCACATATCAAATTTATTAGTTGTTCTAATTTTAATCTATTATTGTTTACATGATCTAACATTACAGGAAGAAGAGTTTGAACTCCTGGCATTCCTGAGGGAGAATTAGGATACTTTTTATCTTTATTAATTTTAAGGTGGGGCGCATGGTCAGACCCAATTGTATCATTATAATTATTTCTGACTGCATACCAAAGTCGTTCATAATGCGATTTATCCCTAATTGGTGGATTCATTTGAGCATATGTTCCAAGTTTGTTATAACAATCTGGAGAATAAATAGTTAAGTGTTGAGGAGTAATTTCAAAAGTAATTAACCCTTTATTTTGAGAGAGAAAATCAACTTCCTCTTTTGTGGTTATGTGGAGTATATGTGCTCTTTTATTAAGTCTTTTTGCAATTTTAACAATTCTTCGGGTAGAAGACATTGCAACTTCTTCATTCCTCCAAATAGGGTGACTTAATACGTTGTCCTCCTTTATCAACTTTTTTCTTGTTTTTAATATTTCCTCATCCTCAGAATGTACCGCGACTACTTTTGAGGCATGTTCAAAAACTTTTTCTATATCTTTCTCTTTATCAACTAATAAATTTCCTGTGGAGGATCCTGCAAAAAGTTTAATTCCACAACATCCTTTTAAGTCCTTGAGTTTTTCTAGTGTTGAATAATTTTCAGCCGTTGCACCAAAATAAAATGCATGATTGCAAAACATTCCTTTTCCTAATTGAATTTTTTTGTCAAACTCCTCAAAATTTGTTGTAGGTGGGTTAGTATTTGGCATTTCAAAGACTGAAGTTATCCCACCCATGATTGCAGCTTTGCTACCCGAATTTAAGTCCTCCGCATCTGTAGACCCTGGCTCTCTAAAATGTACCTGAGTGTCAATACAACCAGGCAAGACGGTCAGTCCTTTTGCATCAAATGTTTCTTTTGATTTATCGTTTAAGTCGCCAATCTGAACAATCTTATTATTGAGTATTCCAATATCTTTTTTTTTTAGAGTACCATTTATATAACATTCACCGTTTTTAATGATTAGATCTAACATTGTTTTAAAAGTAGATATATTATATTTATATATTAATCAATTATGAATGCAGAAAAAGTTTATATTTTAGACGATAGATCTATCCTATATATAAATGGTTCAGACTCTGAAAAATTTCTACAAAATCTAATTTCAAATGATATTGAAAAGGTAAATGAAAGTAAAAGTTGTTTTGCTTCTTTGCTTTCGCCTCAGGGAAAGTTTTTATTTGATTTCTTGGTAATTAAGCACAAAGATGGTTATTTCTTAGATTGTGAAAAAAGAATAGTTAATCAACTCTATAAAAAATTAGTAATGTATAAGTTAAAATCAAGGGTAGAAATTTTAAATTTAAGCAATGAATTTGTCGTAGCTGCTTTGAGTCACGACAAATTCTTATCAATAGATGGTGCAAAAGATGAGTTAGGATATACTTTTAGATATAATGAGGACCATGTTCTCCTTGATCCAAGAAATAAAAAGTTAGGAGGTAGAATTATTGCTAATCTTGAAAAACTATACATGTCTCTTAAAAAGATGAAACTAAAATCATCTAATATCGAAGAATACTACAAATTAAGCTTTGAGTTAGGAATACCTCAAAGTAACATGGATCAGCTGCAAGAGAAATTATTTGGAATAGAATGTAATTTTGTGGAACTTAATGCAATTGACTTTAAGAAAGGCTGTTATATCGGCCAAGAAAACACTGCACGTATTAAAAATAAAGACAAACTAAATAAAAGATTATTACCGCTTCAAGTAAAAAAAGGCTCAATAAATAATAATGACCCAATTACATCTAATAATGTAGAAATTGGTAAAGTTTTGATAGCAAATAAATTCAGTTTTGCTCTAATCAAGTTTAAAGATAAGGAGTTTAAATATAATAAAGAATTTAAATGTGGAGAAGCAAAAATCGAAATATTAAAACCTAATTGGTTAAATTAGTGAAAAATAGGAAAATAATCAATCCATCTAAATTAAAATTTACTGCATTTAACAGTTATGGAAAACCAATTTCAGGTATGAGTTGGCATAAAATATCTTATAATCAAAATACTGGTATAGGAAGTTACATATTAAAGATGGAGCCTGGTGCAAGAAGTTTAAGACATAGACATCAAAACTATGAAGAATTTTATGTTTTGAAAGGGGAGTTGATTGATGAAGATAATGCAACTTTTAAGAAAGGTGATTTTATTTCGTATAAACCAGGTTCTAAACATTCGTCTTTTACAAAAAAAGGATGTTTATTACTCGTATTTTTAAGAAATAAAAACAAAGCTTTATAATTGGTGCGGCTTGAGAGATTTAAACAATGAAAGAAAACTTAATTAACCTAGAAATTCAAAAAATAGTAACACTTTATAAAAATCAAAATTTTAAAAAAGCTCTTTTAGAAGCAAATTTAATTAAATCAAAATATCAACAATTAGAAAATTCAAATTTTTACTTAAACTTAGTAGGTCTGATAAATTTAGCAATAAAAGATTGGGAAAATAGCATTTACTTTTTTAATAAAGCTATTCAATCAGATCCAAAAATTTTAGATCCATATTTTAATTTAGGTATTGTTTATTATGATACTGGAGAGTTAACGAAATCCTTAGATTTTTTTTTAAAAGTTTATAAAAGTTCGAATGATAAAAAAAGTAAGTTTGCAATTATAAAACTGTTATCGCACATTAACCCCATCGAACATTTGAACGAAAATTTAGTAGATATAAACGACAAAATTCAAAAAATTGACACCAAAATAAATTTAAATAAAAAAATAGAAGATAAATTTATTTCAGATTTAATTAAAAAATGTAATGTAGGGGCACAGAAAATTGACAACCTTGAATTTAATGAAGACCAGGTTTTCAGAAGAAACGAAGTAGACTTAAATTGTGAAAGACATAAACGAATTTTTTTCAAATATAACACTATTCCTAAATTTTGTTTTAGTTGTATAAAGATTGTAATTTATTTAGAGAGTCCATTTGATTTAATAAAACTTGTTCTTTTTTTTGACCAGTTTAAAAATTTAAGTTTTTATAATAGAAAATGTATGATTGGTAAAAGACAAAGTTTTAGAGGCTATATTTATTTTGATAGTATTGAGTCAGCCAAGAAATTATCAAAAGAAATAACACCTGTAATAGAAGTACTACTTGGTAAAAAATTTAAACACGAAATTAAAAGAGGTTGCTCGGAATTCGCCGTCAAATATCCTAATTATAAAGATATAAATTATGACATGACTTATCCAAGTGAATGGTCAAATAACGAGGAAAAATCTGACAATGATAATTTCAAAGATGGAGTTCCTGTAACCAGAAATACACATAAAAGCTTATCGGGTTTAACGTTAAGTGATTTTTTAATATTCAATAAATGGTTAAATCATTGAAACCAAAACACTTCTTTTTAGAGAATTTTGGTGCGGCCAGAGAGATTTGAACTCTCATGGACTAGGTCCACACGGCCCTCAACCGTGCCTGTCTACCAATTTCAGCATGGCCGCCATATGCGTCACATTAATTGAATGACAATTATCTTTCAAGTTGATACATTTATATTATGGATTTTACCGCTGAAATAAAAAAAGCAACTCAGCCAATTTATCAAAAAATTTCTAAGACTATTCCTGAAATTGAATGGTCTACTCATGCACCATATATTTATGAAATAAATAAATTAAAAAAAGAGAAGAACGCGGTTATTCTTGCTCACAATTATCAGACACCAGAAATATATCATGGGATATCAGATTTTTCTGCAGACTCTCTTGCTTTAGCTGTTGAGGCTGCAAAAACTAAAGCTGATATAATTGTAATGTGTGGGGTACATTTTATGGCCGAGACTGCAAAACTTATGAGCCCTAATAAAAAAGTATTGTTGCCAGATATGAGGGCAGGTTGTTCTTTATCATCATCAATAACAGGGGAAGATGTGAGAGAGCTAAAAAAACAAAATCCAGGTGTTCCAGTCGTTTCATACGTAAATACTTCAGCCGACGTAAAGGCAGAGACTGATGTTTGTTGTACTTCAGCAAATGCAGTTAAAATCGTAAATTCATTAGGTGTTAAGAAAGTAATTTTCCTACCAGATGATTATCTTGCTAAATATGTGGCCTCGCAAACAGATGTTGAAATTATTTCATGGAAAGGAACGTGTGAAGTGCATGAAAAGTTTAACGATGCAGAGATAAACGAAATAAGAAAAAATAATCCTGGAATAAAAGTTATTGCTCATCCTGAGTGTCCGCCAGATGTAATAAATGCAAGTGATTTTACAGGTTCAACAAGTGGAATGATAAAATATGTAAAAGATAATCAACCAGAGAAAGTCATGATGGTAACAGAGTGTTCTATGAGCGACAACGTCCAAGTTGATAATCCAAATGTGAAGTTTATAAGACCATGTAACTTATGCCCTCACATGAAAAGAATTACTCTTCCTAAAATTTTGGATTGTTTAAAAAATGAAACAAATGAAATTTTAATGTCTGATGTAACAATCGAGAAAGCTAGAAAGTCTGTAGAGAGAATGGCCAAAATAGGCAGATAGTATCTGTGTCAAAAATAATTTTAAGTAAAAGTTTCATAAATAATTCTGTCAAGCTTGCGCTAAACGAGGATTTATATCCAGCTGGAGATATTACATCAAATCTTATAAAAAAAAGTAGTATCAAAAAATTTAAGATAATTGCAAATCAAAATGGAATAATTGGTGGAATAGAATTTGCTAAAAGTACATTTAAAATTTTTGATAATAAGATCCAATTTCTCATGAGAAAAAAAGATGGTTCTCAGATTAAGAGGGGCCAAGTTATTGCTACGATCAAGGGTGATTCAAAAAATATTTTGATTTGTGAAAGAGTGGCGCTAAATTTTCTTTCTCACATATCAGGCATAGCTAGTCATACTAATAAATTTGTTAAACGCATCAAAGGCAATTGTAAGATTTGCTGTACTCGTAAAACAATTCCAAACTTAAGAGTATTACAAAAATATGCAGTTAAATTGGGTGGTGGTACTAATCATAGATTTAATCTGAGCGACGAGTATTTAATTAAAGATAATCACATCGCAAGTTCAGATTTAAAATCTTTAGTCCAAAAAGCAATTAAAAATAAAAAAGGACGAAAAATAACAGTCGAGGTCGATAATCTAAAACAACTAAAGTCAATTTTGGGATTTAAATTCAATACAGTACTTTTTGATAATATGAACATTAAGAGTCTTAGAGAGGGTGTAAAACTTGCAAAAAAATATTATGAAACTGAGGCGTCTGGAAATATAACTCTAAAAAATGTTAGATCAGTCTCAAGAACAGGTGTTGACAGAATCTCTGTTGGGAGCGTCACACATAGTGCTCCTGCTATGGATTTCAAACTAGAAATTTAAGATAATGCTTATGAGTATTTAAGATCTTTATTTTTTTTCGTCCTCATTAGTTTCTTCGAAATTCGTGGGTTCTTTATTTGCGTCATCCATTGGCTGTTCTTCTTTAATTTCAGGTTGAGCTTCCTGTTTAACAGATTGTACCTCCTTAGTTTCAGGCTGAGTATCCTCTTGAACCAGTTGTTCATCTTTCCTTTCAGGTGGAACAGCTTTACTTTCCAATGGCGACTTATCTCGTTTCCTAAAATAAAGTAATGCACCTGATAAAACAGCTAATAATAGGACTATGTATAAAGCTATCTTTAAGTAATTTATTTCTTCTGCTGCTGCTTTAGCCTCAGCTTCTGCTGCCGCTTGCGCTTCTGCTGCTGCTTTAGCCTCAGCTTCTGCTGCTGCTTGTGCCTCAGAAATTATTTCCTCAGAGGGTTTGTTTTCTACTGTTTCTGTAACCACTTCTTTTTTTTGAATTTCTTTCCCCTCATCAACTTCAGGGTTTATAGTTTCAGTAGCTATAAAAATCGCAGCAATTATTAATAGAATATTCATAAGTGCTATAAAAAAGAAAGGTACTTACTATGCCTTCAAAATCAAATTAAAAAAACTATTTAAATAGTGCTTTAATGTACTTTTTGAGCTTTAAATCAATTATTCAACTTTAAAAGGTATTTTAAACAATATTACAACTTATGATACATTTGTAGTGCTTAAGAAAGTTTGCTATTTTTTTAGCTCTGCTTGAGCAGCTGCTAAACGTGCGACTGGGACTCTGTAAGGCGAACAAGAAACATAATTTAATCCTGTTTTTGAACAAAAATTTATACTTTTAGGATCTCCGCCATGTTCTCCACAAATTCCAAGTTTGATTTTTTTATTTTGTTTTCTACCTTTTAACGTAGCTATTTCAATTAAGTCTCCTACACCTTCATCTATAGAAACAAAGGGATCAATATCAAATATCTTATTTTCAATATAATCATTTAAGAATTTTCCGCTGTCATCTCTACTAATGCCGAAAGTTGTTTGAGTTAAGTCATTAGTTCCAAAACTAAAAAATTCAGCATGTTTTGCAATATCTTTTGCCTTAATGGCTGCTCTTGGAAGTTCGATCATTGTTCCTACCAAAAAACTTATTTTAGTATTATTTTCATCTTGAACTTTTTTAGCGACTCTGATCACTAAGTCTTTCATTATTTTGATTTCTGCCTCAGTTGATACTAGAGGTATCATTATTTCAGGCATCGTAGATTTGAGTTTCATTTTTTTACATTCTACTAAAGCCTCAAAAATCGCTCTGCATTGCATTTCATAAATTTCTGGAAAAGAAATACCTAATCTACAGCCTCTATGTCCAAGCATTGGATTATGTTCATGCAATTCTTCTGTTCTGGATCTTATTTCATTAGCATTAAGACCTGTCACTGAACTAAGGTCTCCTATTTCTTTGTCATTTTTTGGTAAAAATTCATGTAAAGGTGGATCAAGTAATCTGACTGTTACTGGAAGACCACTCATTATTTTAAAAATTTGTATAAAATCATTTTTTTGATGGGGTAATAGTTTTGATAAAGCCTTATTTCTATCCTCTATAGTTTTAGATAAAATCATTTCTCTTACAGACAAAATTCTATCCTCGTCAAAAAACATATGCTCAGTCCTACAAAGACCAATACCTTCGGCTCCAAATTCTCTTGCTGTTTTTGTATCAAGGGGTGTTTCGGAATTTGTTCTTACTTTTAATTTTCTGTAACTATCAGCCCAACTCATTAGTTTTGAAAAATCGCCTGAAATCTCTGGCTTTAAAGTTGGAACTTTATCTAAAATAACTCTTCCTGTAGATCCATCAATTGTAATTATATCTCCCTCTTTTACTTCTACGTTTGACGAAGTTCTAAATATTTTTTGCTCATAATTGATATCTATTTCACTTGAACCTGAAACACATGGTCTTCCCATACCTCTTGCAACAACAGCAGCATGGCTGGTCATTCCTCCACGAGCAGTTAAAATACCTTTTGCAGCATGCATACCATGGATATCCTCTGGTGAAGTTTCTACTCTCACAAGTATTGTATCTTGCATCATACCATTTAATCTTTCTGCTTCATCTGAGGAAAAAACAACCTTTCCACTTGTTGCACCTGGAGACGCAGGCAAACCTTTTGCAATAGTTTTTACCTCTTTAGTTTCGTCTAATGTTGGATGGAGAAGAGTATCTAAAGTGTTAGGGTCGACTCTTAAGACTGCCTCTTTTTTTGTAATCAGTTTTTCTTTAACCATGTCTACAGCAATTTTAACAGCAGATTTTGCAGTCCTCTTTCCAGATCTTGTTTGAAGCATCCAAAGTTTAGAATTTTCGACTGTGAACTCTACATCTTGCATATCCTTGTAAAATTTTTCTAAAAGCTTTAGAATTTTTTTTAGTTGAACATAAACTTTTGGCATAGCCTCTTCCATTGATTTACCTTTTGAATTTGAATCTTTGTTGGCCTTTTTTGTTATGTAATTTGGTGTTCTTGTGCCAGCTACAACATCCTCCCCTTGAGCATTAATAAGATACTCTCCATAAATTTCATTTTTTCCATTTGATGGGTTTCTTGTAAAAACAACACCTGTCGCACAATCGCTACCCATATTTCCAAAAACCATTGATTGAACGTTTACTGCTGTTCCCCATACAGAGGGTATTTGATTTAACTTTCTATAAACTTTTGCTCTGTTACTTTCCCATGATAAAAAAACTGCTGAAATAGCTCCAAACAATTGTTCATAAACATCTTGTGGGAATTGTTTTTTAGTTTTTTCTTTAACCACGTTTTTAAAGTCTTTAATAAGGCCATCCCAGTCATTTTCATCTAGATCAGTATCTAACAAAACACCTTTTGTTAACTTATAATTTTCAATCAATTCCTCAAAGTTATAGCTTTCTACTCCGAGCACCACATTAGAATACATTTGAATGAATCTTCTATAGCTGTCTTTTGCAAATCTCATATTAGATGTTTTTTTTGCAAGAGCTTTAACTGTATCATCATTTAAACCTAAATTTAAAATTGTATCCATCATTCCAGGCATTGAAACTCTTGCACCTGACCTTACTGAAACTAATAATGGATTTTCTAAATCGCCAAATTTTTTTCCACATTCTTTTTCGATTTGTTTTAATTCTTGCTTAATAGATTTAATAAGTTTTGAATTTAGTTTTTTATTGTTTTTATAAAATATTTCACAAACCCCTGTTGATATTGTAAATCCTGGAGGCACGGGTAAACCAAGTTTTCCCATTTGAGCTAGATTTGCTCCTTTTCCACCTAAGATAAACTTTGGGTTCTTAATCTTTTTTATTTTTTTAGATTTAAAATTAAAAACTAAGCTGTTCATTATGCACTTTCAATATTAGAAAAATTTAAATAATTATTGAACGTTTTACATAACAATTGCATAAGTTCCAAACGATTTTTTTTGATTGCTTCATCTTCATCGTTGACTATCACATTATCAAAGAAGTTAGAAACATCAGTTTTTGCATCAGCTAAAACTTCTAAAGTTTTTTTACAATCCTCACGACTACCTAAGCTTGTAAAATATTTTCTTATTTCTTGTATTTTTTTGTATAGTTTTTTTTCAAAATCATTTTTGAATAAACCTGGATCGGTCGAATTTTCTAATTCAATCTTATTTTTTGATATTTCGTTTGATAGGATATTGGACGCTCTTTTGTAAGAAAAAATTACATCTTGACCAATATTTTTATCGATTAATTTATTTAAAATAAATGCCTTGTTATAAATTTTATAAATTTGGTCTGCACTATAACTATTTATTGAACATTCTATAATATCTGGTCTTATTTTTTTTTCTTTCATATAAAATTTAAGCCTTTCAGAAAAAAAATTAAACAGATCTTTTTGGACAGTCTTAATATCAAAATCTATATCTTGCTCAGCAAACAAAACACAAGAATAATTTATTAAATCTTTTAATTTAATCTCTAATTTATTTTCTATTATTATTCTTATAAGACCAATTGCTGACCTTCTTAATGCGAACGGATCCTTTGAACTAGATGGTTTTAAATTAATTATAAAAAAACCAACTAAGGTATCTATTTTATCACTTAAAGCTAAAGTGACTGAGTAAGGTTTTTTTGGTGTCTTTGTCTCTGGGCCTATTGGTAAGTAATGTTCACTGATGGCCAAACAAATTTCGTTATCGAAACCTTGAGCTTTAGCAAAGTGGCCGCCCATTACTCCTTGAAGTTCAGGGAACTCTCCCACTAAGTCAGATACTAAGTCTACTTTGCAAATTGATGACGCTACTTCAACTTTTTCTTTACTAATTAAAAGTTCATCTGATATTAATGCTCCGATTTTTTTTAACCTTTGTGTTTTTTCGAAATAGGTTCCTAATCTCTCAAAATAATTTATTTTTTTTAGATCCAATATTCCTTTAACTAAATTTTTTGTTTTATTTTTATCCCAGAAAAATTGAGCATCATTTAAACGAGCTTCGACTACTCGCTCATTTCCTAATTTAATTAAACCTTTTGGGTCGTTATTGTCTGCAACCACAAAGAAAACATTCGTTAAATTTTCTTTATTGTCAAAGGTTGGAAAATACTTTTGATTAACCTCCATTGTTGTGACTAATATTTCTTTAGGAATCTTTAAAAATTTTTTGTCAAACTTACATTTAATTATATTGGGTTTTTCAACAATATTTGTTACTTCGCTTAATAATTTTTTGTTTGGGGTTAACTTCAACCTGTCTAATTTAGTTCTTTTTAATAATTGATTTTCAATAAATTCCTCCCTTTTATTATGATCCAATATAATGTCTTTGCTCTTGAAAGATTCCTTGTAATTTTTAAAACTCAAAAATTTACATGTTTTCTCCTCAAAGTCTTTATCAAGATAGGTAAAATTGGATGAACTTAAATGATGATAATTAAATTCTAAAACTTTATTATCAAAACAAGCAAGAATGGATTTTAATGGTCTGCCCCAGTACAAATCATGATCACCCCATCTCATTGATTTTTTCCAAGAAATTTCATCAAGAATTTTTGGTAAATTTTTTTGCAAAATAGATTTTGTCTCTACTTTTTGAGCGGGCTTTTTAAAAAAATAAAACTCTCCTTTATCTGTTTTTTTTATAAAAGTTTCTTCTTTAGTTATATTATTAGATTTTATAAAACCATTTAGCGCTTGTTCAGGCGCATTTACACTTGGACCTCTTATTACTGCCTCTGCTTTTATGATCTTTTGAGAAATGTTATCGCAGTAAACAATCAACCTATTTGGAGTTGATAGAACAGAAATACTATCTTTAAATTTAATTTCCTCTTTTTTCAAAAAATCTACAAAATTTTTTTGGAGATTTTCTCTAGCTGTTTTCTGTAAATTTGCAGGAATTTCTTCGCTAAATAATTCTAAAAAAAATTCAGACATTTTATTTTTGGCTATCTACCCATACTTGACCAACATCTTTGGTTAAATCTCTTATTCTAGCAATAAACTCTGCTCTTTGCGCTACACTAATCGCTCCTCTGGCATCTAAAATATTAAAAACATGACTTGCTTTTAAACACTGATCATAAGCAGGAAGTGAGAGTTTTTTTTCTAACAAAGATTTGGTCTCTTGTTCCAGCATATCAAAAAATTTAAACAATTTCTCAACATTTGCAAAATCAAAATTGTAAGATGAAAATTCTTTTTCAGCTTGTAAAAAAACATCTTTATAAAGGATACCTTCATCGTTCCATACTAAGTCAAACACATTTTTTTTCTTTTGGGTAAACATACACAATCGTTCTAAACCATAAGTAAGCTCCACAGAAATAGGTTTACAATCCATCCCAGCCATTTTTTGAAAATAAGTAAATTGAGTAATTTCCATTCCATCGCACCAAACTTCCCAACCTAGTCCGGCTGCACCCAACGTTGGACTTTCCCAATCATCTTCAACAAATCTAATATCATGGTCATTATGCTTAATTCCAATGGCATTAAGACTACTTAGATATAATCTTTTAATATTTTTTGGTGAAGGTTTTATAATCACTTGGAACTGATAATAATGTTGTAGTCTGTTTGGATTTTCTCCATATCTTCCATCAGTTGGTCTTCTCGAAGGTTGTACATAAGCTGATCTCCATGGTTTGGGTCCTAAAGACCTTAAGGTGGTTGCGGGGTGAAATGTGCCTGCACCAACTTCTATGTCATATGGTTGTAAAATTACACAACCATTTTTTGCCCAAAATTTTTGCAGATTTAAAATTGTATCCTGAAATGTTTGTATTTTTGAATTTTTTTTTTTAAAGGCCATATCTTTGCCAGATAGATCTTTCTTCAATAACGTTTGCTATCTTATCGATTTGATTCTCTGATGAAATTTTTTTTGCCAACCATCCTTTACTTTTTTCAAACTTTTTAATAATGACATCCTCGCCAAACTTATCTTTTAAAATTTTATTTGCATTTCCTATTCCGTCAATTAAACCAAGTTCTTTTGATTTAGACCCGGACCAAAACTCTCCAGAAAATAATTCTATTCCTTTATCTTTTTTAAGTTTTGCGCCCCTGCTTGTCTCCACTACGTTTATAAAATCTTTGTGCAAATCAAGTTGAATATTTTTTAATCTATTTATGTCTTCTTCTTTCGCATCCACAAAAGGATCTAAAGTACTTTTGTTTTTTCCTGCAGTATAAACTCTTCTTTCTACACCTACCTTTTGAATAAGATCCTTGAAACCAAAAGAGGCATATATAACACCAATTGAACCAACAATTGAACTTGAATTAGCATAAATCTCATCTCCAGCACATGCAATCAAGTAACCTCCTGAAGCAGCAACATCTTCTGCGAAAACAATTACCTTTTTTTTTATTTTTTTTAGCCTGAGCTCTAATGAAGTCGTATATTAAATGAGATTGGACTGGTGAACCACCTGGAGAATTAATCGATATAGCGACAGCTAGAGATTTTTTTATAGAAAATGCTTTTTTTATTAATTCTTCTTGACCAGCAAAATCAATTCCTTGTTTAAATCTTCCAGCGTTTCCAATAACACCGGTTAATCTTATGTGTGGAACAATTTTTTTTTTTTTGAAAAAAGATAACATGAAATATGCTTACAGAATTTTTAGATTAATATAAAGTCTACTAATAGTTGAAGTTTTAGGTGCGTCAATTGATAAGTATAAAATATCTCCAATTATATTAGTTTCTTAGGAATGGGTTCAGTAATTCAATTAAAAAATAAAGTTAATAACGCTTACCTGGATTTAAAAAATTCAGTCGATGATAAAATTATTTTAGTAGAAGAAAAGATAAAGAATAAACTTATAAGTGATGTTTCTTTAGTAGAAAAGATGACTAGGTATAATTTAGAAACTGGTGGAAAAAAATTAAGAGCCATGTTGACTTTAAGTAGTTCAAAACTATGTGGGTATTTAAAAGGTGGTCGAGATATAAACTTAGCTGCATGCGTAGAATTAATTCACGCTGCAACATTAATGCACGATGATGTTCTCGATAACGGAGAGATCAGAAGAGGCAAAAAAACAATAAATTCCATTTGGGGAAATCATGCATCAATCTTAGTTGGTGATTATCTTTTGAGTAGATGTTTTGAAATGATGGTCGAAGATGGAAATTTGGAGGTTTTAAGGTTATTGTCAGCAACTTCTGCAAAAATAGCTCAAGGTGAAGTTTTACAACTTCAACACAAATCAGAAATAGATACAGTCGAAGAGACATACTTAGAGATTATCACCTCCAAAACTGCAGCGCTATTTTCTGCTGCATGCAAGGTTGGAGCGATATTAGGTAACAAAGATGAAAAGATAAAAGATGCATTATCTTCTTATGGAAAAAATCTTGGAGTAACTTTTCAGATAGCTGATGATACATTAGATTATAATTCTGATTTGAAAAAATTTGGAAAAACAATTGGAAAAGATTTTTATGAGGGTAAAATCACTTTACCTATAATTATTTTAAATCAGCAATGTAAAAGTGGTGAAAGAGATATGCTTAAAGAATTTTTTTCCAAAAGAGAAAGAACTGAAAACGACCTAAAGTACACATTAGACATCATAAAAAAATATGACATTATTAAACAATGTTACAAAAAAGCTGATCATTTTATTTCTTTAGCATCAAGCTCTTTAAATGTCTTTGAAAGCTCTGAGCAAAAAAATATTCTAAAAAATTTGACGTCTTTTAGTATTGAAAGATCTTTTTAAGGATTTAATAAAAATCTTTTCCAGCCTTTTCCATTGTTCTTAACGTATTTCAATCTTTCATGAATTCTATTATCTCCATCACGCCAAAACTCAATTTCTTCGGGTACCAATCTCCATCCAGACCAATTAGGTGGTCTTGGAACTTTTTTCTCATCACGAAACTTTTTTTTGAATTTATCAATTGAGTCATCAAGTGACTTTCTGCTTTCTAAAACTTCACTTTGATTTGAGGCCCACGCTCCTATTCTACTCCCATATGCTCTTGAATTATAATATTCATCAGCCTCTTTGTCAGGAACTTGAACAACATTACCGTAAATCCTTATTTGTCTTAAAAGACTTTTCCAATGAAAACACATTGATGCTTTAGGATTTTCTTTAAGATCCTTGCCTTTAGAACTATTGAAGTTTGTGTAAAAAGTAAAACCATCATCACTAAAGCCTTTTAACAGAACCATTCTCACTTTAGGTCTTCCGGTTTTATCAGCTGTTGCTAATGATAATGCATTTGGATCATTAGGTTCGGTAGTTTCAGCCTTTTTAAACCATTCTTTGAAGAGATTTACTGGGTTATCCTCATCTTTAAAACAAATATCTAGTCCAAGTGAATTTTTTTCATTCATAATTTTAACAAAATAATTTATATAATAGAATAATGTCATTTAATACATTTGGAAAGTTATTTCGTTTCACTACTTGGGGTGAATCTCATGGACCGGCTATTGGATGTGTAGTTGATGGATGTCCTCCGAGAATAAAAATATCTGAAAAAGACATACAAAAAGAACTAAATAAGAGAAAACCTGGTCAATCAAAATTTACTACTCAAAGAAAAGAAGATGACAAAGTTGAAATTTTGTCAGGAGTATTTAATGGTGAGACAACTGGTACACCAATATTAATGATTATTTACAATAAGGATATGAAATCAAGAGACTATGAGACTATCAAAAATAAATTTCGTCCTGGGCACGCTGATCTAACTTATTTTAAAAAATACGGCATAAGAGACTTCAGGGGAGGTGGTAGGCAATCAGCGAGAGAGACTGCAGCTAGAGTAGCTGCGGGTGCAATTGCCAAAAAAGTTTTAGAAAAAAAAATTGGGAAAAAATATTACGTTAAAGGTGCCGTTACCCAACTTGGAATTTTAGGTTGTGATGTATCTGCATGGAACAACAAATTTATAGAAAAAAATCCATTTTTCTGTCCTGACAAAAAAGTTTTAAAATTGTGGGAAAAATATTTGTTGGCAATCAGAAAATCTGGTTCATCTTGTGGTGCAGTCATAGAATTAAGAGCTAACGGGGTACCATCTGGCCTAGGTGCACCTATTTACTCAAAATTAGATATGGATTTAGCATCAGCTATGATGAGTATTAATGCTGTAAAAGGTGTCAACATCGGAACTGGAATGGATGTTGCGCAATTAACTGGTGAACAGAATTCTGATGAGATAAGACAAAAAGGGAATAAAACAGTTTTCAAATCTAACAATGCGGGTGGAATTCTTGGTGGTATTTCAAGTGGTCAACAAATAAAAGTATCTTTCGCAGTAAAACCGACATCTTCAATTCTTAACTCAAGAAAAACTATTGATAAATTTGGGAAAAATACAAATATATCAGTACGAGGTCGACATGATCCTTGTGTTGGAATTAGAGCTGTCCCAATAGGTGAAGCGATGATGCATTGTGTTTTATTGGATCATTTTTTGATGCACAAAGCCCAGTGTGAGTCTTAGTTTTTTTTCTGAACAACAATTTTAGAATCTAAAACCTCATAAACTTTTTCTTCGATAGCTTTGCTATCCAAGCCAGCAATCTGATACATTAGATCAGGTTTATCTTGATCAATAAACTTGTCAGGAAAAGTCATCGACCTAAATTTAATTTTTTCTAATAAGCCTTTTTCTGATAAAAATTTACTTAAATGAGATCCAAAACCTCCAATTGAACCTTCTTCAATTGAAATAACAACTTCATGATTCTTTGCTGTATTCCACATTAAATTTTCATCTAATGGTTTACAAAATCTTGCGTCAATTAAGGTAAGATTTAAACCTTTTTTTTCAAGATTGTTTAAAGCTTTTTGACACTCTTGCAAACGAGCACCAAAATTAATTAAAGCAATTTCTTTACCTTCTTTAATAACCCTGCCTTTTCCAATTTCAACTTTTTCATTAATTTCAGGAAGTTTAATCCCAATACCAGTTCCACGAGGGTACCTAAAAGCTGACGGTTTATCATTAATGTCAACTGAGGTATTAATCATTTTAACTAATTCCGACTCATCGCTTGGAGCCATAACTACAAAATTAGGTAAGGTTGATAAGTAGGTTATATCAAAAGATCCGGCATGTGTAGGACCGTCCGCGCCAACAAGACCTGCACGGTCTATAGCGAATCTGACAGGTAAACTTTGAATTGCAACATCGTGAACAACCTGATCATAGGCTCTTTGTAAAAAGGTAGAGTAAATTGCTGCATAAGGCTTGAATCCTTCTGTAGCTAAACCAGCAGAAAATGTCACTGCATGTTGTTCCGCAATACCAACATCAAACATTCTATTTGGAAATTTTTTTGCAAATAAATCCATTCCAGTACCAGATGGCATCGCAGCAGTGATACCAATTATTTTACTATCTCTCTCAGCGTGTTTAATTAACGTATTGGCAAAAACACTTGTATATGATGGAATTTTAGAATTTGATTTTTCTTGTACACCAGTTTTTATATTAAACTTCGAAACACCATGATATTTGTCTTTTGAATTTTCTGCAAATTGATAACCTTTTCCTTTTTCAGTTTTAATATGTATCATTATTGGACCGTCAAAGTTAGTATCCTTTGCATTTTTTAAAACTGAGACAAGAGTATCAATATCATGTCCATCTATTGGTCCAACATAATAAAAACCTAGTGAATTAAAAAGTGTTCCACCTGTTACTGCTGACCTCAAAAAATCTTCTGCTTTTCCAGCTTTTTTTGAAAATCTTTTGGAAAAGGCAGAAATAATTAATTTAAAAGTCTCTCTTAGACTAAAATATATTTTCCCAGTCAATAATTTTGCTAAATAACTTCTCATTGCACCCACAGGTTTCGCAATTGACATGTCGTTATCATTTAAAATTACTATCATTTTAGTTTTTGATATGCCCGCATTATTCATAGCCTCATAAGCCATTCCAGCACTGATCGCTCCATCGCCAATAACAGCAACAACATTTTCTGATTTTTTTGAAAGTTTATTTGCAGTAGCAATACCTAAAGCTGCAGAAATTGATGTTGAGCTATGTGCTGCACCAAATGGGTCATATTCACTTTCAGATCTTTTTGTGAAACCAGATAGTCCATTTCCTTGTCTCAGTGTTTTGATTCTATTTTTACGACCTGTTAAAATTTTATGAGGATATGATTGGTGGCCGACATCCCAAACTATTTTATCATTAGGTGTATCAAAAACATGGTGTAAGGCTACGGTCAACTCAACAACTCCTAAACCTGCACCTAAATGACCACCTGTAAATGAAACAGCCTCTATCAATTCCTCTCTTAACTCCTTTGACAGGGTAATCAATTCTGAGGATTTTAAATTTTTTATATCCGATGGAAAATTTACATTATCTAAAAACTTATATTTTGTCATTTTTTTCTATTTACCACAAACTCTACAGTTTCAATCAAATCTTTACTTTTATACTTACTTAAAGAAGAAATTATTCTATTTTTTAAATAAGAAGAATATTTAACAGCATTTTTATACCCGAGTAAACTTATTAAAGTCGCCTTGCCCTTTTTTTTGTCTTTTCCAGTTTTTTTTCCAATCTTTTTCTCACTTCCACTGTAATCTAGAAAATCATCAATAATTTGAAATAAAAGTCCAATATCTAAACCTATCTTTTTAAACTGATTTATCTTCCCAAACTTATTAGCAATAATCAACGGCGCTATAGTAGAAAATGAAAAAAGTTTACCAGTTTTATTAAGCTGCATATCTATAATTTTTCTTTTACTTACTCTTTTTTTTTCAAAATTAAGATCTAAATATTGGCCCCCTGCAATTCCTAAATGGCCTGAAGTATTTGAAAGTAAATTTATTAATTTACTTTTTTTATTTTCACTAATATTGAAACTTTTTTCGCTTAAAATTTCAAAGGCTAAGGTAAGCAATGAATTGCCAGCTAGGACTGCTGTTGCTTCACCAAATTTTTTGTGCGTGCTTAACTTTCCCCTTCTTAAATCGTCATTATCCATACATGGCAAATCATCGTGTATAAGTGAATATGCATGAATACATTCCACTGCAGCTCCTACTCTTACTAAATGATAATAAGGAACTGAAAAAATTTTTCCTACGTCAACAATGATCTTTGATCTTATTTTTTTTCCACCAGGAAATAAACCATAATTCATTGAAGTGATTAATTCAGTTCTTCTCTGTTTTTTTAAAAAATTCTTGAGAAATTTATTTATATCTTTTCCTGTTTTATTTAGTTTTTTTTCCATCTTTTTTTAGAATTTGTTTTATTCTTAATTTGTTTTTCTCAGATATTTCTCTTGAGGTATTTTGAAACTTTTTTTCAATAAATTTATTTAATTTAAATATTTCAAGATAATCCTCTTCGGATTGATTTGAAGCTTTATTTTTTTCAATTTTTTCAACCAAATTATTAAGAATTTCTTTAAGTTCATCTAAAGATTTAGACTCAATATCATCTGGTAAATTTTTTTGTTTCATATATTAGTTTGTATTATTACATGAATTATAATCTTTCAAATATTAAAAAAGCTAAATATTATTTAGATAAAAATGAATGTATTGGGTTTCCGACTGAAACTGTTTATGGTTTAGCGGCTAATGCTTATTCAAAAAAGGCTGCCTTAAAAATATTCAAACTTAAGAAAAGAAATAAAAGAAATCCACTCATAGTGCATTATTGTAGCTTAAAAATGCTTAATAACGACTGTATGATAAATGAAGAATTTTTAAAGTTATATAAAAAATATTGTCCAGGACCTGTTACATTTGTTTTAAAATTAAAAAAAAATAGTAATATTTCAAAAATCGTAACTAATAATAAAAAAACACTAGCTGTTAGGTTTCCTAGACATCATTTGGCTATAAAACTTTTAAAAATATTGAAATATCCTCTAGCGGCACCAAGTGCAAACATATCCTCAAAAATAAGTCCGGTAACAAAAGAAGATGTAAAGGATGAATTTGGAGAAAGAATTAAATTTATTCTAGACGGTGGTAGATCTAAAATAGGATTAGAGTCCACTATAGTAAGTTTATTAGGAAAGCCAAAAATATTAAGGCTAGGTGGAATTGAAAGAAAAAGAATTAACAAAGTTTTGAGAAAAAAAATCTTGTATAAAAAAAATGATAAAACAATTGTTGTCCCAGGACAATTAAGTTTACATTATTCACCTGGAATACCTATAAGGCTAAACAAGAAAAAACCAAAAGAAAATGAAGCTTTTATTTTAATTAAAAAAAGAAAAAAAACTTCAAAGGATTATTATTATTTAAGTAAAAAAAAAGATTTAAAAGAAGCCGCAAAAAATTTGTATAAAGTTTTAAGAAATATTAAAAATAAAGATTATAAAAGTATTGCTGTAGAAAAAATTCCTAATTATGGATTTGGGGAAGCAATCAATGAAAGACTTAAAAGGGCTTCAGTAAAGTAATGGAAAATTCAATTAAAGTAATTGATCTTAAAAAGAATTATGGAAATAAAGAAGCGGTTAAGAATATTAATTTTGAAATTAAAGAAAATGAAATAATTGGGTTACTTGGTCCTAATGGATGTGGAAAAACTACTACTATAGGTATGATTTTAGGTTTATTAAAACCTACAAGTGGGCAAGTTTTGATTAACGGCTTTCAACTAGAAAAAAATAGAATTGAGATTCTTCAAAAGATAAATTTTATTTCTCCTTATATTGAATTACCAAAGAAACTTACAGTTAAGCAAAATCTAATTGTTTATGGAAAACTGTATTCTGTCAAAAACTTAAATAGTAGAATAGATTATCTGGTACAAGAGCTGAGATTACAAAATTTGCTTGATAGAGTGACTGGAGAATTATCTTCAGGACAAAAAAATAGAATAAGCTTAGCTAAAGCGATTATCAACAATCCATCTGTCTTATTGCTCGATGAACCTACAGCTTCACTTGATCCAGAAACGGGAGATTTTGTAAGAACCTTTTTAGAAAATTATAAAAAAGAAAAAAAGGTATCTATATTATTAGCATCCCATAACATGGATGAGGTAACTAGATTGTGTTCGTCAATAATGATGATGAAAAACGGTTTAATAATTGATCAAGGTAAACCAAATGATCTAGTTAAAAAACATGGAAGACAAAATCTAGAGGAAGTTTTTTTAAAACTTGTAAGGAATTAATATGAATATAGGTAGAATGTATGGATTGTTCTTAAGACACTTTTTTTTAATAACTAGGTCTTTTCCGAGAATTTTAGATCTAATATATTGGCCAACAATACAAATTACTTTATGGGGTTTCATCTCAAATTTTTTTACAACATACAGCTCGTATTATAATAATGCTGTTGGAATAATATTAACATGCGCGATACTTTATGATTTTCTATTTAGAACAAGTATCGGGTTTAATATGCTTTTTTTAGAGGAAATCTGGAGTAGAAATTTTACAAATTTATTTATCTCACCTATTAAAAAAAGTGAAATTTTAATCTCATTAATATTCACAGCTTTAGTAAGAGCTTTAATCGGTTTAGTTCCTGCAATTCTTTTAACTTCTCCTCTATTTGGAATTTCTATATTAGATTTAGGTTTAAGTTTATTTTTTTTATTTCTTAGTCTCTACATTTTTGGAATAACGCTAGGTATACTAGTTTCTTCTGGTCTACTTAGGTTCGGCCCTTCATTTGAAAATATTGCCTGGTCAACTATGTTTCTGTTGGCCCCTTTTGGATGTATTTATTATCCTGTAGATATATTGCCTGAAATATTTCAAAAAATTGCTTATGCGCTACCACTCGTATACATATTTGAGGAGGCTAGAAATATTTTAGTCAATGGATTTGTAAATGTAGAAAATATTTTAAAAGCATTTTACCTAAATGGATTATATTTATTTATCTCCATTTGCTTATTTTACTACTCTTTCAGTAAAGCCCGTAAAAAGGGAACATTAATTAATATAGGGGAATAATTTGGTGCGCCTGCTAGGAGTCGAACCCAGAACCTCCTGATCCGAAGTCAGGCGCTCTATCCAGTTGAGCTACAAGCGCATATAGTATTAATATTATAATTTATGAAAAATATCATTAAGTTTATTGTTAAAGATAATGAAAACGATCAGAGAGTTGATCTATTTTTATCAAACAACAAAAAAGAACTTAGTAGAACTAGAGTTAAAAATTTGATTTTAAACCAAAGATTGTTCATAAATGAAAAAATTTGCACCGACCCATCAAAAAAAGTTAGTGAAAATGACAATATAAAACTTGAGATACCGGAGCCACAAAAAGCTTCTTTAGAACCATTTGATTTCAAACTTAATGTCATTTATGAGGATAAAGATTTAATGGTAATAAACAAACCTGCCGGGATATCTATGCATCCTGGAGCTGGGGACTACAACCAAACATTGGTAAATGCCTTAATATTTTATGATAGTAAAAATCTTTCAACTATTGGTGATGAACTTAGGCCGGGAATCGTACATAGAATTGATAAAGATACATCTGGTTTAGTCGTGGTTGCGAAAAATAATAGAACTCACGAAAAATTATCTAGTCAATTTAACGATCATACAATTAAAAGAGTTTACCAAGCTCTTGTATGGGGAAAACTAAGGCCTCAAACTGGTAGAATTGAAACATTGATTACAAGAAGCTCAAAAAATAGACAATTAATGCAGGTTGGTCTCACTAAAGGAAAAAATGCAATTACTAATTATAAAACCTTGGAAATTTTTGAAAATGATAAAATACCAACTTTTAGTTTAATTGAGTGTAGATTGGAAACTGGTAGAACCCATCAAATTAGAGTTCACATGAGTTACAAAGGTAACAATATTTTAGGGGACAAAAAATATAAAAAAAAGTTTAAGAAATTTAGAAATATTAATGATGATTTAAATAATCTTATTCATAAACTAGATAGACAATTCTTACATGCGAAAACTCTTGGGTTCAATCATCCCTCAAAAAATAAGGAAGTCGAATTTACATCAAATTTACCTCAAGATTTAAATATGCTGTTAAAAAAGCTTAGAAATTCGAAGTAATTACAATATTGCAAAAAATTAATTATTTATTAAATACATAGTAATAAAATGACATCTACATTCAAATACCCTGCTATAAGCAATGAAGGCGGTCTATCAGTATACTTAGATCAGATAAAAAAATTTCCAATGCTTGATGCTGAAGAAGAATATATGCTTGCTAAAAATTGGAAAACTACAGGAAATGTTAAATCAGCTGAAAAACTTGTGACAAGCCATTTAAGATTGGTTGCAAAAATTGCAATGAGGTACAAAGGTTATGGATTGCCAATGAATGAAATTATTTCTGAAGGAAATGTAGGATTAATGCAAGCAGTGAAAAAATTTGAACCTGAAAAGGGTTTTAGATTGGCAACTTATGCTATGTGGTGGATTAAGGCATCGATACAAGAATATATTTTAAGATCTTGGAGTTTAGTAAAAATTGGTACAACTACAGCACAAAAGAAATTATTTTTTAATTTAAAAAAATTAAAAAATCAAATAGCCCCAAAAAATGAAGGTGATCTAAAAAAAGATGAGGTAGAAAAAATTGCGAATACGCTTGATGTGAGTGAAGATGAAGTTATCTCAATGAATAGAAGGTTGTCTGGCAAAGAACAATCTTTGAACGCTCCGATTGGTGAGGATGGTGATGAGTGGCAAGATTGGGTTGTTGATAAAGAAATGGATCAAGAATTAAAAATAGCTCATCAAGAGGAACTCGACCAAAGAAAAGATTTACTTCAGGACTCTATAAAAATACTAAATGATAGAGAGAAAGAGATTCTTTATGCAAGAAGATTAAATGAAAATCCATCAACACTCGAAGACTTAAGTAAAAAATATAAAATTAGTAGAGAAAGAATAAGACAAATTGAAAACAAAGCTTTTGAAAAACTACAAAAGCATATGCTTAATTCAGCAAAATCAAAAAATTTACTTCCGGTAAATTAAATTTTAAAAGGATCTTCGATTAAAATTGTATCATTTCTTTCAGGACTTGTTGAAATGCTTGAAACCTTTGTTTCAATAAATTTTTCAAGCTCTTTAATGTAAATTTTTGCATTCTTGGGCAATTTTTCAAAATTTTTGATTCCTTTTGTTGAAGATTTCCAACCTTTAAAGCTTTTATAAATTGGCTTAACTTTTAATTGATCATCTACCGCAGCGGGCAAATAGTCAACCTTTTTGCCATCCAGTTCATAAGCTACACACATTTTGATTTCATCTAGTTCGTCTAAAACATCTAGTTTGGTTAATGCTATTCCATTAATACCTGAGACTTTAATCGTTTGTCTTACCAAAACCCCGTCAAACCAACCACATCTTCTTTTTCTGCTTGTAACAGTTCCAAACTCTTTTCCTATTTTACCGAGATGTTCTCCAGTTTCATTTTTCAACTCAGTTGGAAAAGGACCCTCGCCTACTCTTGTCGTGTAGGCTTTTGTGATACCAAGAACATAACCAATTGTATTTGGTCCACATCCTGAGCCTGTTGCTGCTGAAGATGCGACTGTATTTGATGAAGTTACAAAAGGATAAGTGCCATGATCTACGTCTAACAAAATTCCTTGTGCACCTTCAAATAAAATTTTCTTTCCTTCATTTTTAAATTCATCAATCTTTTTCCAGACGGGCTTTGAAAACTTCAATATTTGGGGTGCAATTTCAAGAAGTTCCTCTTTTAATTTATTTTTTTCAAACAATTCCTTTCCTAAACCTTTTCTTATTGCATTATGGTGCATTAAAACAGTTTCGAGCCTATGATCTAAATTTTTTTCAGAAATTAAATCCATTACCCTGATTGATCGTCTCCCTACTTTGTCTTCATATGCTGGTCCTATACCTCTTCTTGTGGTACCAATTTTTGCTTTTCCTGCTGCATCTTCTCTTATTTCATCCATTTCTTTGTGAAAAGGTAAAATTAAATTGGCTGACTCTGACAAAATTAAATTTTCTGCAGATATCTCTACTCCTTTTGATTTTATCTCTTTTATTTCATCTAATAATGCCCATGGATCAACTACAACCCCGTTACCAATAATTGATATTTTATTTTTTCTAACAATTCCTGATGGAAGTAATCTTAATTTGTAGGTAACTCCATCTATTACTAACGTATGTCCAGCATTGTGTCCGCCCTGAAATCTTACAACTACATCCGCTTCACTTGAGAGCCAATCAACAATTTTTCCTTTTCCTTCATCGCCCCACTGAGATCCGACAACAGCTACATTTTTCATTTAAATTTATTCTTAATATTAAACACACTTATATGGTTTATTGGCCCATGGCCTTTTCCAAAATTAGGCCCTGATCCGATTGAATGGTTAACATAATCAATTGCCATCTTACAAGATTTCTTTAATGTTTTTCCACACGAAAAATAAGTCGCTATCGCACTAGATAGAGTACATCCTGTGCCATGTGTATTTTTTGTTTTGATTTTTTTACTTTTAAAAAATTTTTTTTCGCCTTTATTCAAATAAAGATCATATACATATTTTGCTTTTAAATGACCCCCTTTAATTAAAACATTTTTTGCCCCGAAACCTAATAATTTTTTTCCAGCTATAATCATATCATCTGTTGTTTTAATTTTTATTTGAGCAAGTATTTCTGCCTCTGGTATATTTGGTGTAATTAAAGATACTCTATTCATTAATTTAGTTTTTATTATTTCTATTGATTTATCATCAACTAATTTTGTGCCGCCTTTCGCTACCATCACTGGATCTAGAATAATTTTTTTTACTTTAATTTTCTTTAAAGAATTTATTACTGTTTCTATAACTTTTTTTGAGTGTAACATTCCAATCTTTATAGCATCAGGCCTGATATCTTTTGAGGTGAATTCAATTTGGCTTTTAATTTCATTGATTGGAACTTTTGAAATCGACAAAACTCCTGTTGTATTTTGTGAAGTTATTGCAGTAATAGCTGTCATTGCATAGGAGCCAAGACTTGTTATGGTTTTAATATCTGCTTGAATGCCTGCGCCCCCAGAAGAGTCTGAGCCTGCAATAACTAATATTTTAGATTTAAGTTTCAATTTATTTAATAGACCTTTTTACAATATTTATACATTTTTTTAATAAATGAATATTGTTTGACTCGCCCATAATTCTGATTTTAGGCTCTGTGCCAGATTTTCTTACAAGCATTCTACCATAATTTTTAATCATTCTTTCAGATTTTTTAATAGCAACTTTACACGTAGTAGAATTAATAATTGATTTATCTTTAACCTTTACATTTTCTAATATTTGAGGTGTTAATTTAAATAAATCAAAAAGCTCACTTGCCTTTTTACCTTTTCTCATTGAAAATAGAATTTCTAATGCAACTAATAGCCCATCACCTGTTGTTGCAAATTTGCCAAGTATAATGTGCCCAGATTGCTCTCCACCTAGATTAAAGTTTTCTTTTTGCATTTTTTCCTTAACATATCTGTCTCCTACATTAGCTCTGATAAATTTAATTTTTTGATCTCTAAAAAAATTTTGTAATCCATAATTTGACATTAGGGTGCCAATTACACCGCCTTTTAGAATTTTCTTTCTTTTCCATCTGGTTGCAAGCATCGCAATAATTTTATCACCATCAACAATGTTCCCCATCTCGTCAGATACAATTATTCTGTCTGCATCACCATCTAAAGATATTCCAATATGAGCTTTGTTTTTTCGAACTAAAGATTTGATCTTTTGCGGAAAAGTTGAGCCACAATTATCATTAATATTTAAACCATTTGGAGAAGTTCCATACTCAATTACTTTTGCACCCAAGCTCCTTAGTAATTTTGGTCCAGATTTGTAACCTGCTCCGTTAGCACAATCTATTGCAATTTTCATACCTTTTAACTTAAAACCCCTTGGAAAATTATCTTTTAATATTTTTATATATTTATCATTTGCATCCTCTAATCTCTTTACTCTTCCTAAAATTTTTGGTTCAGAAAGATTTTTTGCTATTTTAGAGTCAATTAATTTTTCTATTTTCTTTTCAATTTTGTCAGAGAGTTTTAGGCCATCTGGTCCAAATAATTTTAGTCCATTATCATAATATGGGTTATGAGACGCTGTAATCATAATTCCCATGTTGGCTTTCATCTTTTTTGTTAACATCGCTAATCCATTTGTTGGCAAAGGCCCAAGCGTGTAGACATGCATTCCGGCTGAGGCCAATCCAGACACCAATGCGGGCTCAAGTGTATATCCTGAGAGTCTTGTATCTTTTGCAATAATAGCTGTTTGTTTTAATTTTTTCTGGTTTTTAAAATATGTACCTGCTGCTAGGCCAAATTTAAAGAACATTTCACCATTAATTTTGGTTTGGTTAACCTTCCCTCTAATTCCATCGGTTCCAAAATATTTTTTAGTCATTTAAAATTTTAGTGATTTAAAAACTTTGATACTTTGATTAACTTCATTTACATCGTGAACTCTTAAAATCTGAATGCCCTGCATCATAGCATACAAACTAGATGATATAGTTCCCCCTAGTCTTTTCTTACTATCGTTTATCCCAGAAATGTCTTTAATAAATCTTTTTCTAGAAGTGCCTAACATTATAGGAAATCCAAGTGAATGAAAAATAGAAATGTTTCTTAATAAGGTAATATTATGTTTCAATCTTTTTCCAAAACCAATTCCTGGATCCAAAATAATGTTCTTATGATTTATACCATTGGCCTCTAGTTCTAAAATTTTATTTTGAAAGAAGTCATAAATATCTAGCAAAACGTTTTTATACGAAGGTTTCGTTTGCATTGTTTTTGGATTACCTTGCATGTGATGAATTATAAAGGGGGTTTTTTTATTTCTTAGGATTTTAAGTGTATTAGGATCATAATTGAGTCCCGAAACATCATTAATGATATGGGCACCATATTTTAAACTTTTTTCCATTATGGCACTTTTTCGAGTATCAATAGATATTACATTTTTTAATTTTTTTGTTTTTTTTAATACTTCGTTAATCCTTTTCCACTCAATTTTTTCATTTACATCATTTGAACCTGGTCTTGTGGACTCTCCCCCTATATCAATAATTGACGATCCTTTTTCAATAAAATATTTTATTCTTTTTAAAGCATCTCTATAATTATTATATTTTCCACCGTCTGAAAAACTATCGGGAGTTAAATTAACTACTCCCATTATTAGAGGTAAAGACTTAAACTTTAGTTTAGAAAAGTTTTTTTTTTTAGTTATATTTTTTATATCTAATTTTACTTTTTTTTTTAAAATTTTACTTAAAAAATTTAACTTTGAAATGTGAATTTTTTTTTTCTTTTTTCTTGTTATAAGTTCTATTGTATCAAAAGAAATTTTATCATTTCCATTAAGTGGGAGAGCAAGTTTTTTATTGACCATCAGAGTTGATTGGTCACCATAATAGAAATTACACGCTCTAGTGTAATATTTTAACATTAAATATTAATGAACAATTTTTGGTTTTAAACCAATTGATCCTAAAGCAGAGTCGGAGCTTTCATCCTCAACTTTTAAATCTTCCTTATTAGGCGGATATTCGTTTTTGTTAATTATTTTTGCTATATCCTCGCCAGTCAAAGTTTCATAAGTTAAAAGAGCTTTTGCTATTTTATGCAAATCATCAATTTTGTTTGTTAAAATAGTTTTTGCTTGATTGTAACCTTCGTCAACAAGTTTTCTTATTTCTCTATCAATTTTTTGAGCAACAGCCTCTGAAACACTTTGTGTTTGTGTTACTGATCTTCCAAGGAAAACTTCCTCTTGATTTTCACCATATTCAACAGGACCAAGTTCCTCACTCATTCCATACTTGGTAACCATAGCTCTCGCTAATGAGGTTGCTTGGTTAATGTCTGAACCATTTCCCCCACCTGCACCTGTTGATATATTATCTTTACCAAATATAAGTTCTTCGGCAACTCTTCCTCCAAAGCACACAGCTAATCTTGCTTTCAAATATTTAATAGAGTGACCATGTTTATCTCTTTCTGGTAGATTCATGACCATTCCCAACGCTCTTCCTCTAGGAATGATTGTTGCTTTATGTATTGGATCGTAATTTGGCAAGTTAAAAGAAACTATTGCATGTCCACCTTCGTGATAAGCAGTTAATTTCTTCTCATCTTCTGTCATGACCATAGATCTTCTTTCGGCACCCATCATCACCTTGTCTTTTGCATCTTCAAATTCTTGCGATGTTACAATTCTTTTATTTTTTCTCGCAGCTAACAATGCAGCCTCGTTCACTAAATTAGCAAGATCTGCTCCTGAAAATCCAGGCGTTCCTCTTGCAACAGTTCTCAAATTAACATCTGGAGACATAGAAATTTTTTTAGCATGAACTTTTAAAATTTTTTCTCGTCCTATAATATCTGGATTTGAGACAACAACTTGTCTATCAAATCTTCCTGGTCTTAAAAGCGCTGGATCTAAAACGTCAGGTCTGTTAGTAGCTGCTATAATTATAACACCTTCATTTGTATCAAATCCATCCATCTCAACTAGTAATTGGTTTAATGTTTGTTCTCTTTCATCATTGCCTCCACCTAAACCTGCGCCTCTACTTCTTCCAACAGCATCTATCTCGTCAATGAAAATTATGCATGGTGAATGTTTTTTACCTTGTTCAAACATATCTCTAACTCTTGAAGCACCAACTCCAACAAACATTTCAACAAAGTCTGACCCAGAAATTGTGAAGAAAGGAACACCTGCTTCACCGGCAATAGCTCTAGCAAGTAAAGTTTTTCCTGTACCTGGAGGTCCTACTAACAAACAACCTCTTGGTATCTTACCACCCAATCTACTAAATTTTTTTGGATCTCTCAAAAACTCTACCACTTCTTGAACTTCTTCTTTTGCTTCCTCAACTCCAGCAACATCGTTAAAAGTAACTTTCCCTTTAACCTCATTCATCATTTTCGCTTTTGATCTTCCAAATCCCATGGCACCACCTTTGCCACCTTGCATTTGTCTCATAAAGAATATCCAAACAGCGATTAAAAGTAACATTGGGAACCACGATAAAAGAACTCCAAACAAAGATGGCATTTTCTCATCAAGTGGAGCTGCAGATATACTTACACCTTTATCAGTTAATTTTTCTATTAAGTTTGGATCGTTCGGTGAGTATGTTGAAAAAACCGATCCATCGGCCATAACACCTTTAATATTGTTACCTTGTATCTGAACTTCTACAACCCTTCCATTATCAACCTCTGTTAAAAATTCGGAGAAAATAATTGTTTTATTATTTTTGTTTTGAAGATTTTGTGGATTCTTGAACATGTTGTAAAGACCAATAGTCAAAACAACAATGATCACCCACATAGCTAGATTCTTTAAATTCATAATATAATAAGTTAAGAATTATTCTAAATTTAACAAGTGCTAAATTGTTACACAAATGAGTTTATTTTGTGTTTTCCTTAGAAATAACTACTGAATTCTCAATTTTTTCAATAACACATCCTCCTATAGTTGTTTTGGTCAAGGATTTTTGTTTAATTTGATTAATAATCCTTGAGACACCCTTGCCTCTAGCGGGAAAATATCTGCCGCTGATATCTTGTAAAATTTTTGTAAAGGACCTTAAAATTATTTCATCAGTACTACTAAAAAACTTTAAAGATAAGAGTGCTTTATTGTTATTATTTTTTGATGGACTGATATAAGAATTCTCACTGATATTTTTTTGTACGAAAAATTCAATTGAGTTATTCGAGGATATTAAATTTTCAAAAGTCATTTTAAACTTTTTTTCATCAAGTCCATTTTTTTTTAGATTATTGATCATAAATCTTACTCGCGATCTCAAATATTCTAAGCTTCTATTTGATGGATCATCTATATAGAAGTTAAAGGTATTTTTAGTCACGTACAATAAATCTTCTTTTGAAAAATCAAGTAATGGTCTAACAATATTAATGTTATTTCTTTGCAAATTTCTATAATTATAAAAAGATACTAGTCCCTTAAGACCAGAGCCCCTTAACAATCTGATGAAGAAATTTTCTTGAAAATCATCAAAATGGTGACCTAATAATAATGTATTAATTTTTTTTGTTTTGCAAAAACCATCGAATACCTTAAATCTGTAATCTCTAGACTCTGATTGAGTTTTTTTAGTATTTGTCTTTTTTTTCCACGTAATTATCTTGCACTCAATTTTAAATTTTCTTAAGATCTTTTTTAAAGTCTGGGCCTCATTTGAAGATGTATCCCTTAATTTATGATCTACATGGACATAATGAAAATTCTTATTTTTATTTTTGATTTGGTAGCATTTTGAGAGGTATGCTAAAGCTAGGCTATCCGCACCACCAGATACTGCAACTAAGTACCCTTTGAGTTCTTTCTGTTTAATTAAAAATTCAAATCTTTGATAGATTTTTTTTATTCTTTTATTTTTTAATTGAGGACTAAAAATTGAATTTTTAAGATTTTTTCTTTTTACACTCGAACTTTTTTTCTTCATATTTTGCTTTTTGAAGAACTGATTGTTTTGCATCAGGATATTCTTTTTTAACTCCTGTAATCATTAAACACCCTTGATCTTTTTCTCCAATTTGCACTAATGATACTCCAAGCTTAAGTAAATTTATAGCTGCTTTTTCACTTTTAGGATATTTTTGATAACCCTCTAAGTAAGCAGAGGCAGCATCTGTATAAAGTTGTCTAATTCTAAATGTTTCTGCATACCAATATTGTGCGCTACCTGCCATTTTATGTTCAGGATTTGTCATTACAAATTCTCTAAGCGCTCTTTCTGCAGTTGTGTAATCTCCTTGTTTTAAAAAACTAGTGGCAAACTCGTATTGTTTGTCTGGTTTATCATTAGGTAAGATTTTTTCCTCTGACACAAATTTTTCTGTTATGACTGTTCCAGTTGCATCTATTGATTGAGTTTGTTGTGTTAATTCATTTGTTTCTGATGACTTGTAAGATACTGCACCAAGATCTTGTGGTTGAGAAGAGCCAGGTAAGATTTTTTTCTTAGATGTAACTTTTTTATCAATGTCCTCACCCTCTAAATTTTGGAACCTCAATTGATTATCTGCTTGAACTTTTGATAATCTACTTGATAATTTGTCAATTTTAAAATTTATTTCTTCAAATTTATTTGTCAAATCTTGAAATTGTTTTTCTATCTCAGACAATTTTAATAAATGTCTTGTAAGCACATCTTCATCATTTGAACTTAATTTTGTTTTGTTAGCTGTAATTATATCTGAAGACTGTGAATAAACAGCTTTTTCTAAAGTTTTTAAATCTTTTTGTAATGTTTTTATAACTTCTAAAGTTTCTGTTTCTTCTGCCTTGACAAAAGAAATAGTTGAAAAAATAAATATTATTAAAATTAATATACTTTTATTTATATACTCTAAAAATTTCATTAGTTGATTTCTATCTATAATGATGGCAAAAAAAAGACCCCAACAACGTATGTTATTGGGGTCTGAATTTGTAAATTATTAGTTAGCTTTTACTGTTACTGATCTTCTGTTTTTTGACCAAGCTAAAGGATTTGAACCAGAGTCTACTGGTCTTTCTTTTCCATAACTTATTACTGAAATTCTATTTCCAGATATTCCATAAGTCATTAAATAATCTTTAGCTGCGTTAGCTCTTCTCTCGCCTAAAGCTAAGTTATATTCTCTTGTACCTCTTTCGTCAGCGTGACCTTCAAGAACTACATTTATTTTTGAATTTTTTCTTAACCATGATGCTTGTTTTCTTAATGTTTCTCTTGAAGCAGTAGTTAAAACTGTTTCATTAGTTGCGAAGAAAACTCTGTCTGGCACACCTGAAGCTAAATACTCAACTGTGTCTTTTCCAGTGTATACGTCACCTTGCATTTTGCCTGTAGTTTTTACGGCACATGCAGATAATAGAATACTTGCAAAAAATACTAGCAAAGTATTTCTAAAAATTTTGTTTAAACTCATTACTGCTCCTTAAAAGTTAATTTTGTACTTTTTCACAATTAGATAGATCTTTCAAGCTCAAAAATCAAGGAATTATTAATTTTTTTTGAAAATACCATAATTAATCAGTTAATAATGACGACCAAGATGGGTCTGAAGCATCGGTCTCGGTTTTAACCATTCTTTCGTTATATCCAGTAAGATCTATAGACCAAAGTTTAGCCGAAAAGCCTTTTCCTGCTGAGTCTGATTTTGTCTCTCTGTAAAAAATTAAAACTCTTCCATTAGGGGACCAGGAAGGGGCTTCTTGATAATAGTTTTCTGTAAGTAATCTTTCGCCAGTTCCATCTGTTCTCATTACGCCAATATAAAACTTTCCTTTATGAAGCTTTGTAAAAGCTATCAAATCACCTCTTGGAGACCACACGGGTGTTCCGTAAAGACCATTTCCAAAAGATATCCTTTTAACTTTTGAACCATCACTTCTCATTACATAGATTTGCTGATACCCACTTCTATCTGAATTAAAGCAAATGTATTTACCGTCCGGAGAATATGATGGTGAAGTATCAATTGATGGATGGTTTGTGATTTTTTCAACCTCTCTACTTTCAAGGTCCATAGTATAAATATCTGAGTTTCCATCTTTAGCAAAACTCATAATAATTTTTTTTCCATCAGGAGAGAAACGTGGAGCAAATGTCATACCAGGAAAATCACCAACAACTTCTTGTATTCCAGTTTCAATATCTAGTAAGTAAACTCTAGGTAGATTCTTAAAATAAGATAAATAGGTGACCATTTGATTTGTTGGATTAAATCTTGGTGTTAAAACTAATTCATTTCCTAAAGTTAAGTATTTGGTGTTAAATCCATCTTGATCCATAATTGCTAATTTCTTGATACGACTTGTTTTAAGTCCTTCTTCAGCAACATAAATAATTCTAGTATCAAAATAACCTTTTTCACCTGTCAATCTTTGGTAAACTTTATCAGTAATTATGTGTCCAACTCTTCTCCAATTTTCTGAAACAGTGGTGAATGCTAACGCCATAATTTCTTTACCGGCTAATACATCCCATAACCTAAACTCAACTCTAAGCTTCTCATCAACTATCTTTACTTCTCCAGTTATTAAAGCTTGAGCTTTAATTAACGCCCAATCTTCAAATCTTGGTTTTACATGAGCAATATCTGGTTTTTGTAGAAAAGCTTTTGGATCCAACGGATTGAATAAACCTGATTGTCTTAAATTGTTCTCAACAACTTTTGATATTTCTGCACCTATATCTTCAAGTTTTAATAGGTCTTTAAATTTTTCTTTAGAATTTTGATCAACAGATAATGGCGATACTGCAAGTGGCAAAGGATTTAAATTACCTCGGGTAATATCTACTTCTATAAGAGACCAAGCTTTACCCCAATTAAAAGTAAACAAACAAATATATATTAAAAAAATAATTCTTTTCATCCTTGAAGCATCTCCCTAGCATCAAAATTTAGTTGAATTTCTTTCCATCTATCATAACCAGTAGTTGGAACTCTCAAGGGCTGACACAATCTAATTGCTCTAAGAGCACTTTCTGCCAAAACTTTATAGAAACCTTGCCCTGGTTTGTTCATTCTAGCGTGGTCAAGTATTTCAGAATTAATAATTGTACCATCGGGTTTTAAATTTAGTTTAATTCTCACAAGAAGATCTTCATTATAAGGTAAGCCTAATGGGATACTCCAGCATCCAAATATTTGGGCTTTAAGAGCATCTTCCTCATTTAAGGTCAATCCAGAAGAAATAACACTTTTTCTCTGTGATTGAGTTATCTTATTGTCATTTTTAATCATCTCTGCAGTTTCTTCTTTTGATTTATCAATTAGAGCAGCAATATTGTTTGGATCAAATAATTCTTTTTTTTCAAATTCTGAAACTTGTTTAATTTCATCATCAATTTTTTCTGGGTTTTGTTTATCCTCTTCTGGTTTTTTTACAATGTTTTTTTGTTGATCTGGTAATGGTATTGCATCTGGTTTTTCTTTTTTAACTTTTTTTGGGGGTGCTTGCTCAGAAACAAGTTTTTCTTTTTCTTTCTTCTTTATTTCTTCGATAATCTTTTTAGCTTTCGGAGCATAAGGTATAGATGTTTTGTCAGTTATTTGAATAAGTTCTATGGAAATAATCGGTGGAAGATCTATTGGTTTTTTTGCTAAAAAAGGAAGGCTCAACGCTGTTATAATTATAAGAAATAAATGTAGTAAAGATGATATAATAATATTATTAGCCACTATCGATCACCTCTCTTTGTAAGGCTCTGAAATAAGCGCTACTTTTGTAAATCCCGAACCAGAAAGCATCCCCATAACTTCTAGAACTCTTCCATAATTGATTGTCTTGTCGCCTCTTACATATATTCTTGTGTCTGTTCTGTTTTTCGATACAGCTAATATTTTAGCAATTACGTTATCAAACTCAACTTTGGACTCTTGAATAAAAATCTCCCCTTTTGAATTTATACTTAAAGTTAATGGTTCTTGTTCCTCAGGAAGAGAGTCGGCTGAACTTTCTGGTAGATCTACTTGAACACCAACTGTCAATAATGGTGCTGTGACCATAAAAACAATTAAAAGGACCAACATAACATCAACAAATGGTGTTACGTTTATTTCACTTATTGGATCTTTAGATTTATTTTTTAAATTAAAGGCCATTAGTTAAATAGTAGAGATAAATCTTTTGGCAAAATTTTCTAATCTTTGAGAATATTTTTTTGAGTCATTATTAAATTTATTATAAGCTACAACCGCAGGTATAGCTGCTAAGAGACCGAGAGCTGTTGCAAATAATGCTTCTGCAATACCTGGCGCGACAATAGCCAAACTGGTGTTTCTTGAAACTGCAATTGACTGAAACGAATTCATAATTCCCCAAACTGTTCCAAACAAACCAATAAACGGTGCTGTTGAACCTACTGTGGCTAGAAATGAATAATTTTTTTCAAGCTTGTTAACTTCATTTTCTATATTAGACTCTAATAAACCTGATAGCTTTTCATTCAAATTACTTCTAGATCTTGATTTAAGAACAACTTGCATAGTTTTTTTGAAGACATTTGACATTGGGTCGTCAATATTTGCTGGTAAATTATTATAGAAACTTTCGGCAGATCTTGATTTCCAAAATTTTTCTTCAAACTCTTGGGTTGATAAATTTATTTTTTTAAATAACTTAAATTTCTCTATAATTATCGCCCAAGTATAAATTGATGCTGCAATTAATAAAACGATAACTGATTTTACAATTATGTCAGCTCTAAGAAATAGGCTCCATAAAGAGAAGTCTACAGAACTTCCTAGTCCAACAGATTGTGATGCTATATCGGCTTCCATTAAAAATCTTTCACACTAAAATGTGTCATCAATTTGACCCGAAAGATCAAATAAATCTAATATTTGGCGTTTTGGTAATAAAAGCTAGAGATTAGTATCGCATCAGCTTTATTGGCATCTTTTTTTTTTGACAATTTTGAGGAAAAATATGGATAAATTTCAATAGCTTTTGTCCTGCTGGCATCTTTATTTGTATTAATTAAATTAAAGAATTTTTTCCATTTGATTGGTGAGACGAAATCCATTGGAATTTGCATTGCAGAAAAGATTCCTTTCAACACTCCAAAAGACTGTCCAAAATTAAACATACTAGTAACCCCTTGTCCTGGCATTGCAGAAACTTGCTCGATCACAGCTATTACTTTCGTCTTATCTTCTCCTTCTATAGCTTTTTGAATTTCATTAAATATTTGAGAAGCATTAACTTGTGATTTATTTTTTTTTCCCACAGCCATTTTTGGCATTTCAAACACATCCACTATTTTTCCATCTTTAAATAAGCATATGGCACCATTAATTCCAGGATCTATTCCAATTATTAACATTACTTAATCTTTTTCCCCAAAATTTGAGTAAACCCTTTGAACATCATCGTCATCATCTAATAATTCTATAAGTTTTTTTATGTCTTCTTTATTCTCACCTTCGCTGTAAACTTTATTTAGTGGAATCCACTCAATATCTGTAGATATAAAATTTTCAACATGAGACTCAATTTTTTTTTTTATAGAATAAATATCTTCAAAACCGCAATGTATCTCATGAAAATTTTCTAGGGAAAAGCATTCATCTGCACCAGCATCAATTGCTAGTTCAAAAATTTTATCGTCTTTAATTTCATTTATGTCTATTCTAATTACGCCTATTTGTTTAAAATTGTGAGCTGCAGATCCTTGGGTACCCAAATTACCACCATTTTTTTGAAAAATTGTTCTTAATTTTGAGGCAGTTCTATTTTTATTATCTGTAAGTGCCTCAACAATTATAGCAACTTTATCTTTACCAAAACCCTCATATCTTATCTTTTCAAAATTTGATTGATTTAATGATTTTGATTTATCAATGGCTCTCTCAATGTTGTCTTTTGGCATGTTTGAGGATCTTGCTGCTTGTATAGCAGATCTAAGTCTCGGATTCATCAAAGGATCTTTATCTCCAAGTTTAGCAGCTACGGTAATTTCTCTAGAAAGTTTCGAAAAAATCTTCGATCTTTCTTTATCTGCTCTACCTTTTTTATGTTTTATACCAGCCCAGTGAGAATGTCCTGCCATATTATTTTGAGTTATTTAAAACACCCCCAACAATTATACTACTAATATTTTTAGCCAGTCCCGTAGTTTCATCACAATCTACCATAACACCCGACAAAGAACCATCCCCTAAAGATGGATAATGTTTTTCAGAGTCTTGTTTAAAGAATCTTTTTAATGAGTTTTCTTTATTCATCCCGATTACTGAGTCGTAGTCACCACACATTCCAGAGTCCGTGATATACGCTGTCCCACCTTTTAAAACTCTTGCGTCATTTGTTGGAATGTGCGTGTGAGTACCAGTAACCAAAGTTGCTTTACTATCAAACAAATGTCCCATTGCCATTTTTTCTGAAGTAGTTTCACAATGCAAATCAACTACTAAAAAGTCATAATCTTTTTTCAAATGATATTTTTTTTGAAAATTTTCAGCTGTTTTAAATACATCTTCACTTTTCCTCATGAAAACATTTCCCATTAAATTAAGTACACCTATTTTAAAATTTGTTGGTGTTTGATAAATTTCAAATCCTTTTCCTGGAGATATTCCAATTAGATTAAATGGTCTCAAAAGCCTATTATCATCCTCAACGAGTTTTAAAGTTTCTTTATGATCCCAAACATGATTTCCAGTTGTGAGTACATTTACTCCAAATTTAATTAGATTGTCTAAAACATCTTTTGTAATACCCACTCCGTTATGAGCTGCGTTTTCACCATTTGCTATTACAAAATTAATTTTATTTTTTTCAACAATTTTTTTAAGGTGTTTCTTTACAACCATGCAACCCGATGGTCCTACAATGTCGCCTAAAAATAAAATTTTCATTTATAAATTCTTTTTTCAGTAATTACGAAATCCATTTTTTTATCACGTTTATTTACTGGCACTTTATTAATTTTTTGACAGGAAAGAGCAAGTCCGATTTTAACACAGTTATTTTGTTTCTCAATTTTTTGTATAAACCTGTCATAAAAACCTCCTCCATAGCCAAGTCTATTTAAATTAGAGTCAAAAGCTAACATCGGAATTATTAATGTAGAAGGAGATATTTTTTTTCCCTTAAAAGGCTCTAAGATACCAAATCTATTTACTGTTAAAGGCTCATTAGGACTCCAGCTATAAAAAGACATCTCAAATTTATTATTGATTACTGGTAAAGAAATTATAAAATTTTTTTTAATCAATCGATCCATTAATTCTAAAGTAGATAACTCATCACCAAACGGATAATACAATCCAACTCTTTTGTTGGGAGATTTCTGCTCAATCAATTTGATTATTGCCTCAGAATTTACTGTGATTTTTTTTTTAGCAAATTTTGATCGAATTTTAGATATCTTTTTTCTTAATTGAAATTTGTTCACTACTAAATCTAATTTTTAAGATTAACTCGTTCAACAAATTCCTCTATTTCTTTTGCAGTATTAGAAATTAATTGATCATAATTATTGTTTATTTTATCAAGCTCTTTTTGCAAGTTGTTGATATCATTGTTCAATTTAGTTGCTTCATCTTCTTTTTCATCCTTGTAGCCGTATACAAGAGATTTCAGTTCTTTAAATTTTTCAGTGAGATTAGTTAATTCTACCTTTTTTTTTTCAACATTTTTTTTGGTATCAAAATACTCATCCATGACTTTAATAGCAGTGATCAATAATAATTTATTTTCACCTATGTTTCCTAAGTCATTTTTTAATTTCTCAAATTTATCATTTAAATTTGCTGCTAACTCTTCAAGATGATCCTCTTGACCATCTTCACATGAAAGAAGAAAGTCTTTTCCATTAAATTTAATATTTACATTTGCCATTTTTCAATTTCATCAAGTAAAGTATCTGTTTCTTGATTTAATTCATCAATTTTTTCGTCAAACTTTAATCTTTTCACTCTATCTTCTTTTTTTTCAACCATCATTTGTTTGATTTTGACTTGAAGATTGCCGTGTTCATCACTTAAATTTTTGTATTTTTTTTCCAATTCATTTTTTTCAATTTCTAATTGATTTTTTTGATCAACTAATTCTTTAATGTCTCCAGATATCTGGTCATTTTTTAGATCAAGTTTTTTTAATTTCTTAAGTGCGTCTTCAAGTTTTTTTTCTTTTTCGCTGATATATTTCATATATATATAATTATATATTAATGAGTCTCTTAGTCTAGATAGGAATATTTTTGAAAATAAAACATAAAGATTTAGCTAATGCTGTAAGATTTCTATCTTTAGATGCTGTCGAAGCAGCGAATTCTGGTCATCCTGGAATGCCAATGGGAATGGCTGATGTAGCTACAGTTTTATTTAAAAACTTTTTACAATTTAATCCTAAAGATCCTAGTTGGTTTAATAGAGATAGGTTCGTTCTTTCTGCTGGTCATGGGTCTATGCTTCTTTACTCACTTTTATATTTAACTGGTTACAAAAGTGTTTCCATAGATGACATTAAAAACTTTAGAAAACTTGACTGTATTTGTGCCGGGCATCCTGAATATCATTCTAATTCAGGGATAGAGACTACGACTGGACCATTAGGACAAGGTATATCAAATGCAGTGGGTTTTGCGCTTGCTGAAGAAATATTAAAAAAGAGGTTAGGAAAAAAAAAGATAGATCATAAAACTTATGTCTTGGCAGGTGATGGATGCCTTATGGAAGGAATAAGCCATGAAGCCTTAAGTTTTGCGGGTCATATAAAATTAAAAAATTTGATACTTCTTTTTGATAATAATTCAATCTCGATTGATGGCCCTACTAATCTTGCTGTTTCTGATAACACAAAAAAAAGATTTGAGAGTTATGGTTGGAGCTATTTAGAAATAGACGGTCATAATGATAAACAAATTTTTAACGCATTAAAAAAAGCTCAAAATTCAAAAAAACCATTTGCTATTTCTTGTAAGACTACAATTGGCTATGGCTCACCAAATAAAAGTGGGAAGGCATCATCGCATGGAAGCCCGCTAGGTACCGATGAGGTAAAGCTAGTAAGAAAAAAATTAAAATGGAATTATGAGCCTTTTAAGATCCCTGAAAAAATTTTAAGTGAGTGGAGAAAAATAGGGGAAAGCGCCTCTTCAAAAGCAGAAAAAAATAAATCATACGAGCCTGAATTCAATATTTTTAACGATGAGATTACAAGCGAAATAGAGCAAGTAAAAAATGATTATTTAAAATCACTAGAACCAATTGCAACTAGGAAATCCTCAGAAAAATTTTTAGATATAGTTTCAAAACTACCAAATTTAATCGGTGGCTCGGCTGATCTTGCAGGTTCAAATAATACAAAAACAAAAAATCATAAAATAATTAAGCCAGGAAATTTTGGGGGAAATTATATTCATTATGGAGTAAGAGAACACGCTATGTGTGGAATTATGAATGGAATCTCATTGCATAGTAATCTTATTCCATATGGTGGAACTTTTTTAATATTTAGTGATTATTGCAAGCCTTCTATCAGATTGGCTGCAATGATGGGCCAAAGGGTTATTTATGTTTTAACCCATGATTCAATTGGTCTTGGAGAAGACGGTCCAACCCATCAACCTATTGAACAGCTCGCAATGTTGAGATCTATACCAAACTTAAATGTATTTAGACCATCCGATACCATTGAAACTTTTGAATGTTGGCAGTTGGCTTTAGAAAGTAAAAATAAACCAAGTGTAATCGCTCTAACAAGACAAAAAATAGAACCCGTAAGAAAAGAGGTGATCACTAACAATCTTTGCTCAAAAGGAGCTTATGAAATTTTAAGAAATGGGGATAATCTAAAAGTAACACTATTAGCGACAGGCTCTGAAACTGATCTCGCAATAAAAGTAAGTCATAAATTAGCCACAGAAAATATCTATTCAAAAGTTATATCAATGCCATGTCATGAAATATTCGATAGTCAAAACCACGACTATAAAAAAGATATTTTGCAAGAAGATACGCTTAAAGTTTCTATTGAAGCATCGGAAACAAGTTATTGGAAAAAATATACAGGAACCAATGGATTAAATTTAGGAATAGATAATTTTGGTAAGAGCGCACCTTATAAAGATATTTATAAACACTTTGAATTAGATGTTGAAAATATTGTACAAAAAATAAAGAAAAGTTTATGAAAACTAAAATTGGGATAAACGGTTTAGGTAGAATTGGTAGAATGGTGGTTCGATCAATATTTGAAGAGGATCACTCTAACCTAAAAATTCAACATATAAATAATAGAGCTGACATTGAGACTGCTTGTGCTTTGCTGAAAAGAGATAGTATTCATGGAAAATTCAATGCGGATATATCAATAGAAAAAAGCTATATAAATATTAATGGTAATAAAATTTATTATTCACAAATAGATAAGCTGGAAGAAATTAATTGGAAAGACAATGATGTTGATTTTGTACTTGAATGCACTGGTAAATTTAATTCTAAGGAAAAACTAATCCCACATTTAAGTAATGGAGCAAAAAAAGTTATTGTTTCAGCTCCATGCAAAAGTGCTGATAAGACAATAGTATATGGAGTTAACGAAAAAGAAATTAAGAAGGAAGATAAAATTATATCTGCCGCATCTTGTACAACTAATTGTCTTGCGCCTGTCGCTCATGTTTTAAATGAAAGTTTTGAAATTGAAAAAGGTTTTATGACTACAATTCATTCTTTTACAACTGATCAAAGGATTTTAGATAATTCACATAAAGATATAAGAAGAGCAAGAACAGCTAGTCAATCAATAGTACCAACCTCGACTGGTGCCTCAAAAGCGATTGGTGAAATTATACCTTCTTTAAAAGGAAAGCTGGAGGGTGTAGCAATGAGAATACCAACCCCAAACGTTTCTTTAATTGAATTAATATTTTGCTCTAAAAAAGATCTATCTGTTGAAAAAATTAACTCTGCCTTTAAAAACTTCAGCAAGAAACAGAAAATTAAAGTTTTAGAAATTACAGAAGAAAAACTTGTTTCAATTGATTTTAATCACAACCCAGCTTCCTCTATAGTAGATGCATCATTAACAAATGTTATAGGTAAAAATATGGGTAAAATTTCTGCTTGGTACGACAATGAGTGGGGTTTTTCAAATAGAATGTGTGATATTGCAGCGTATCTTCATAAAATTTCTTAATGAACAATATTAAAGATCAAGAAAATATTAATCAAAAGGTAATATTATTAAGATTGGATTTAAATGTTCCATTAAAAAATGGAGTTATCACAGATCAAACAAGAATTGATAAGATTTTACCTGTAATTAATTTTTTAATAAAAAAAAATTGCAAAATAGTTATAATTTCACATGTCGGGAGACCTAAAGGAAAAGTAAACAAAGAACTTTCTTTGAAACCGATTTGTAAAAATTTAGAAAGTAAAATAAATCAAAAAATCAAACTCATTAATGAAAATATCTTTAAGATCAAAAAAGATAAATTATTTAAAAATTTCGATGGCCAAGTTATATTTTTAGAGAATATCAGGTTTTATGAAGAAGAAGAAGAAAATGACACAAATTTTTCAAAACAATTGGCGAGTCTTGCAGATCTTTATGTAAATGATGCTTTTTCTTGCTCACACAGAGCTCACGCCTCAATAAGTAAAATTACTGAATTTTTGCCATCATTTGCTGGGTTGCAACTAGAAACTGAAATAAATGCTCTCAAGAAAGTAACGAGTGAAATAAAAAGACCAGTTACATGTATCATTGGAGGATCAAAAATTTCAACTAAGATTAATTTAATCAAAAATCTAATACCAAAATTTGATAACATTATTGTTGTTGGTGGAATGGCAAATAATATCTTGAGCTATAAAGGAAATTTAATTGGAAAGTCAATTAAGGAGGAGAATTGTGAAAAAGAAATAGAAAATATTTTTAAAAACTCTAATGATCACTCATGTTCGATAATTTATCCAAAAGATGTCAAAATTGGAAAAAGCATGGATGACAAATCCCAAATTAAAGACTTAACCGAAATATCAGCCGATGATTTTATTCTTGATATTGGCCCAAAAACTTTAAAGGAAATTGAAATCATTATCGAAAATAGTAAAACTGTTTTGTGGAATGGTCCGGCAGGTTATTTTGAAAATCCAAATTTTGCTTTAGGTAGTTATGAAATAGCAAAAATGATTATAAAAAAAAATAAAGATAATTCAATTTTTTCTGTTGCAGGAGGTGGAGATACAATTGCAGTATTAAATCAGATAAACGCAATAAGTGATTTTAATTTTGTTTCAACTGCTGGTGGAGCTTTTTTAGAATATCTTGAAGGCAAAGAACTTCCTGGTATAAAAGCTTTAAATTAATATGTCTGAACTAAATAATATTGTAAATAAAATTCTTGAAAATGGTAAAGGAATTCTGGCTGCAGATGAAAGCACGGGAACAATGACCAAAAGGTTAGATGGTGTAGGTGTACCCTCGACCCCGGAAAATAGATTACTTTTTAGAGAAACTCTTTTTTGTTCATCAGAGATGAAAAATTGTATTGGTGGAGTTATATTATACGATGAAACAATTAAGCAGACATCCTCAAAAAAAAACAAGATACCAGATTTAATTGAGAGTATGGGATCTTGCGCAGGAATAAAAGTAGATACCGGTGCAAAAGTTTTAGCTGGGTCACCTAATGAAAAAATTACAGAGGGGTTAGATGGTTTAAGGGATAGACTAAAAGAATACTATAAGCTTGGAGCAAAGTTCACTAAATGGAGAGGTGTTTACAATATATCAAAAGATTTCCCGAGCAAATTATCTATTCACTCTAATGCACACGCTTTAGCTAGATATTCCGCATTAGTACAAGAATGTAATATGGTGCCAATTGTGGAACCAGAGGTTTTAATGGATGGAGACCATTCCGCTAAAGAGTGTTTTAAAAAGACCTCCGAGGTCATTAAGAAATGTTTTGAGGAGCTTATTCTTCATAAAGTTGATTTAAAAGGAGTAATATTAAAACCAAATATGATTTTAGCTGGAAATAAATCAAAGGAAAAAATCTCTAATGAAGAGGTAGCAAAATTAACCCTGGACTGCTTGAAAATTTCTGTTCCCTCGGAAGTTCCTGGTATAGCTTTTTTATCTGGTGGACAGTCAGAACTGGAAGCGACAGAAAATTTAAATTTGATAAATAAATTGAATAAGACTGGTTTTATAATGAGTTACTCTTACGGACGAGCATTGCAGCAAGGTGCTCTTAAATTTTGGTCTAAGAATATAAAAGATATTGAAGGAACCCAAAAAGTATTTAACCACAGAGCAAAAATGAATACTCTTGCTGCTCAAGGAAAATGGTCTAAAGAAATTGAGAGTCAGTAAAAAAAGGTTTATTTATTTAATTTCACCAAACAAAATAAAGAAGAGTTTTTATAATAATTTAAACGTAGTTCTAAGTTCAAATTTAATTAGTTTTTTTCAATTAAGACTAAAACAATACTCTTTGATTGAGAGAAAAGAAATTGGAAAAAAAATCAAAAAAATTTGTAAAAAGTATAAGGTAAAATTAATAGTAAATGATGATCCAAACCTAGCAAAAGAAATTAGTGCAGATGGTTGTCATTTAGGCCAAAGCGATATGAATATTAAACGTGCAAGGAAAATTTTAAGAAAAAAAATCATTGGTATTACGTGTCATAATTCAAAAAAATTGATTAAATATGCAGTTAAAGATGGTGCAAATTATATTGCGATAGGCGCTTTTTTCAAATCAAAAACAAAAAAAGTAAATTACATTGCAAAACCAAGTTTAATATCTTGGGCTAAAAGATTTACAAAACTGCCTGTTGTTATAATTGGAGGAATAACTAATAAAAATTTTAGAAAACTTCTGTTGCATAAACCAGACTTTTTAGCTATCTCAGGAGGCATTTGGGGAAAAAAACCAACAAAAGCAATTAAAGAATTTTTATGAAAATAAACGCTAATGAGATTAAAGTTGGAATGTTGATTGAATACAAAGATGATTTATGGGAAATCTTAAAAACTCAACACGTTAAACCTGGTAAGGGTGGAGCTTTTTGTCAAGTTGAGATGAAAAGTATAAATAAAAATACCAAGCTTAACGAGAGGTTCAGGTCTAATGATACGATAGAAAAAGCAAGTATAGAGAATATTGAATTTAATTATTTGTATGATGATGAAATAAATTATTACTTTATAAATCAAAAAAACTTTGAACAAGTAGATGTTAAAAAAGACATAATAGGAGAAAAAGGGAAGCTGCTTAAAGAAAACTTAAGTGTAGATCTAATATTTCATGAAGATAAAGCTATAGGTATTGAGTTACCAAATCAAGTGCAGTTTAAGATAAAATCAACTGATGTTGCATTAAAAGGTCAAACTGTCTCATCATCTTACAAACCTGCAATTTTAGAAAATAATATAAAAATTCAAGTTCCGCCATTTATAGAAAGCGGAGATGAAATATTGGTAGATACAAGAACAATTGAGTATATAAAAAAATTATAAATATGAAATCGATTTCTCCAATCCTAAATTTAATGATTAAATCTTGTGAAAAAGTTTCTAAAGTATTGATAAGAGACTTTGGAGAAGTTGAAAAACTTCAAGTTTCGATAAAGGGACCGAAAAATTTTGTCACAAATTCAGATCGAAAAGTTGAAGATATGTTGGTAAATGAACTATCTAAATCAAAAAAAAAATACTCTTTTTTAACTGAGGAGAGTGGTTTTATTAAAAACGAAGACAAAGAAAACTTTTGGGTTATAGACCCAATAGATGGTACAACAAATTTTATAAATGGCATACCCCATTTCTGTATTTCAATAGGCTTAGTATTAAATAATGAAATTGTTTCTGGCGTAATATTTGATCCTATTAAAGACGAAATCTATTATGCAGAGAAAAATTCTGGCGCATACATGAATAATAAGAGTATAAGAGTTTCAAAAAAAAGAGAGATTTCCGAGTGTTTATTTTCGTCTAACAGTAAAAAGATTTCTTCAGACGGTTTGACAATACGAATTACGGGTAGTGCGGCTTTAGACCTGGCATACGTATCATGTGGAAGATTTGATGGATCTTTTCACAAAAATTTAAGTTTATGGGACATTGCAGCAGGCTCAATATTAGTAAGAGAGGCTGGCGGAATTTTAAGTGATATTGATTTGAAAAAAAACTGAAAATATAAGCCTAATTGCATCCAACCAAAGTATTGAAAAGGAAATTAATAATAAAATTTCTATGTTTTAATTGTTTTATAATTTTCATTTGTTATAAGTTCACCTATGAAAAAAAAAATTCATCCAAACTACCATACTATAAAAGTTGAGATGACAGATGGATCTCAATTTGAAACTAAGTCTACATGGGGTTCTGAAGGAGAGGTTTTAAAATTAGAAATTGATCCAAAATCTCATTCAGCGTGGACAGGTGGTAAACAAAAGTTGCTGGATAAAGGAAGAGTAAGCAGATTTAATAAAAAATTCCAAAACTTCAAATCTAAGAGTAAATAATGACATTAACACCATTAATGCCGATGGCCACTGCCGTTTGGCTTGTAGAAAATACAACTTTAACTTTCAAGCAAATTGCAGATTTTTGTAACCTTCACGAAGTTGAAGTTCAAGGCATTGCAGATGGAGAAGTGGCAAAAGGTATCAAGGCTTATAACCCTATCACATCAGGACAGTTGACTAAGGAAGAAATCGAATTGTCTAGTAAGGATCAAGATAGAGCCTTAAAAATTACTAATACCGATGTGGAAATAACATCTGATGAAAAGAAAATTAAGAAATATGTTCCTTTGTCAAAAAGGCAAGATAAACCAGATTCTGTTTTGTGGTTGATTAAAAGCTATCCACAATTAAAGGACTCTCAGATAGCTAAACTTGTTGGTATAACAAAAAACTCAGTTGTATCTATTAGAAATAAAAGTTACTGGAATTATAATAACTTAAATGCAAAAGACCCTGTTGCAATGAATTTAATTACTCAAAAAGACCTTATCGAAGCAAGTGAAAAAGCAGAAAGACGTATAAAGAGAGAGAAAAAACTAAAAGAGAAGGCTTTAAAAGCAAGTCAAAGTCAAAATTCGTAAAAAATTGATAGACATAAAATTTTATTAGTGTTATTTAAACTTTTTTTTTGGAGGAAGTTATTAAAATAGACGTTAAAGATAATAATGTAGAACAAGCTTTGAGAGTTTTGAAAAGAAAACTCCAAAGAGACGGTTTTTTTAAAATAGTTAAACTAAAAAATACTTATGAAAAACCATCTGAAAAGAAAAAAAGGATCCTGCAAGAGAATATTAAAAGAGTTAAGAAACTTAATAAACTTAAAAACAGAATTTAATATCGCGGGGTGGAGCAGTCTGGTAGCTCGTCAGGCTCATAACCTGAAGGTCGGCGGTTCAAATCCGTCCCCCGCAACCAATTAAATTTTAAATCTTGACTTTTTGCTGTCGATTAGAAAACCTTTAACTGTATCTTTTGTAAGTTCATCAAAAGTTTTTCCAGAATTTTCTATTGTTTCAATTATTTTTGGAGGTACTGTTATTATTTGGCAACCTAATTCTTTTGCCTGTAAAAAATTGTATGCTTCTCTTGTGCTTGCCCACAATATTTCTACATTTTTAAATTTTTTTGAAATCTTTAAACTTTTTTTAAATTCAGGTAACGGATCTTTTCCTGCATCAGCCATTCTTCCAGCAAATATAGATATTATTACCTTAGTTTTTTTATCTATATTCTTTAAAATCTTTTGAGTTTGTGTTGCCTTATAAACGGCTGTAATATTAAGTTTTATTTTTTTTGAATTTAAAGTTTTAATCACTTTCCCAGAAAATTTACCTTTTGTATTCGAATAAGGAACTTTAACAAAAACATTTTTTCCCCACTTAGAAATTTTTTTTCCCTGTTTTATCATTTCGTCATGATTATCTGCGAATACCTCAAAGGAAATTGGTTTTTTTGTTACTCCTAAAATTTTTTTTGAATAATTCTGATAGTCTTTTGCTCCCGCTTTTCTCATTAAAGATGGATTAGTTGTAAAACCCTTAACAATTTTCTTTCTATCAAATTTTTTGATTAGATTTATATCAGCGATATCACAAAATATTTTTGTCAAATTATAAATTCTTAATTATATCTTCTGTCATTTTTTTAGCATCTGCAAATAACATTAAAGTATTATCTCTATAAAAAAGATCGTTGTCTATACCCGCATAACCCGGTGATAAACTTCTTTTGACAAACAAAACAGACTTGCTTTTTTCAACATCAAGCACAGGCATGCCATATATTGGACTTTGGGGATCTGTTTTAGCAACTGGGTTTGTAACATCGTTTGCTCCTATTACATAGGCCACATCGCAATTTGCAAAGTCATTATTGATCTCTTCTAATTCAAACACTTCATCATATGGAACGTTTGCTTCAGCTAATAAAACATTCATGTGGCCTGGCATTCTCCCTGCAACAGGATGAATCGCGTATGAAACTTTAACACCATTCTTTTTCAGAGAGTCTACCATTTCTCTTAACGCATGCTGCGCTTGAGCAACAGCCATTCCGTATCCTGGAACAATTATAACTGATGATGCATTTTTCATTAAAAAAGCTGCATCATCTGCATTTCCACTTTTAACTGGTTTTTGCTCTTTACTTGTCTTACTTGAAGTTTGATCTGTTCCTCCAAATCCTCCAAGTATCACATTAAAAAATGATCTATTCATACCCTTGCACATTATGTAAGATAATATTGCGCCCGAGGACCCCACTAAAGCACCAGTGATTATTAAGGCAGTGTTTTCTAAGGTAAAACCTATTCCAGCTGCAGCCCAGCCTGAATAAGAATTTAGCATTGAAATTACTACTGGCATATCTGCCCCACCTATTGGAATGATTAATAAAAAACCTACAAGAAAAGAAATGGCAATTAATGACCAGAAAAAATTAGGAGACTGATTTAAACATAAAAAATACGTAAGAATAATTATAGAAATCAAAATTAATAAGTTCAGTATATGTTGTCCTGGAAAAGTTATTGGAGACCCTGACATCAAGCCTCTCAATTTGAGAAAAGCTATTATTGAACCTGAAAAAGTAATTGCTCCAACAGCTGCTCCTATCGACATTTCGATTAGACTAGCAAGTTTAATATTTCCTGAAGTACCTAAATTAAAAACTTCAGGACTTATAAAAGCAGAAATTGCAACGAAAACCGCAGCTAACCCCACCAAACTATGAAAACCAGCTACCAATTCTGGCATTGCAGTCATAGGAATTTTAAATGCAATGAAAGCGCCTATTGAACCTCCAACAAGCAAGAAAAGTATGACATAAAGAAATCCACTTGAGAAATTATCTATGGAAAGGAATGTAACAGTTATAGCGATTGCCATTCCAATTATTCCAAATAAATTACCTTGTCTTGAAGTTTCTGGAGAAGACAAGCCTCTTAATGCTAAAATAAACAAAATTCCTGAGATAAGATAGAATATTGCTAGTAAATTTGCAGAGATCATTTTTTATCTTTCTTTTTTTTCTTGTACATTGCCAACATTCTTTGCGTCACCAGAAATCCACCAAAAATATTTATTGCTGCCAATACAATAGCTAAAAATCCAAATATACTAGATTGATTAAAAACACTTAAATTTGTTCCTGCCAATGAGGCTATAATAGCTCCAACTATAATTACTGAAGATATCGCGTTAGTTACTGACATTAAAGGAGTATGTAATGAAGGAGTGACGCTCCATACAACATAGTAACCAACAAAGATTGATAATATAAATATACTTAATCTAAAAATAAATGGGTCTATTTCCATAATTACTTTACCAATGTTTCTTTAATTATTTCGTCCTCTAAATTAATATTAATACTCTTTTTTTCTTTATCATAAAGATTTGATACAAAATTAAATATATTTTTTGAATATAAGTTTGAGGCTGAGACAGGAAGTTTGTTTAATATGTTTTTCTCACCCATAATCTTTACACCATTAGAGTCAACCACCTCATCAGCTTTAGTCACTGCAGTATTTCCACCTTGAACAGCTGCTAAATCATAAATTACTGAGCCTGGTTGCATGTTTTTAATCATACTTTCTTTAATAATCACGGGAGCTTTCTTGCCAGGTATTAACGCTGTGCAAATAACAATATCTATTTTTTTTAATGTTTCAGAAAGAAGGTCTTCCTGTTTTTTCTTAAATTCATCGGAGGTTTCTTTAGCGTATCCACCTGAGGTTTCAAGATTTTCTGCACCTTCTACAATTAAAAACTTGCCTCCCAAACTTTCAACTTGTTCTTTAGATGACATCCTTACATCTGTTGCAAAAACTATACCACCCATTCTTTTTGCAGTTGCGATCGCTTGCAATCCTGCAACACCTGCGCCTACAACTAAAATTTTCGCCGCTGGTATTGTTCCTGCTGCTGTCATCATCATTGGAACCGCTTTTTTAAAGTTTGCAAAAGCTTCAACAACAGCTTTGTATCCAGCTAAATTGGCTTGTGATGAAAGAATGTCCATCGATTGGGCTCTTGTAATTCTTGGTAACAATTCTAATGAAAATACATTAATTTTCTTTTTTGATAACTCTGAGATAATTTCTTTATTAGTATAGGGATTAAATACACCAATTAAATTTTGTTTTTCTTTTAAAGAATTTAAGTTTTCTTCAGATGGTAAATTAAATTGGAGTATAAAATTGGAATTAGTCAAAATTTTTTTTTTATCTTCGGATATTTCTGCACCTGAAGAGACATATTCATCGTCGTCTATTCCAATGTGCCCTGCGTAATTTTTTTCTATTAATACTTTAAAGCCCAATCCAAGAAATTTTTTTACATTTTCTGGAGTAATAGCAACTCTACTCTCAATATTTCTATCCTCGATGATGGATCCTACTATCATTTTCTTTATAGTAAGAAAATAGCTAGAAGTGTTAAAATAACAATGACTGAAATTGTCCCCCAAAGAACAAACTTTGTAAAATTATCCCATGTTTTTTTATGGTTTTCATTATCCATAAATTACTTCTGTCTAGCTTTAAATTTCGGGTTTTTTTTATTAATTATGTATACTCTTCCTCTCCTCTTAACTAGCTTTGAATTAAGATCTCTTTTTTTTAAGGATTTCAGGGAACTTTTTATTTTCATAATTTATAAGCCTGGCAACGTCCTACTCTCCCATGTCTTAAGACAAAGTACCATTGGCGCAGAAGGGCTTGACTACCGAGTTCGGAATGGGATCGGGTATTACACCTTCGCAATAATCACCAGGCATAAGACTTATACTTAAAATTAATAAGTTGTAAATGATAATTTTAAGTTGAATTTATCTATTTTTTACAAAATCTTTAAGTGTAGCATCAAAACCTTTGTCTAAATCATTAGTTGGTTTCCATCCATACTTTTTTGCAAGAGTAATATCCAAACATTTTTTTGGCATTCCGTCAGATCTCTTTTTGTTGAAAATAATTTTTAATTTTACATTTAACCTTTTCATAATGTATTTTGCATACCACTTAATTGTAAAGTCATTTCCATTTCCAATATTTATAAAGGGTTCTTTTATTTTTTTATTCATAAAGTAAATTAGTGCCTCTGCAAAATCTTCAACAAACATAAGTTCTCTTCTAGGCTTACCTGAGCCCCAAAGAATAATATGTTTTTTTCTTTGAAGTTTTGCTAAATATATTTTTTTTAAAAGAGCTGGAAAAAAATGGGAACTTTTTAAATTATAGTTGTCACCAGGTCCATATAAATTGGGGGGCATTAATGATTGATAATTTATTTTATAATTTTTTGAATAGTTATAACACATCATGATACCGGCAATTTTTGCTATTCCATAAGCATCGTTGGTCTCCTCAAGTTTGCCGCTTAATAGATAACTTTCCTTCATTGGTTGTTTACAAAATTTTGGATAGATGCAACTTGATCCCAAAAAGATTAAATTTTTGATTTTCGCTAAATAAGATCCATGTATCAAATTATTTTGTATTTGTAAATTTTCATAGATAAATTTATGTTTTAAAGTAGCGTTAGCAAGAATTCCTCCTACTCTTGCAGCCGCAATAATTACTAAATCTGGTTTTTTCTTTTTTAAAAATTCAAATACTTTCTTTTGGTTAAGTAAATTTAAATTTTTTTTTTCAGAAAAAATTATTTTTGAGAAACCTTTGCTTTTTAATTTTCTTAATACTGCAGAGCCGACCATACCTTTATGACCAGCAATAAAAATTTTGCTTTTTTTATTGATCATTACTTAAAACATTCAATTCATCTGCTATCATTTCATCAATAAGTGTATGAATATTTATTTGGGGTTTCCATTTTAACTCTCTTCGAGCTTTTGCGGCATTACCTAATAATGTATTTACATCTAAAGGTCTTAAGTAATTTTTATCAACTAAAATAATATTTCTTTTGTTCAAAACATCATAACCAATTTCATTCAGACCTTTTCCCTTCCAAGCAATTTTCATGTTAAGTTTTTTAACCACAAAGTTAATAAACTGTCTTATACTGTATTGTTTTCCAGTTGCAATTACGTAGTCATCTGGTCTTTTTTGTTGAAGTATTTTCCACATCGCTTCTACATAATCTCTTGCATGCCCCCAATCTCTTCTTGAATCTAAGTTACCTAACACTAGTTGTTTCTGATATCCCATCTTAATTCTCACAAGTGCTTTTATTATTTTTTTAGTAACAAATGTTTCACCTCTTCTTGGACTTTCATGATTAAATAAAATACCATTTGATCCAAAAATATTATACGCCTCTCGGTAATTCTTTGTAATCCAATGAGCATACAATTTCGCGACACCATATGGGCTTAGTGGGTAAAAATTTGTTTTCTCAGTTTGAGGAACATCTTGAACTTTTCCATACATTTCAGATGTTCCTGCTTGATAGAATTTTGTTTTTCTCTCTAATTTATGAAACTTAATTGCTTCAAGTATTCTAAGAGCTCCAAGTGCGTCAGCATTAGCTGTATATTCTGGTACTTCAAAAGATACGGCTACATGTGATTGTGCTGCTAAATTATAAATTTCGTGTGGTTTTATCAGCCTTATAATTTTAGAAACTGAAGTGGAGTCTGTTATGTCGCCATAATGAAGAAAAAAATTTCGAGATTTCTGGTTTGGTTCTTGATAGATGTGATCAATTCTTGAGGTATTTATTGAAGACGATCTTCTTTTAACACCATGTACAACATATTTTTTTTTCAATAAGAATTCAGCAAGATAGGAGCCATCCTGACCAGTTATTCCAAAAATTAAAGCTATTTTTTTAACCATGTGTACCTATTATATTCTTTTTAAAGATTTGTTAATACATATTTTTTAAACATTAAAAATTTTGACAAATTAACATTTAATTTTTAATTCTAATTAAAATCATTTTTCCATAACGTTTTTTAATAATAAAGTCCTGGTTATTTGAACATTCATTGATGTCAGGATTGCAATTATTATAGATTTTTGAGAGATCATTAAGTTTTTTATCAATTCTAAAATGTTTTTTATCAGTGAAAAAAAACATATTCTGTTTGAAGTTAGCTTGATAAAAATCTTGCTCGTAAACTATTCTGTCAACATTTCTTCCAATAAAAATTGATGTAACCAGAAAAAATAGAACAATTGTTTTAATCTTAAAATACTTTGATATTTGATATTCTGATAACAAATGAGACAATGGAATAAAAAAAACTAGTCCAAAAATAATATAACCGCCATATCTAAGGGAAGGATGATTATAAAACCATTCTAAAAGTATCAGAAATATTAGACAATAATAAAAAAGGTTGAAATTAAAATTTTGATTTTTTAAATTTTTTTTTTTTGTTGTAAAAATCAAAAAAAGTACAATTGATATAAATAACAAACTTAGGAGAAAATCTGACATCTTATTAAAAAAATATCTATCAATCCAATTTGATAGCCAATTAAAATTTTGAATATATAACTCTTTTTCAATTGGATGTCTGTATCCAGGTCCCCCACCTGCTTTTGCCCACCATTGATAATGCGTATTGAGTGCACTGACCTCTGATTTTGGAATAGCCCATTCTATTCCACTAATACAGGTTTGTTGAATTGGGTATAATAAACATCCGGTATTAAAAAGATAAACCAAAATTACACATATACCCATCAAAATCGAAAAATGAAATATTGGGTTTTTAAAAATTTTATATATTAGAAAAGCTTTATCATCTTTCATAATGTAGTAGATAAAAGGAATAGCAAAAATAAGGTAGAGAATATAAAAAGATTTTAAGGAAATTATTATGCTCAATAACATAATCAATTTTGGTAAAATATTATCAAAATTTTTATAATTTCCACGAAGGGAAAGAATATAAATAAAAAATAAAAAAATGAGAATTTGCGCTGATCTGTCTGTCCCATGCTCTGCTATTCGGTAGAAAAAAACATTAATAAAGATGAATGCTATTAAATTAAGAAAAAAGAACTGATTATTTTCTTTTTTGTCCAAATATTTTTTAATATTTGAAACTAAAATTATATTTGAAAATCCCAATATTAATATAGCGCCCATATGGTAAAGATAATAATCTAAATATGGTAGGTAGAATAAAGAGTTTAAGTAAAAAATAGATGATGGTGTTCTAAATCCATGATTAAGTGGTCCAATTCCAATTATCATTGAAAATTTATTTAAATAATAACTATAAGGGAAATGATAATATCCAAAATCATCATGAGTTTTGAAAATTATGAAAGCTAAAAAGATGGTAAAAAAGATTGAAAATAAAAAAACAAAATTTTTCTTAGTCAAAATCTTAATCCTGTAATAATAAATTGATACAAGACCAGTAATGATAAAAATTATATTATGAAGATAACCATGGCTTACAAAAAAATGAGTAACATATGAATAAAATATTAAAAAAAATATTCCTACTAAACCAACAAAACCTATTTCTTTTAATGATACATTTATTTTTGTTAATTTAATAGCTAAAACACCATGTCCAACTACTGATAAAACTATTAAAAAATAGGTTATAAAAAATATTAAATAATTGGTTACCATAAAAGTATTTATAATGTATTCATAAATTTATTGAATCAAAAAAGCTTACTTCTAAGAATAAAATTTTGTTGTTTTTGATTTTTAATCAACTATATGTGTTCAAATTTAGATGAGTGATCTAACTTTAATAATACCAGCAAAAAATGAGAAAGAATCTTTGCCAAGAGTATTGGATGAGCTCAAAAAATTTAGCTTTAAGAAAAATATAATATTAGAATCTTCAGATAAGTTAACTATTGAAGCTATTAATACTTATGATTGTAAAATAATTTACCAGGACTCTAGGGGTTATGGAGATGCACTAAAGAAAGGAATTGAAACAGTCGAAACAGAGTTTTTTTGTATTTTTAATGCTGATGGATCATTTGATCCAAAAGAATTGGATATGATGATTAACAAGCTTAAGAGTGATAAATATGACTTTGTTTTTGCTTCTAGATATGAAAAAAACTGTGGAAGTGATGATGACACATTTATTACACTAATAGGTAATTATATTTTTACTTTTTTGGGAAAGATTTTTTTTAGATTAGAAATTACAGACATATTATATACCTTTGTCATGGGCAGAACCCCTTGTGCAAAAAAACTTAGACTTACATCAAAAGATTTCTCTTTTTGTGTCGAGCTTCCTATAAAAGCTAAAAGAGCTGGCTATAAAATTTGTACAAGTAAATCATTTGAAAGGTCAAGAATTGCAGGAAAAAAAAAAGTAAATGCATTCAAAGATGGTCTGAAAATTTTATTTTCAATGATGAGGTTATTTTTTAGATATTAAGTTCAATTTATAAAACTTAAACAAAAGCATATAAATAACATTGTAAAAAATAATTGAAACTACTATCAATTTTATTTGAAAAATTGTATTACCTGGATTTAAGGTAGCAATATAAATAATTAAAAAATTAAAAAAACATATTATAGCACTGCTTAAATTATTTGATAGAATTAAGTTTAAATTAAATTTTTTTGTAACAAAGAAAAAAACAAGTTGATGTAAATGTTTGCTATCTGGTTTTAAGGGTGAAAATTCTCTATTCAATTTCCTTAAGATTGAAAATAAATTTTCATAACAAGGATACCAAATCAATGTAATAAAAAAATATGGGGAGATATCAGGGTTACTAATATGAGAACTTAATATGATAAAACCTACAAAAAAACCAAGTAAGTATGCCCCACTATCTCCAAGCATTAAAAAATTGGAAATGTTTAGTAATAAGAGCAATAAAAGTACAAATATAATTAAATTGATTGATTGATCTGAAATTATTGAATTATCAATCAAATTTAATTTGTTTAACATTAAAAAAATAATAATTTTACAAGAAATTAATAATCCATTCAGGCCGTCAATAAAATTACTCCCATTAATTAAAATTAATAAACAAAATGATGAAAAAAAAATTGCAAAAAATTTATTATTTAAGATAATATCAAAAAATTCAACTCTAGATGAATTTACTTTTACATCAAAAAAAATTACAAATAACATAATTACAATGCATTGTATCAAAAATCTTTTTTTAGGTGAGACAAGAATTTTCCTATCTGAAAAAAAACCAATCAAATAAATTGAAATTATGAAACAACTTATAAAGAAATCATTTAAAAAAAAAATTATTGGAATAAGTATAAAAAGACCTCCAGCTAAAGGTATGTTTTTTTTATTAGAAAAAGATTGATGAATATCTCCAGAATAATTTAAAAAAAGACCCTTTTTTTTAAAAAGTAATGATAAGAGTACTACCAATAGCAAATAAATGTAAAAAAAATTCATTTTATTTTTTTTTGAGATAATTCAAGCTTAAACAAATTAAATAGTATAAAGACTTAATTATGTTAAAATTCATATGATGATTATAAACTTTAAATCCATCAAATAATTTCTGAATTGTGGAAGATGAAAGAGAGTTTTTAGAGTCTGTCCAGTTTGTAAGATTGCTATCATACGCATAAAATTTGTAGTTTTTTTTCAATAGTGTTAACCAAAAAACAAAGTCTTCTTTGGTAACAAGTTGTGGAAATTTAGTGCTGGTTTTTATTATAACCTGTTTTTCGATTATAACTGTAGATAGACCAATATCACAAGATTTTAAAATTTCGTTAATTGATAGTAAATCTCTTGCTTTTCTTTGACTGATAATTTTTTTTTTTTCATCAATAATAAAATAAGATGTATGAGATATTTGATATTTATTTTTCTTCATAAAGTCTATCTGGTTTTTAAGTTTATCTGGAGCCCAAGTGTCATCTGAGTCAATAAATGCTATATATTTTCCTTTTGATTGTTCAATACCTTTATTTCTTGAAGCGCCAGCACCTAATCTTTGTTTGTTATTTATAATTCTTATCCTATTATCTAGTTTTGATATTTCTTGTAAAAATTCTAAATCATTAAGATTTGTGTCATCATAGACAATTAAAATCTCTAAATAATTATAACTTTGGTTTGTGACTGAAACTATAGTTTCTTTAATAAAATTCCGTTTCTTATAGTATGGAATTATTACACTTACTAGGTCCATTTAGTTAAATAAAATTTTAACTTTCTAAAAAGCTCTTTAGTTGTTTGGATCTACTTGGATGTTTTAGCTTTCTTAGTGCTTTTGCCTCAATTTGCCTTATACGTTCTCTAGTTACAGAAAACTGTAATCCTACTTCTTCCAAAGTATGGTCTGTGTTCATTCCTACTCCAAATCTCATTCTCAAAACTCTTTCTTCTCTTGGAGTTAAAGTTGATAAAATTTTAGTAGTTGCCTCACTTAAATTTGATTTAATAGCTTGTTCTAAAGGAGCTAGAGCTTTTGTATCCTCAATAAAATCTCCTAAACTGCTATCCTCCTCATCTCCAACAGGCTTTTCAAGTGAAACAGGTTCTTTTGATATTTTCAAAACTTTTCTTACTTTCTCTAGGGGCATTCTAAGTTTTTTTGCAAGCTCTTCTGGGGTTGCTTCACGGCCGAATTCGCTAAGTATAAGTCTTTGAGTTCTGACAATTTTATTTATAGTCTCTATCATGTGTACGGGTATTCTTATCGTTCTAGCTTGATCTGCAATCGATCTTGTAATTGCTTGTCTAATCCACCATGTTGCATACGTTGAAAATTTGTAACCCCTTCTGTATTCAAATTTATCAACTGCTTTCATTAAACCGATGTTTCCCTCTTGAATTAAATCTAAAAATTGTAATCCTCTGTTGGTATATTTTTTTGCAATTGAGATTACTAATCTTAAATTCGCCTCCACCATTTCTTTTTTCGCAATTCTCGACTCCTTTTCTCCCTTTTGAACCCTGCTAACTAATCTTTTAAAGTCGGTTACACTGATACCAAGTTTATGACTGATCTCTGTAAGTCTATATCTTATGTTTTTAAATTCATCTTTATTTTTTTGAAAAAAAGATTTCCAATCTTGATTGGTACTTAAAAAACTTTTTAAATTCGGGTTAATTTCATTTCCTATATAAAATTTTATAAATTCATCTCTCGAAATCTTGTTGTTAACGGCCAAACGTAAAAGGTTTCCTTCTAAAGAAACAATCTTTTTATTTTCAGAATAATGTTTTTGAACTAAGTTTTCCAAAACCGATGGGGATAGTTGTAAGGATTTAATATTTTCAAGTATTTCTGAAACTATCTTTTGATAACTTTTTTCTTTTGCATTGGTAAACTCAGAACTGTTCAAAATACAGTCTAACTTTTCTTTTTGATATTTGATTAGTTTAGAATAATCTTTCGTAAGTTTGTTTACAGTTTCTAAAATTTTAGGTTTAATCTCACTTTCCATTGCTGCAAGTGTCGGATTAAATTCATCTTCTTCCACATCTTGTTGAGTTTGATCACTTTTTTCATCTTTTGATACTTTTTCAACTTTATCATTCTTATTATTGTTATTGTCCTTTTTTCCCTTCAAATCTTGAGATGAATTTTCCTCTTCCATATAATTGGTGTCTATATCGATAATTTCCCTTACTAAAATTTCATCTTTCTGTAATTTTTCATTCCATTCAAATAATTGATTAGCTGTGATTGGGCTTTGAGATAAAGCATTCAACATTACATCTTTTCCAGCTTCAATACGTTTTGCAATTGCTATTTCTCCCTCTCTGGATAGGAGCTCAACCCCTCCCATTTCTCTTAAATACATTCTTATTGGATCGTCGCTTTTTTCGATTGTTTTCGGTTCATCCTTGTTGTTTGAGTCCCTTTTTTTTAAAGCTTTAAAATCTGATTTCTTTTCTACTAAAGAAATTTTTTCATCTAAGATGTGCAAAAAGGCTTGGGCAAGATTTTCTCCAGATAAGTTTCTTTTCCCTAAAGATTTATTTAACTCCTCATAAGTTATAAAACCCCTATGGATCCCACGACCCATTAATCTTGCAAACGATTTTGTAATTATTCTTTCCACAATTATTATTATTTGGAAAATCTTATATAATAGCTATTTTAAAAAAATCCACGAAAAATTTTGCTCAATTAATTAATATTTTGCTCTTTTTTGAGCCTATTAATTTCATCAAAGGTATTTTGATTAAAATCCTCAGCGAATTTCGATTCTAACTCTTGAATTCTAAGCTCCAAATCATGTGTTTTAAGTTCATTTTTAATATCATTAAATATTTCTACAATCTTGCTCTCATCTTTGTCGTTCTTATAAACTATGTGTTTTATATTTGCATATTTTTCAATTTGGTCTAGAAGTTGATGATCGATTTGTAATGTATTAAGATTTCCACTCGTTAAACACTCAATAATTTTAGAAAAAATCATTCCATTTTCTTTTTTGAAAAACTTAACATTTTCTAATAAATCAGATCTTTGGTAAAAAAAATTTAAATTATTGAGTATAATATAAAGTAGACAAAATTCTTTAATATCAATTGAAGAAAAACTCTCGGTATCTTTAACAAGTTTCTTTGTTTTATCTAGTGGCTTATTAAAACCAACAAATGATTTATTTAGATTTTTGAAAACTGTTCCTGGAGAATGTTGCGCTAAACTTTCCAAAAAATATCCTAGTATATATTTTTTAACAACACTATCTTTTACTGAATTTGCTATAGCTTTTAATTTTTTTTCAAGTGATGCAAGTGCAGAGGGAGAGGAAGAATTTTCTTTTTTGTAATGCTCAAAAATTAATTTATGTATCGGAATTTTATTATTGTTAAAAAAATTTAAAAATTCATTTTTTCCTTTTTTTTCAACAAAGGTATCCGGATCTTCTCCATCTGGAAGAAATAAAAAATATATTTGTTTATCTGGGAGAACACTTTTAATTGAATTTTCTGCTGCTCTTATAGCAGCTTTATATCCACTTTCATCACCATCAAAACAAATTACAATATTATCAAAGAACTGAGTTACCATATAGATTTGTTTGTCAGTCAACGCAGTTCCTAAATTTGCAATACAATTTTCTATTCCAAATTTGCTTAAACCAATTACATCCATATAACCCTCAACCAAAAAGACTTCGTCGAATTTATGAGAGATTTTTCTTACTCTATCTAAGTTATATAAATTATTTCCTTTTCTAAAAAAGTTTGTTTCTGGGGAATTTATATATTTTGCGTATTTATTTTTAGTGTCAATTATTCTTCCACCAAATGCCATTGGTTTACCTGATAAAGAGTTAATTGGAAAAATTATTCTATTCCTAAATCTTTCAAAATATATTTTTTTATATTCATCATAATAGAATAATCCAGACTCATTTAAAATTTTAATGTCATATTTTTTGCTTAATCTTTCATAAAGACTTGAATTAAAGTTTACAAATCCAATCTTAAATTCTTTAATAATTAAATTATTGATTTTTCTTTTTTTTAAATAATCTAAAGCAATCTTAGAATTAGGACTATTTAGTAATTCATTGTGATAGTAATTAGCGTAGTCTGAATATATACTGGTATATTCATTCCACTCTTTTTCTCTTTGCTCATCAACTTTGGAAAATCTATAAGGTGCCATTCCAGCTAAGTTAGCTAAAAATTTTACTGCTTCCCCAAATTTAAAGTTTTGCATTTTCATTACAAAGTCAAAAATATTTCCATGTTCTGAAGTACTAAAACAATGATAAAAACCTTTCTCATCATTTACAGTGAAAGAAGGAGTCTTTTCATTTTTAAAAGGTGATAGTCCTACAAATTCCTTTCCTCTTTTTTTTAATGACACATGTTTTGAAACAACAGTAGAAACTTTCAGCCTTATTTTAATCTCGTCAAGATATTCTTTTGGATATTTCATTATTTATTTAATAGTTCCTTTAGCATTGAACCGGCTTTCGAAAAATCTATGCTATCAGAATAATTCTTTTTCAGTTCACCCATTACTTTACCCATGTCCTTAATAGTTTGAGCTCCGACTTTTGCAATAATTTCTGAACATATTTTTTTAGTTTCTTCTTCGCTTAGTTGTTTGGGTAGGTATGTTGATAGTAAGTCTATTTCTCCTTGCTCTATTTTTAACAAATCCTCTCTTTTATTTTTTTTGTAAATTTCAACTGATTCGTTTCTTTGTTTAATCATTTTTTTTAAAAGTTTTTTAATATCTTCATCATCTGTCTCTTTCTTATTTGGTCCTGATCTATTTGAAATATCCAAATCTTTTATCCCAGACAGAATTAACCTGTAAGTTGATATCTTGTTTTTATCTTTCGATTTTAGAGCAGTTTTATACTCGTCGTTAATTTTTTCTTTAATAGACATTTTTATTTAACTTAACTTAAAGATTTTTTCTTAAAAGAAAAATTGTTTTTTTTTTAAATTTTGTATTAGTTCAGTTGCTTAACTCGATCTTTTATTGTATTAACCTTTAACTCATGAGTTGTAATTGAACAAAAAACAAAAAGTAAACTCAAAAAAAAAATCAAATTTTAGCCCGGGTATTTTAGTTCTTGAAAATAAATCAATTTTTAATGGAATTGGTATTGGTTATGAAGGCACTGCCACAGGAGAAGTTTGTTTTAATACTTCAATAACCGGTTACCAAGAAATAATTTCAGATCCCTCTTATGCGGGACAAATTATTAATTTTACCTTTCCCCACATTGGAAATGTTGGAACCAATAAGCAAGATAATGAATCTGAAAAAGTCTGGACTAGAGGTGTGATTTTCAATTCAGAAATAACTAATCCCTCTAACTACAGATCATTAATTGAGTTAGATTTGTGGCTTAAAAAAAATAAAATTGTTGGTTTAACTGGTTTAGACACTAGGGGCTTAACAAATTTTATAAGAGATAAGGGAGCGCCAAGGGGAACAATTTCCCACATAAAAAAAGGTATTTTTCCAGTAAAGAAACTTATTAATAAAACATTAAAATGGCCAGGTCTCAACGGTCTGGATTTAGCAAAAACAGTTTCTACTAAAAATAAATTTACTTGGAGGGGATTGCAAACATGGACAAAAGAAGATGGTTTTAAAAAAACGAAAAAAAAGAAATTTAGAGTAGTTGCAATTGATTATGGAATTAAAACAAATATTTTAAGATATTTTTCAAATTTTCATTGTGATGTAATAGTTGTGCCGTGTGATGCTTCAGCTGAATATATCATGACACTTAAACCAAGTGGAATTTTTTTGTCAAATGGCCCTGGTGATCCTGCGGCGACAGGGAAATATGCAATTAAAATTATAAAAAATCTTATAAAAAAAGATTTACCAATTTTTGGAATTTGTCTTGGACATCAATTATTAGCTCTTGCCCTAGGTGGTAAAACAAAAAAAATGAAGCTTGGACATAGGGGCGCGAACCATCCTGTAAAAAACATAAAAAATAATAAAGTTGAAATAACTAGTCAAAATCATGGATTTGAAGTTACCAAAAATAATTTGCCGCCTAAAATCGAAATTACACATAAATCATTATTTGACAGCAGTATTGAAGGCATCAAGTTAAAAAATAAACCAGTTTTTTCAGTACAGTATCACCCTGAATCAAATCCAGGTCCTCAAGACAGTCATTATCTATTTAATAACTTTATTATGGAAGTAAAAAAATATGCCAAAAAGAAAAGACATTAAAAAAATTTTGGTAATTGGTGCTGGTCCAATCATTATAGGTCAAGCATGTGAGTTTGATTACTCTGGAACTCAAGCATGTAAAGCACTTAAAGATGAAGGCTATAAAGTTGTTTTAGTCAATTCAAATCCTGCAACAATAATGACAGATCCTGAAGTTGCAGATCAAACATACATTGAACCAATATCCATAGAAGTCCTGGAAGAAATAATTAAGAAAGAAAAACCTAATGCTATTCTACCTACAATGGGTGGTCAAACAGCATTGAATCTAGCTTTGAAAGCAGAAAAAAATGGATTGTTAAAAAAGTATAATATTGAGTTAATTGGAGCAAATTCTAAAGCAATTGCTAACGCTGAGGATAGAAAAAGATTTAGAAAAAATATGTCAGACATTGGTATTGATCTTCCAAAATCTGAGATACTAAATAATTTTAAAAATGCATCAAAGTGTTTAAAAAAAATTGGATTACCAGCGATCATAAGACCTTCATTTACCTTGGGTGGACTTGGAGGTGGAATAGCAAGAACAAAGAAAGACTTTTTTAAGATTGTAAATGGTGGACTTCACGAGTCTCCTCAAAATCAAGTACTCGTAGAAGAATGCCTTGATGGTTGGAAAGAATTTGAAATGGAGGTCGTTAGAGATAAAAATGATAATTGTATAATAGTTTGCTCAATTGAAAATATAGATCCAATGGGAATACATACAGGTGACTCCATTACAATAGCTCCTGCGTTAACACTAACAGATAAGGAATATCAAGTGATGAGAAACGCTTCGATTGCATGTTTAAGAAAAATTGGTGTTGAAACTGGAGGTTCAAATGTTCAGTTCGCAATTAATCCAAAAAATGGAAGGATGGTAATTATTGAGATGAATCCTCGAGTGTCTCGATCATCTGCTTTAGCATCAAAGGCAACAGGATTTCCAATCGCAAAAGTCGCAGCAAAACTTGCTGTTGGATACACCTTAGACGAACTTCAAAATGAAATTACAAAAGTTACTCCAGCATCATTTGAACCAACTATAGATTATGTAGTCACGAAAATACCAAGATTTACTTTTGAAAAATTTCAAGATACTAAAGCAATTTTAGGCACCTCAATGAGATCAGTTGGGGAAGCAATGGCTATAGGCAGAAATTTCAAGGAGTCGTTTCAAAAAGCACTTGTGTCTCTTGAGATAGGTTTGAGTGGACTAGATAACATTTTTAATTATTCAAAAAAGGAAATAATTAGAAAATTAAGTGAGAGTATACCTAACAAATTGTTACTGATTGCAGAGGCTTTTAGAAAGAAAGTTTCTTTAGATAAAATTTATAAGTTATCAAAAGTTGATCCTTGGTTTTTAAATCAAATTAAAGAAATAGTAGATAATGAAAATAGAATTAAGGTTAATGGTTTACCAAAAACCTATATAGAATTTAATAGAATTAAATCATGTGGATTTTCGGATAAAAGGTTATCTATACTTACAAAATTAAAAGAGGAAGTTGTTAAAAGAAAAAGGAAAGTTTTGAGAGTGGTTCCTGTTTTCAAAAAAGTTGACACATGTGCTGCGGAATTTAAATCATTTACTCCATATATGTATTCGACATACCAAAGAAATTTTGCTCTAAACTCTGAATGTGAAGCTGATCCAAGTAATAAAAAAAAGATCATTATATTAGGTGGAGGTCCCAACAGAATTGGGCAAGGTATTGAGTTTGACTATTGTTGTTGTCAAGCTAGTTTTTCACTTAAAGATGCAGGATATGAAACAATAATGATAAACTGTAATCCCGAGACAGTTTCTACCGATTATGACACAAGCGACAGGCTTTATTTTGAGCCTTTAATAGATGAATATGTGGAAAATATAATTTTAAAAGAAAAGTCAAAAGGTAATCTATTAGGTATAATTGCTCAATTTGGAGGACAGACTCCCATTAAACTCGCAAAATTTCTTTATGAAAATAAGTTGCCAATTCTCGGAACTCAATATTCATCAATTGATCTCGCGGAAGATAGAGACAGATTTAGAGATTTATTGATTAAATTAAATTTAAAACAAGCAGAAAGTGGAATTGCTAAAAGTTTTAACTCTGCAATTAAAATAGCTCGTAAAATTGGTCTTCCAGTAGTCGTACGTCCCTCTTATGTCTTGGGTGGGAGAGCTATGGAAATTGTTCACGATGAGGATCAATTAAAAAAGTTTATTAAACAGGCTTTTGATGCGTCTGAAAATAATCCAATTTTAATTGATAAGTTTATTGATAATGCAATGGAAGTTGATGTTGATGCGATTGCGGATGGAAAAGATGTTTACGTTGCAGGTATTATGCAACATATTGAAGAAGCAGGAATACATTCTGGAGACTCTGCTTGCTGTTTGCCGCCAGTATCAATTAAAGAGAAAATATTAAAAGAGATAAAGGTTCAAACAAGAAAACTAGCTTTGGCAATGGGAGTTAAAGGTTTCTTAAATATTCAATTTGCTATTAAAAAAGATCAAATTTTTGTTATAGAGGTGAACCCTCGAGCGAGTAGAACTGTGCCATTTGTTTCAAAAGCTAATGGTATCCCTTTAGCAAAAATTGCCTCTAGAATAATGGCTGGAGAAAAACTTTCTAAATACAATTTAAAATACAAGAAAAATAAGAGATATGCTGTTAAAGAAGCTGTCTTTCCATTTAATAAGTTTCCGGATAGTGATGTCCTGCTTGGTCCTGAAATGAAATCGACCGGAGAGGTTATGGGCTTTGATGAGGATTTTGGAATGGCAGTAGCAAAAAGTCAAATCGCTGCCTCTAATTCTTTGCCGGTAGGAGGTATGGCATTTCTATCTGTGAAAGACTCGCATAAGCAGGAAATAATAGGAATAGCGCAAAGATTAAAAAAATTTGGTTTTACTATTTCAGGAACAAAAGGAACTTCAAAAGTTTTGAATAACAACGGTATTAAATGTAAAACAATTAACAAAGTAAGTAGTGGTCGACCACATATCGTTGATGTTTTAAATTCAAAAAAAATTTCTTTGGTAATTAATACTGGAGGAGGAAATAGCGAACACAGAATTAACGACGCAAAAGCGTTAAGAAGAGGAGCATTGGCAAACAAAATCCCCTATTGCACAAACATGTCAACTGCTTATTCTTTTTTAGAGGCCATTAAATCTCTGAAAACTAAAAAGTTAGGCGTTAAATCTATTCAGGATATCTAGTCGACTTTCCAGTCAGTTTTAAAAGTTACGTAGTTCACCTGTAGGCATCTTCTCTCTTTACGAATTTCTTTTTTTTCCATACCATGCCATGTACCTGGACCACTAGTGAAAAAATAACCATAATTATCTTTATAAGGCATTGTCTTTACTTTTTTCAGGTCGTTATTATAAAAGTCAGTACCTAAGTCTTCACTTTCATTTGTTTTATTAACAAATAGCAAACACGACATTAATTTTTCTTCAATATCACAATGAGGTTTTAACCAAAAACCTTTCCTATCACATATGACTTCAACTCTTACATAAGAATTTGACAAATCTTTACCAACAAGTTTAGAGACTTTTTCATGAGTTTTCTTGCTCTGAAGCTCTTTAATCAATTTCATTAAGTTAGGGAATTCATTTGAATTATCTTTTGTTATGAAGCATCTAAACTTAAGCGCTTGTCCACCATGAGACAACCCTTTCCTAAATTCTGGAGCTCCACCATCGATTGCTCTTGTCCCATCATAATTCAAATCATGTTCAATGGGATTTGCAATATCGGCTTTGACTATTTCGTTAATTTGTTCATCAGTAAGAGGTTTGTCCAATTCCCAATGTAAAAATGGGTCTTCAAATTTCTTCGATTTATTTTCTAGAGAATTTAAAAATGACATTATAATTTCTGTTTTATTAAATTTGCAATTCTATTAGTTTCATCAAGTTTTTCATATTTCCATATTTCTAAACTATTATTTAAATTTCTTATAATATTTAATTTACTAAACAAGTCCCTAAATTGCCTAAACCTATGATCGTCTCTTTTTGGTGGTATTTGAGCTACATATATTGGTTTTCCAGTTAAAGCAGCTTCGGAAATCATCGACGTCGAGTCACAAGTCACCACTAAAAATTTAGCGATGGACAGACCACTTAAATAAGCTTTTTTGTCAACATTTTGAATAACAAGATTTTCACTTCCAAAGAATTTATTCGCGTAATCAATGGTGTCAGCTGGAGTTCTCATGGAGGGAATTATAATAATTTGAAGATTATTTTTTTCTGCCAAACCCTTAATGTTTTCAAAAATCCTACTCAAGTTCTTTTTATCGTATTTGTAGTACTTGTTAGGGCCTCCTAAAATAAGAAGTATTTGTTGTTTATTTTTATCAATCTTATCACTTAAGTACTCATGATTTTTTTCAATTTCTTTTAAAGTGAGATAATGCAAAGCACCTTTAGAGCTGATAATATTTTTACCGTTTAAGCCATCATGCTCAGGAACAATCACATAATCGAAATTTGATAATGATACTTTTGGATCTTGAATATGAATATTTACAATTTTTTTAGTTGAATTCTTTTTAAGATATAATGAAGGTATGACACTTTTTCTTCCACAAGAAATTACTAAATCAATTTCTGGTACAGTGAATTTTTTAAAAAATAAATTTGAAACAGGAGTTATTTTTGGGGGAAGAAGTTTTGCTAACAAGTTTATTTCAACTTTTTGGTGAATGTAATCAATGCCTAATGCTTTAGCCAAACCTTCGACTTGACTTATCATGCCATGCATTCCCTCTGTTAATAATAACCCTTTTAATTTAGACATAAATTACTATATAGCTTTGATATGAATCAAAATCCAACTAAACACACAAAAGTGTTAATAATTGGGTCTGGCCCAGCCGGATATACTGCAGCAGTTTATGCTGCAAGAGCTATGTTGAATCCAATTTTAGTTCATGGAATGGAACCTGGTGGACAATTAACTACAACTACAGATGTTGAGAATTATCCTGGATTTGCAAAAGTAATTCAAGGGCCTTGGCTGATGGACCAAATGAAGGATCAAGCTAAAGCTGTTGGAACTGAAATGATTGAAGATCATATTTCATCTGTTAATTTTAAGTCTAAGCCTTTTGAAGCTATTGGTGAAAGTGGTAAAAAATATACTGCAGATTCAATTATCATTTCCACAGGAGCTCAAGCAAGATGGTTAAATCTCGAGTCTGAAAAAAAATTTAGAGGCTTTGGAGTTTCTGCATGTGCTACATGTGACGGTTTCTTTTTTAAAGAAAAAACTGTTGCGGTAGTTGGAGGTGGAAATGCTGCCGTTGAAGAAGCAATGTTTCTCACAAAATTTGCATCAAAAGTAAAACTAATACATAGAAGAGATAAGTTACGGGCAGAAAAAATGCTTCAAAAAAAACTCATGGATAACAAAAAAATTGAAATTATTTGGGACTCAGTCGTTGAAGAAATTGTAGGAGATGAAAACCCAAAAAATGTTAAAGGCTTAAAAATCAAAAATGTTAAGAATAACAACATAAGTGATTTAAAAATAGATGGATTATTTATTGCGATTGGTCATGATCCTGCAACTCAACTGTTTAAAGATCAATTAAAAATGGATAAGGAAGGTTATTTGATTACAAAGCCTGACTCCACAGAAACAAATGTTCCAGGAATATTTGCTGCTGGCGATGTGAAAGACAAAATTTTTAGACAAGCTGTTACAGCAGCAGGTATGGGATGTATGGCTGCTTTAGAGGCTGAGAAATACCTGGCAAGTTAAATATTATTTTAGACTTTCACAAAAAGATTTTATTCTTTTCATTGCTATCTCAAGCTTTTCCATTGAAGTTGCATAAGAAATTCTAAAAAAACCCTCTAGCCCAAAAGCTGATCCTTGGACAACTGCTACGTCATTATTTTCTAATAATGACTGAACAAACTCTGTGTCATTTGAAATTTTTTTTCCGCTTTTATCTTTTTTACCTATCAATCCTTTGCAGTTTGGAAAAACGTAAAAAGCACCTTGTGGTTTCAAACAACTTATTCCCTCAATAGCATTTAAAGAGTTTACAACAAAATCTCTTCTTTCCTGGAAAGCTTTTGCTCTAACTGGGATAAAGTCTTGTTTTCCATTTAGGGCCTCAACGGCTGCTGCTTGACTTATAGATGAAGGATTGGTTGTAGACTGAGATTGTATTTTGGCTATAGCTTTAATAATATCTTTATCACCGGCTGCATAACCTATTCTCCAACCAGTCATTGCGTATGATTTGCTAACACCATTCATGGTAATAACCTTATTTTTAATTTCAGGTATTTGAGCAATTGTAAAAAATTTAAAATTATCGTAAGTGATATGTTCGTATATATCATCACTAAGTATATTTACATGAGGATTTCTTTTTAAGACCTGCGATAAATTTTTAATCTCTTGCTCTGAATAACAAGCTCCTGTTGGATTAGATGGTGAATTGAGAATAAGCCATTTGGTATTATTGGTAATTTTCGCCTCTAAATCTTTTGCACTTAACTTAAAACACTGTTCCTCGGAACACTCTATAACAATGGGATTAGCTCCTGCCAATAAAACAATATCTGGGTACGACACCCAATATGGTGCAGGAATAATTACCTCATCACCTTTGTTTAAGGTCGCCATCATTAAATTGTAAATTACGTGCTTACCCCCTGCTCCGACAGTAATTTGATCTATTGTATAATTAAGATTATTTTCTCTTTTAAATTTTTTAACAATTGCCTCTTTTAAATCTTTGGTTCCATCCACGGCTGTATATTTTGTATCGCCAGCTTGAATAGCATCAATTGCAGCTTTTTTAATATTGTCTGGGGTATCAAAATCTGGCTCTCCAGCGCCTAAACCTATTACATCTTTTCCTGCAGCTTTTAATTCCTTGGCTTTTTGAGTAACGGCGATAGTTGGAGAAGGTTTTATTCTTTTTAAGCTATCCGATATAATGCTCATTGAAATATAATTTTATTTTATTACTTTGTTTAATATATGCAAAATACATATCAAGATTTAATTAACGATTTAGAGGGAAAAAAACCACAAATCAGTGGAAAACTTGAGGGAGGTAAGAAGTTTAAAATAATTTCAAATTTTACACCCGCGGGTGATCAACCAGAAGCAATTAAAAAACTGGTCTCTGGGGCTAATAAAGAACAATTTAATCAAGTTTTATTGGGGGTTACGGGATCAGGTAAAACTTTCACAATGGCAAAAGTTATTGAAGCTACGAATAGACCAGCTTTAATATTAGCTCCAAACAAAACATTAGCTGCTCAACTTTACGGCGAAATGAAAACTTTTTTTCCTGAAAATGCTGTGGAGTATTTTGTTTCATATTATGACTATTATACTCCTGAAGCATATGTGCCAAGGTCAGATACATATATCGAAAAAGAAGCTTCAATAAATGAACAGATTGATAGAATGCGTCACTCAGCAACAAGATCTTTACTAGAAAGAGATGACGTACTTATTGTTGCGAGTGTGTCGTGTATTTACGGATTAGGTTCCGTTGAAGCTTATAGTAAAATGACACTGACGCTCCAAAAAAATTATGAATATAACAGAGAACAAATTATTAAGTCTTTTGTTGCTTTACAATACAAAAGGAATGATCAAAACTTTTATCGAGGCACTTTTAGAGTAAGGGGTGAAAATCTTGAAGTTTTTCCTTCACATCTAGAAGATAGAGCCTGGAGAATAAGTCTCTTTGGAAATAAACTTGAACAAATAGAAGAGTTTGATCCTTTGACCAGTGATAAGGTCAGAGATTTAAACTTAATAAAAGTTTATGCAAACAGTCACTACATTACACCAAAGCCTACAGTAGAGCAGGCAGTGATAAATATCCGAAAAGAATTGGAGCTTACTCTTAAAAAACATAAATCTGAAAATAAGTTATTAGAGGCACAAAGACTAGAGGAGAGAACAAAGTTTGACTTAGAAATGATAGAGGCTACTGGATCTTGCGCGGGAATTGAGAACTATTCAAGATTTTTATCTGGTAGAAAACCGGGTGAACCTCCACCGACTCTATTCGAGTACTTTCCAGATAATGCAATTATATTTGTTGACGAGTCTCATGTAACAGTACCTCAATTAAATGGGATGTATAAAGGAGATAGATCAAGAAAAAGTACACTTGCTGAATATGGATTCAGATTACCTTCGTGTATGGATAATAGGCCATTAAAATTTGAAGAATGGGATTTAATGAGAACACAAACCATCTTTGTTTCAGCAACCCCAGGACCGTGGGAACTAGAGCAGACAAAAGGTAAATACATAGACCAAGTTATTAGACCCACTGGATTAATTGATCCAGAGGTAGAGGTAAGACCAGCAAAAAATCAGGTAGATGATTTAATGCACGAGTGTAAAAAAGTTGTTGAAAAGAATTATAGAGTTCTAGTTACCACTTTAACAAAAAAAATGGCAGAGGATTTGACTGAGTATCTCCATGAGAATGGAATTAAAGTTAGGTATCTCCATTCAGATATTGACACACTTGAAAGGATAGAAATTATGCGGGATCTTCGCATGGGTGTTTTTGATGTTTTGGTTGGAATAAACTTATTAAGAGAAGGGCTTGATATACCTGAATGTGCATTGGTTGGTATTTTAGATGCAGATAAAGAAGGGTTTCTAAGATCTGAAACATCTTTAATTCAAACAATTGGAAGGGCTGCAAGAAATGTCGAAGGGAAAGTAATCTTATATGCAGATAAAGAAACAAAAAGTATTAAAAAAGCAATACTGGAAACAAAAAGAAGGAGAGAAATTCAATTAGATTATAACAAAAAAAATAAAATTGACGCTAAATCAATTAAAAAAGAAATAAGCGATATTTTAGAAAGTGTTTACGAAAAAGATTACGTAAAAATTAGTGAGGGATCAAATATAGGTGGCAATTTAAAAAAACACTTGAAGGGTTTAAATAAAAAAATGAAAGATGCTGCATCTAATTTAGAGTTTGAAGAAGCAGCTAAATTAAGAGATGAAATTAGAAAATTAGAAAGTACTGAACTTGAAATTACTTTAAATCCTAAAATAAGACAATATGATGTAAAAAATAAGCTTTATCCTAAAGGTAGATCTACTCTAGGAATGCCAGGAACAAAGGTAACTAAAAAAAGAGATAAAAAGTGGAAGCACAAAAAATAATAATTACTGGAGGGGCAACTAGAATTGGTGCCGCAATCGCTAGAAGTTTATCTGGAATTAATAAAGATATAGTCATTCATTATAATAAATCAAAATCGAAAGCTGAAAATTTAAAAAAAGAACTAATAAAAACAGGATCAAAGGTTTATCTTGTTAAGGGTGATTTGGGAAAAGAAAAAGATGTAAATAAGATAGTAAAATTTGCAAAATCGAAACTAAAATACTTTGATTGTTTGATAAATAATGCATCAATTTTTGAGAACGATAATCTAGAAAATTTCAATTCAAGTAGTTGGGAAAAACATTTATCTATTAATCTCAAAGCTCCAGCAATATTATCGAGAGAATTTGGAAAAAATATAAAAGGAAAAAATAACAACATAATAAACATAATTGATCAAAGAGTGTTTAAACTTACCCCATTTTTTTTTTCATATACTTTAAGTAAAACAGGTCTTTATACTTTAACTAAAACTAGTGCCATGAGTCTTGCGCCTCGTGTAAGAGTTAATGGAATAGCGCCTGGACCAACGATTAAAAATAAAAGACAATCAAAAGGTCACTTTAGAAGACAATATCTCTCAACCCTTTTAAAAAAACAAGTAGACGTGGAAGAAATATGTAGTGCTGTTGACTTTTTTATCAAAAATAGATCTATTACAGGGCAAGTAATTTCAATCGATAGTGGTCAAAGCTTAAACTGGCAAACACCAGATGTCTTGAAAGGTAAGGAATGAAAAGAAGTAATTTGAAAATAGTAAAAATTAATAAAACTAAAAAGCTTTTTAATTATGAAAAAAAAGTTCTTATAAAAGAATTACTACTAGATCTTAAAATTGGGTATTTTGACTTTGAAAAAGAAAAAAAACAAAAGGTAAAATTTTCACTTGAAATAGATTATGTAGATAAAAAACCATCAAGTGATAAGGACATCAAATCAATTGTAAATTACGCAAAAGTTGTAAGATTAATTAAAAAACTTGTTAAAAAAAAACATTACAATTTTCTTGAAACATTGGCAGAAGATGTTTTTGACGAACTTTTTAAAGATAAAAGAATAGATAAAATAAGCCTTCAAATAGAAAAACTCGAGATAATGAGAGATTGCTCTTCTGTTGGGATACAAATCTCAAAAAAAAGAAGTCATGATTAGTTCTGAAATTGGAAAAGAAATCATAAAGAAAGAGTTGCCTTTAATTCCAAAACTTCCAGGTGTTTACAAAATGCTGAGTGATAAAGATCAAATTCTTTATGTTGGTAAAGCAAAAAACCTGCCTAACAGACTCAAAAGTTATGTATCGGAAAAAAATCATATTATTAGAACAGAGAGAATGCTATCTCAAACACGAAAAATTGAGATTACAACTACATCAAATGAAAGTGAGGCACTACTTCTTGAAGCTAATCTAATTAAAAAACACAAACCAAAGTTTAATATTTTACTAAGAGACGACAAATCTTTTCCATTTATTTTTATAGGCAATAAAGACAAGTGGTCTCAAATAAAAAGACATAGAGGTAAAAAAACTAAGGAAGGTTTTTATTTTGGTCCTTTTGCATCTGCTGGATCTGCTAACTGGACTATAAAAATGATCCAAAAAATATTCCATCTTAGAGTTTGTGATGATACTGTTTTTAAAAATAGAGAGCGACCTTGTATTTTATATCAGATCAAAAGATGCTCGGGTCCTTGTGTTGGTTATATTGATGAAAGTGAATACAAGAGAACAGTTGATGATGCTATTGAATTTGTCTCCGGTAAATCAAGAAAGATACAAAAAAATTTATCCGATCAAATGGAAAAAGCTAGCGAGAAACTTGATTTTGAGAAAGCAGGAATTTTAAGAGATAGAATTAAATCGCTTAACATAATTCAATCATCTCAAAGAATAAATGAAGCAAACTTAGTTGAAGCTGATGTCATAGCTGCATATAAAGAGTCTGGACAAACTTGTATACAAGTATTCTTTTACAGATCTAAACAAAATTGGGGTAATCAAGCTTTTTTTCCAAAACATGATCCTGATGAAAATTTAGGCAATATTTTAAATTCTTTTGTTTCACAATTTTATGAAAATAAAAGTGTCCCATCTTCAATTATTCTATCCCAAGAAATTAAAGAGAAAATTTTGATAGAACAGACGCTTTCACAAAAAGAGGGTAAACAAGTGAATATTTCAGTGGCCAAAAAAGGTTCTAAGTTAAAAGTAATTAATCAAGCAATTAAAAATGCAAAAGATAGTTTAAATAGAAAGCTTCATGAAACTCAAAATAACAGAGAACTATTTGAGTCGGTTGTCGCAAAATTTAATTTAGAAACGAATATTAATCTTATTGAAGTTTACGACAATAGTCATATTCAAGGAACAAATAGTGTTGGAGCATTAATTTCTTATGGAGATGAGGGATTTATTAAAAAAAGATATAGGAAATTTAATATAAAAATGAAGAAAAATGAACAAGACGATTATGGTATGATGAAAGAAGTACTTACAAGAAGATTCAAAAAAGCAGTGCAAGAAAAAGAAGGTCATCTTTCATTTCCTGATCTTATTTTTGTTGATGGAGGAAAAGGTCAATATTCAGTAGCAAGAGAGACGTTAAATGAACTTGGACTTCATGATATTCCACTAATAGCGATTGCTAAAGGGAAGTTTAGAAATAGTGGAAATGAAACTTTTTTTCATAATGGAAAAGAATATAAGTTTTCAAAAAATGACCCTACTCTATTTTTTCTTCAAAGAATAAGGGATGAGTCCCACAGGTTTGCGATTAGCGCTCACAGAGCTCGAAGAAAAAAAGGTATAAGTAAATCTTTATTGGATCAAATAGAAGGTATAGGATCAATTAGAAAAAGAGCTTTACTTAACCATTTTGGTTCAGCAAGAGCAGTGGAGTCTGCTAGTTTGGATGAGATTAAGTCAGTAGAAGGAGTTGAAGAAAAAGTTGCAAAAAAGATATATAATTTCTTCCACGAATGAAAATAAAATTTCCTAATTACTTAACAATCGGCCGAATAATAATTGTCCCGATTTTTGTTTTAACATATTACTTACCTGGTTTTTACGGAGATATAATCCCATTTACATTATTTGTTACTGCGTCTTTTACTGATTTTTTGGATGGCCTACTTGCACGATTATACAAAGAGGAGTCTAAACTCGGAGAACTCTTAGATCCTATAGCAGACAAAATTATTGTAGCAACAGCACTTATTTTACTCGTAATGGATGGAACAATAAAAAATTATGAGGTAGTTGCAGCAATAATTATTTTAACTCGTGAAATTTTAATTTCAGGCCTGAGAGAATTTTTAGCAAAAGGACAAGTGAATTTGCCAGTATCAGGATTAGCTAAATTAAAAACTTTCTTACAGATGTTTTCAATATCATTGCTTTTAACTGGTGAAACTGGAAATAAAATAATTAATTTTCAAGATTATAACGCTCAAACTATTGGAATTATATTGTTATGGCTTTCAGCTTTTATCACTTTGTATACAGCATATGATTATCTGAGAAAAGGCATTGATCATGCAATATCAGAAGACAACAAATAATTAAGCTGCAATTTTTTTTCTAACGAAAGATTGATAACTATCTGATAAATCCATTATTGTTTTGCAAACTTTAAAAGAATAATTTGATATTTTCGAAACAGGTGTTACCTCTGCTGCAGTACCTGTTAAGAAGCATCCAACAAAATCCTTTAATTCGTTGGGTGAGATTTTTCTCTCAATAACTTTGATATTTTTAGATTTTGCAATTTCAATTACAGTTCTTCTTGTAATTCCATCTAAGAATGAGTCTGGTACTGGAGTATGTAATTCCCCTTTAGTATCCTTGAAAAAAATATTTGCACCAGTTGCTTCTGCAACATTTCCCTCGTGATCTAACATTAGAGAATCTGTATAGCCTTGTCTTTCTGCTTCGTGTTTTGACAAAGTGCAAATCATATAAAGTCCTGAAGCTTTTGTATCCCATGGTATTGAGTCAGGAGAAGGTCTTCTCCAATTTGATATATTTAACTTAATACCTTCAGTTTTAAGTTTAGGGTCGAAATAAGATCCCCACTCCCAAGTTGCAATAGCTACATGAATTTTTGTTTGTTGAGCTGATATTGCCATCATCTCGCTTCCTCTCCAAGCCACTGGTCTTACATAACCATTTTTTACATTTTGGGCTGATACAATTTTTTTTGTTGCGATATTTATATCACTTTCAGAATAAGGAATTTCAAAACCCATTCTTTTTGCTGAATAAAAAAATCTTGAAGTATGTTCCTCAAGTTTAAAAATATTTCCGTCATAAACTCTTTCACCTTCAAATACACAACTTCCATAATGTAAACCATGACTTAAAACATGTAGCTTTACATCAGACCAATCAACTAAGTCTGAATTGTACCATATTTTACCGTCTCTTTTATCGTAAGGAATCATATTAAAAAGATTTATTTATAAAAAATATATTCCTATATATAATATGTCAATATAACTTACCAATTATGAAAAATCTTCTTTACCTAAAAGATGAACAATTAAAAGGTTTTATTGAAAAAATCTTTGTTGGTTACAGGGAAACATTTAACGATTCAAAAAAAGTACTTAAAAAATACAATTTAGGAACTGCTCATCATAAAGCTCTGCATTTGATATCATTTTATGATGGGATAACTATTACTCAATTACTTAACAAGCTAAACGTAACAAAACAAAGTTTAAATAGAGTTATAAATGATTTAAAAAAATTAAATTATCTAGAATTTAAAAAGGATACTAAGGATACAAGAGTAAAACATATTTTTTTAAATGATAAAGGTAAGAAAATATTTGATGAAATTTTTTTATCCCAAAAAAAAAGGATTTATAAAGCATTACTTAACTCAAGTTCGAAAGAAGTAATAAATTTTGAAATAGTTTTAAAAAGAATAATCGATGGAAAGTTTTAAATCTCATATTTTAGTAATTGATGATGACGAGGGAATAAGATCATTACTTAAACAATTTTTAAATGAAAACGGGTATTTAGTAAATACAGCCTCAAATGCATTGGAAGCGAAAGAAAAGATTTCAATAATAAAATTTGATCTTTTGGTCTTGGATATAATGATGCCTGGTAAGAGTGGGTTAGAATTTATTTCTGAAAATAAAAATAATTTAAATGTGCCAATCATTTTACTTACGGCTAAAGGAGAAGCGAGTGAAAGAGTTGAAGGGTTAGAAACAGGTGCAGATGATTACTTGCCCAAACCTTTTGAACCTAAGGAACTTTTATTAAGGATTAATAATATCTTAAAAAAAACCAAAAAAGTTAATCTTAAACACGTTCTTGAATTCGGCTCAATTAAAATAGATTTAAATAAGTTGATGATTACCAATCAAAATAGTAATTTTAAAATTAACAATACTGAAAAAACAATTTTAGAAAAAATGATAAATAATCCTGGTAAAGTATTTTCAAGAATTGATATTGGTAATTTGATTAAAATCGATAAAGAAAGATCAATTGATGTAATTATTACTAGGCTCAGAAAAAAAATTGAGACAAATCCAAAAAATCCAAAATACTTACAAACAATTAGAGGTTCAGGCTATGTTCTCTGGGTTGAGTAATTATATCAAAAAGTTACTTCCAAAAAGACTTTTTTATAGAGCATTACTAATTGTAGCTACACCAATAATAATATTGCAAATTATTATATCGATTGTTTTTTTTGATAGCCTCTGGATAAAAACTAATAAAGGAATGACCAGGGCTTTAATAGGTGAAATTAAATTTTTTATAGATGCGTACGAAAATGAGGAATATGAAAAAGATAATTTGATTAACCTATTTAAAGAACATCATAATTTTAATGTGAAGTTTCAGACATTTGGGGATATTCCAGAGACAGATATGGAAAGATGGTTTAGTCCCATGGATAGAACTTTGAGAAGAGAATTGAAAAATAAATTTAATAATTATTGGTTTGATACAACTACATATAAAGAATTAATTGAGTTGAAGATTGAATATCTCAATGGTTACTTTGAGTTTTTAATACCAAAGAACAGAGTTACTAATACATCGGCCAGATTATTTGCGTTATGGATAACATTCCCAGCATTTTTGTTAATTACAATCGCTCTAATCTTCTTAAAAAATCAAACTCGTCCAATAATTAATTTAGCAAAAGCATCAGAAAAATTTGGCAGAGGTGAAGATGTTGAGGAGTTTAGACCTTCGGGTGCTCTGGAGATAAGACAAGCTGGTTTTGAGTTTGAAAGAATGAGAAAGAGAATATTGAGACACTTAAACCAAAGATCTGAAATGCTTTCAGGTATAAGCCATGACTTGAGAACTCCACTCACTAGAATTAAACTTCAACTTGCTCTTATAAAAGACGAAAAGATTTCACGTAAATTATCTGAAGATGTGGAGGATATGGAAAAAATGTTAAATGAATACCTTCAATTTACTAGCTCTACATCATCTGAAAAAACTGAACTTTTTGATATTTCAAAATTACTAAATCATTCAATTATGAAATATGAGAATAACAATATTACTTCTAATATAGAGCAAGAGATTTTTTTTAATGGAAGAAAAAGTTTAATAAATAGATGCATAGATAACTTAATTAATAACTCCCTTAAATACTCAAATAAAGTTTTGGTAAATCTAAAAAAGATTCATAAAAGCCTGATAATTACTGTTGATGACGACGGTCCTGGAATAGCTGAGAGTGAATATGAAAACGTTTTTAAACCATTTTACAAAATAAATAAAGGAAGAGGTGATTCTAAGTCTAGTGTTGGCTTGGGTTTATCAATCTCATCAGATGTAGTGAGATCCCACGGAGGTAGTATTACATTAGATAAATCTAGTCTTGGCGGTTTAAGGGTTAAGATCTCTTTGCCTTTTTAATTTTTTTAGACTTCAAGGTTTTGATTTCCTTTTCTAGTTTTTCTATTCGTTTCTTTAATACCTCAGTTTCCTCTTTTGTAGAAATCTTCATTCTTAAAACAATTTCATCCCTTTGAGATCTTACAATATTGACGATTTCTTCGCTTAAATCTTTATAAGATATAATTCCTTGTTCAAATAATTTTGCAAATTTTTCAATGATAAATTTAGACTTTGACATATTTTTTTTTTTTACGATAGTATATCTTATATTTCATTTTTATAATGTTTGTAAATAATCTAGATCCTGTCGCATTTGAATTTTTGTCCTTTCAAATAAGGTGGTATTCATTAGCATATATTTTTGGTTTTTTAATAGGTTGGTTTTATATCAAAAATTTCTTAATTAAAGATTTGAGGGAAAAAACTTTAGTCGACGATTTTATCACTTATCTAATTTTAGGAGTAATTATTGGTGGAAGGCTAGGCTACGTAACTTTTTACAATTTTTTTTATTATTTAAGTCATCCATTTGAAATATTTTTTATTTGGCAAGGTGGTATGTCTTTCCATGGTGGCTTGCTGGGTGTTTGCTTAGCCACTTATATATTTACTCAAAAATATAATTTAAACTTTTTTAGATATACAGATTTGGTGTCCCTTGCAGCACCGATAGGAATTTTTTTAGGTAGAGTTGCAAATTTTATAAATTCTGAACTTTACGGCAGAGAAACTGATTTTATTTTTTCAGTTAATTTTAATAAAGTAGATAATCTTTTTAGACATCCTTCGCAATTATACGAAAGTTTTTTTGAAGGTATTGTTTTGTTCATAATTCTAAATTTACTTTGGAAAAAATTTTCAGAAATTCCTGGAGTAATATCGTCACTATTTTTAATTTTTTATTCTCTTTTTAGATTTATAATTGAGTTTACAAGGGAACCAGATGCTCATCTAGGTATCTTAATGAATATTTTTACATACGGGCAAATGTTATCAATTGCATTTTTTATTTTTGGAGTAATACTTTTTAAATTAGTAAAAAAATGATCACTAAAGCTCAATCACTTGATAATTTTATTGATAAATCGCTTTATGAAAAAAATAAAGGTTATTATCAAAGAAAAATGGAATTTGGTCGAAGAGGAGATTTTATTACATCTCCAGGAATTTCAAAACTTTTTTCTGAAATGATTGCAATTTGGATTGTATCATTTTGGGAAAATTTAAATAAACCAGAAAAAATCAATTTAGTAGAATTGGGTGCAGGAAGTGGGGAACTCATAGAAGTCTTAATTAATACATTGAATAAATTGGAAATTGTAAAAGATAAATTCAAATTTTTTATTTTTGAAAAAAGTATGTCTCTAAAAAAATTACAAAAAAAAAAATTTTCAAAAAGAGTTAAGTGGTTGGATAATTTTGATAAATTGCCAAATTCTCCAACTATATTTTTGGCTAACGAATTTTTTGACGCTTTGCCAATAAAGCAGTTTATTAAAATGAAAGAAGAATGGTATGAAAATTTTGTATTATTAAATAAAAGTGGAAAATTCTCTCTTGAGAAGAAAAAAGTTAATAAAAAAAAGATGGAGAAAATTTTTAATCAAGGGATCGACAAAAATCAAAATTTTATAGAATTTTCACCCTTAATGGTCAAATATCTAAAAAGTATTTGTAAAAAAATCAAATCTTCTGCGGGAGGTATTTTATTAATTGATTATGGCACCTCTGACAAAAAAATGTACGATAGTTTACAAGGGATTAAAAATCATAAAAAAGTAAATATTTTTGATGACTACCAAAATATTGATATAACTCATCATATAAATTTTAACTTTATCGAACAAATTGTTAATTTAAATGGATTAAAAGTTGGTGGTATTACTAATCAAGGAAGTTTTTTAAAAAACATGGGAATAGATTTAAGAGCTGAAATAATATCGAAAAAAATGAGTTTCCTAAAAAAAACGGATCTTTACACAAGAATAAGAAGGCTTACACACAAAGATGAGATGGGTGAATTGTTTAAAGTAATGTTTGTAACCACGAAGGACAACAATTTTAAGATAGGGTTTAATGACATTAAAATCTAAAAAATTAGTAAAGTTTAAAAATATTTCACATGGTTTTTTTGGAAAAAAAGGAGGAGTATCAAATGGAATTTATAGTGCCTTAAATTGTGGACCCGGTTCTAATGATAAAATTTCTAATGTTAAAAAAAATTTAAAAATTGTCTCGAAAAAGTTTAAAGTTTCTCCAAAAAACTTAATATTGCTTAAACAAATACATAGTAACAAATGTCACTTTATTTTGAAAAGACCCTCAAAAAAACTTGTCGGCGACGGCTTGATTACAACAAAGAAAAATTTAGCTTTAGGTATTTTAACTGCTGATTGTGCACCAGTTCTTATTTATGACAAAAAATTGCCAATGATTGCAGCTATACATGTTGGCTGGAAGGGCGCTTTTAAAAATATTCTAAAAAAGTGTGTAAAATTTATGATTAAAAAAGGCTCTGAAAACCAAAATATATCTGCGGTCATAGGTCCATCAATATTTAGAGAAAACTATGAGGTAAAGAGGAATTTCATGAAAAAATTTTTACACCTTAATAGTCGAAATCGTAAATTTTTTTACTTTAAAAAAAGTAGAATTTTTTTTAATTTAAAAGAATTCATCAAATCTCAGTTAAGATCATTAAAGATTAATAATATAGATATAATTAACAAAGATACTTTCAAAAATAGGACTGAATTCTTTAGTGCAAGGAGAGCTTTAAAAAATAAAGAGAATGATTATGGTAGAAATATATCTATAATTATGCTTAAGTAACTTTTTCTAAAAAATGAAAATTCTCACAGGAAACAGCAATAAAAATCTCAGTTCAAAAATTGCAAAATATTTAAAAGAAAAACTTGTAAATTCTAATATAAGAAAATTTAAAGACGGTGAAATTTATGTAGAGATAAACGAAAATATAAGAGGTAATAACATTTTTTTCATTCAGTCAGTTTCTTCCCCAGCAAATGACAATTTAATGGAAATGTTGCTTTGTATAGATGCTCTCAAAAGATCATCTGCTAAAAATATCACAGCAGTAATTCCTTATTTTGGTTACGCAAGACAAGATAGAAAAGTGGTTCCTAGAACTTCTATTTCTGCAAAACTAGTTTCAAATTTAATTACAAAAGCAGGAGCAGATAGAGTTGTTACTGTAGATTTGCACGCTGGTCAAATTCAAGGTTTTTTTGATATTCCAGTAGATAATCTTTTTACAACACCGTTATTTGCAAGACATATTAAGAAAAAAATTAAAAGTAAAAATATAATTTGTGTTGCGCCTGACGTCGGAGGAGTTGAGCGAACAAGGGCTCTAGGAAGAAATTTAAATGTAGGGCTTGCAATTATTGACAAGAGAAGACCAAAGCCTGGCCAATCTCAAGTCATGAATGTAATTGGAGATGTAAAAGGAAAAACTTGCATAATAAATGATGACATAATTGACTCTGGTGGAACAATTATAAATGCTGCTAAGGCTCTTAAACAAAGAGGTGCAAAAGACGTTTATGTTTATATTACTCACGGTGTTTTAAGTGGAGATGCTGTGAAAGCTATTAAAAATTCTCCAATCAAAAAACTTGTAATTACAGACACAATTAATAATGAGAATAAAGTAAGATCCGCTAAAAATATTGAAATTTTGTCAATTTCTAACTTAATGGGTGAAGCAATTAGAAGAATATCAAATTCTACATCTGTTTCATTTTTGTTTAAATAATTTACTTGTTTTATTAACTAACTTGAGTTAAAACGCTTTTTCTTTATGAATACGATAGATGCGAGTTTAAGAAATACCAAAACTTCTGGTGAAGTAAATAAACTAAGATCAGAAGGTAATGTTCCTGGTATAGTCTATGGTGGAAAATCTGAAACTCAAAAAATATCTATATCAAAAAAATTATTGAAAAATTTAATTGAGAAAGAGAACTTTTTATCAAGTATATTAAATTTAAAAATTGACGGTAAGGATGAAAATGTTTTACCTAAAGAAATTGCTTACGATATCTTAACTGACGATCCAATTCATATTGACTTTTTAAGAATTGTAAAAGGTTCAAGTGTAATAATTGAAATACCAGTAAATTTTATCAACACAGAAAAATCTCCTGGTTTGAAAAGAGGTGGTGTATTAAATATAGTTCGTAGGAAAGTAGAACTAAAATGTCCATCTGAAAACATTCCAAGTGAACTAGTTGTTGATTTAGATGGAGTTGATATAGGACATTCTTTTAAAATTTCTTCAATTAAACTTCCTGAAAATGTTGAACCAACTATTCGTGGAAGAGACTTTGTGATCGCAACTGTGGCAGCACCAACAGTTATTAAAGAACCAGAAAAACCAGCAGAGACAGAAGAAGGAGCAGAAGGTGCGGAAGCAGCTGCTGCAACTGGTGAAGGAGCTGCAGAAACTGGTGATGCAAAAGATGCTAAAGGGGCTGAGGGTGAGAAAAAAGAAGCTGATAAAAAAGAGGACCCAAAAAAAAGTCAGCCAGAAAAAAAATAATTTACAATTGAAGAATTTAATTAAATAATGTTACTTTTTGTTGGCCTAGGAAATCCTACACCGAATTCTGAAAATAATAGACACAACATCGGTTTTAAAATTATTGATGCAATAAACAATAAATTTAAGTTATCAAAACAAAAACCAAAATTTAAAGGTCTTCTTACAACCGGAAACATCAATAATAAAAAAGTTTATGCAATAAAACCTCTAACCTTTATGAATAATTCAGGAATATGTATCAGAGAATTAATGGAATACTTTAAAATTGATGCAGAGGATGTAATTGTTTTCCATGATGATTTAGATATTGATTTTGGGAAAGTTAAAGCAAAGTTTGGGGGCTCAGATGCAGGACATAATGGTATTGCCTCAATTGATAAGTTTATAGGAAAAGAATATTCAAGAGTTCGAATTGGTATTGGCAAACCAAAAAATAACATAGCAGTAAATGACCACGTCCTGAAAGATTTTGACGATGATGAGAAAACAGAACTTGAATCAATAAAAGAAAATATCACAGATAATCTATCAATTCTGATTGAAAAAAAACTGGACTTATTTTCAAGTACCGTAAACAATAAATAATTAAATGGGTTTTAAATGCGGTATCGTAGGTTTGCCTAATGTTGGAAAATCAACTTTATTTAACGCATTAACAAATTCTACCAAAGCACTTTCTGGAAATTTTCCTTTTTGCACAATCGAACCTAATGTTGGCATGGTACCTGTTGTAGACACAAGGCTCGATAAACTTGTTCAGATTTCAAAATCCAAAAAAAAAATTTATACAAGTATTACTTTTGTGGACATCGCAGGACTTGTAAAAGGAGCCTCGAAAGGTGAAGGTTTAGGAAATAAATTTTTATCCCATATAAGAGAAGTTGATGCGATTATACATCTTTTAAGATGTTTCGACTCCACTGATATTCAAAACGTTAATCCTAACGTTAATCCAATTAGAGATTTAGAAATTATAGAGACTGAAATGAAATTAGCAGATTTAGAGTCAATTCAAAAAAGAATTGATAAAAAAAATAAAAAAAATTTAAATGAAAAAGAATTTGAATTACTTAATCAAGCATTAGAATTAATTAATAATGATAAGCCAATTGATAACTTAAAGCAGAATTTCGATAAAAATGAGATATCCTCCTCTGGTCTTCTCTCATTAAAACCAAAGTTATACGTATGCAATGTTGATGAAGACAGTATACAAAATGGTAATAAATATACTGAACAAGTAAAAAAATCTGTAAATATAGAAAATGTTTTAATTATATCAGCTGATATCGAAAATCAAATTAATCAACTAAATAATGATGAAAAAGAAAATTTTATGAAAGTTATGGGAATTAAAACAACAGGTTTAAATAACCTCATTAATAAAGGTTATAAATTGTTAGAATTAAATACTTTTTTTACATCAGGCCCTGAAGAAAGTAGAGCTTGGACAATTGAAAAAAATAGTTTAGCGCCCACTGCTGCAGGAAAAATTCATACAGATTTTGAAAAAGGTTTTATTAGAGCTGAAACTGTCTCGTATGATGATTTTTTAGATAATGATGGTTGGGTCAATTCTAAAAATAATGGTAAAATGAGGTTAGAGGGAAAGGATTATATTGTAAAAGACGGTGATATTTTAAACATTCGTTTCAACTCTTGACCATATTTTTTTCATACTAAAATAGACTAGCACAGTTAGTATGATCAAATAAACGATTGCTCTAAATCCTGTTTTGTGCCTTTGCTCTAAATGAGGTTCTGCAGTCCACATAAGAAAACTCGTAACATCTTTTGCCATTTGTTCTTCAGTAGCATTTGTCCCGTCAGAATATTCTACAAGACCATCAGAAAGTTGTTTAGGCATCTTGATTTTGTTTCCGTACATGTATTTGTTGTAATAAACCCCATCATCTAGTTTTATATTTTCTGGTGGGTCCACATAGCCTAGTAAAACTGAGTATATATAATCTGCACCGCCTGCTCTTGCCTTCACTAAAACAGACATATCTGGTGGATAAGCACCTCCATTAGCTGATTTAGCTTCCTCTTCATTGCTGTATGGCATCACAAATTTATCAGAAAGTTTGGCTGGTCTTGTAAACATTTCACCGTCTTGATTTGGACCATCAGTAATTTCAAAGCTTGCAGCAATGGCTTTTGCTTCTTTTACAGAAAATTCAGGCCCACCTTTTTCAGACAAGTTTCTATATGAAACATATTTTAAAGAGTGACAAGAAGCACAGACTTCATTATAAACTTGATAACCTCTTTGAAGTGAAGCTCTATCGAATTTACCGAATGGACCTTTGAAAGACCAGTCAGTTGTCAATAATTTACTTGTGTTTTCTGCAGATATTGAATTTGCAAAATTTGTATTCAAAATTAAAAGGAAAAAAAGAATTTTAAATATTCTTTGCACTATAACTTCTCTTTTCTTACATCCGTATTTTTTGCCATTGCAAGATCTGCCGATCCTCCTAAAACTGGACTAGTAATACTTAAAGGTAAAGGTGTTGTTTTTTCAATTTTACCCAAAATTGGAAGTATCAATAAAAAATGTAAAAAGTAATATGCGGTAGCTACTCTTGCAATTAATAAATATAATCCCTCTGCTGGCATTGCCCCTACATAACCTAATATTAAAACATCGATTACAAGTATCCAGTAAAATTGTTTGTATAACGGTCTAAATACTGCTGATCTTACTTTTGAAGTGTCTAACCATGGTAATGCCGCTAAAATAAATATCGCTGATAACATTGCAACAACTCCTAATAGCTTATCAGGAATTGATCTTAGGATTGCGTAAAATGGTAACAAATACCACTCTGGTACAATATGAGCTGGGGTTACTAACGGGTTCGCTTCTATATAATTGTCTGCATGTCCAAGAATATTTGGAGAGTAAAATACAAAGAAGGCAAATACAATCATAAATAAAAGTAATGCAAATAAATCTTTTATTACAATGTAAGGATGGAAAGGCACAGTATCTTTAGAGGGCTTTTGAATATCTATACCTACAGGATTATTATTACCTGGAACATGAAGTGCCCAAATGTGTAAAACAACCAGACCCAAAATCAAAAAAGGTATAAGATAGTGTAGTGTAAAAAATCTTGTCAACGTTGGATTGTCCACTGAGTAACCGCCCCATAACCATGTAGTTATACTTTCACCAACTAAAGGAATAGCACTAAACAAATTAGTAATAACTGTAGCACCCCAAAAACTCATTTGTCCCCAAGGTAATACATAACCCATAAAAGCTGCGGCCATCATTAATAAGTAAATCATAATTCCCAAAATCCATATAATCTCTCTTGGGGCTTTATAAGACCCGTAAAACAAAGATCTAAATATGTGAATGTAAACTGCTAGGAAAAACATTGAAGCTCCGTTTGCATGAATATATCTTATGAGCCATCCATAGTTTACGTCTCTCATAATGTGTTCAACGCTACTAAAAGCTAAGTCTGCATGAGCTATGTAATGCATAGCCAAAACAAGACCTGTTATAATTTGAGTAATTAAACAAAATGTTAAAATACCCCCAAACGTCCACCAATAGTTCAAATTTTTAGGAGTTGGGTAATCTGTTAAATGATTTGCTAGAGTCAGCAAAGGTAACCTATCATTAAACCATTTTCCAAATTTTGATGATGGTGTGTAATTGTGATCGCTCATTTTAACCTATCTTAATCGTGTTACTGTTTACAAATTCGTACTTTGGAATTTCTAAATTGGTTGGGGCTGGACCTTTTCTTATTCTTCCAGATGTATCATAATGTGAACCATGACATGGGCAAAACCAGCCACCATATTCACCTTTGTCACCAAGTGGCACACATCCTAAATGAGTACAAACACCTAACATAACTAACCACTCTGGATTTTTCGCTCTGTCCTCATCTTTCTCAGGATGTTTTAAATCAGAAATGATTACGTTTCTTGCTTCGTTAATTTCATTTTCTGTTCTTCTTTTTATAAATACAGGTTTGCCTCTCCACAAAACAGTAACTGACTGGCCTGGCTGCAAACTACTTACATCTACTTCTGTACTAGCAAGGGCCTTGACAGAGGCATCTGGATTCATTTGATCTATTAAAGGCCACGCCGCAGCTCCCGCACCAACTGCTCCTACAGCAGCTGTAGCTGTAAAAATAAAGTCTCTTCTATTAGGTTTTTTTTCGTCTGACATTAATACTTAATTTATTTATTATATGATTTCATATAATATAAAAGTGGAATTTTTCTATAGCAAGAATGACACATAATAACACAAAATTAACAGCTAAAATTGCTCTCTATCAGCCTGACATTCCTCAAAATACTGCATCCATAATAAGAACTTGCTCATGTTTGGGTGTAAAATTGGAGATTATTGAACCATGTGGCTTCACTTTTCATGACAAGCGTTTTAGAAGAGTGGTAATGGACTATTTAGATGAAAAAATGATTAAAATTTACGAGAATTCAGATCAATTTTTTGAAGCTAAGAAAAACTCAAGAGTGGTACTAATGACTACTAAAGCTAAAGATTCGTTCAAATCATTTAAAATAAAAAAAAATGATACTTTTTTATTTGGTAGAGAAAGTGCAGGTGTTCCAAAGAATATTCATCATGAAGTAGACAAAAGAATAAAAATACCTCTTCTTAAAAAAAAAAGATCATTAAACTTATCGACAACTGTATCTATGGTGGTGTCGAAATTAATATTATAATCAAATTAATCTATGGAAGAAAATATTAGAAAAAAGTTAGCGCGAAATTGGTTTTTAACAATTCAAGAATTAATTTGCCACGAAATTGAGAATATTGAAAATGGATCCTCTTATTTTAAAACGAAGGCGTGGTCTAGAAGCGAAACAAAAGATGAAGGAGGTGGAAAATCAAAGCTTCTTAAAAACGGAAAAGTTTTTGAGAAAGTAGGTGTAAATTTTTCTGAAGTATATGGAAATTTTTCAAATGAATTTAAAAAAAAAATACCTAGATTTAACAATAGTAAAGATTTTTGGGCATCAGGAATATCAATTGTTATGCATATGAAAAATCCTTATATCCCAGCAATGCATTTTAATACGAGATACATAATTACAGATCATGGGTGGTTTGGTGGAGGGATGGATTTTACTCCGTGCTTTAAAGACTCAGCGCTAGAAAAAATTGTTGAGAAAAAATTAAAAATGATGTGCAATAAACATGGCAAAAATTATTACAAAAAATATAAAAAATGGTGTGATGATTATTTTTATTTACATCATAGGAATGAACCGAGAGGAATTGGAGGAATATTTTTTGATTATAAGAAGGAAAATTGGGACAGAGATTTTGCTTTTGTAAGAGACGTAGGTATAGTTTTTTCATATTTATTTAAAGAAATAATTGCAAAGAAATTTAAAAAAAGATGGAAAAAAAAGGACAAACTAATTCAAAATAAAAAAAGGGGTAGGTACGTTGAATTTAATTTGCTACATGATAGAGGTACAAAATTTGGATTACAAACTGGAGGAAATGTAGAAGCCATTTTGATGTCTTTACCTCCTACAGCTAATTGGGAATAAATTAATTTATGAAAGAGCCGATAACAGTTAATGGACTAACTAAACTTAAAGAAGAATTAGTTTTTTTAAAAGAGAAAAAAAGGCCAGAAATAGTATCTGCTATTTCGGAAGCTAGGTCACATGGTGATTTAAAAGAAAATGCTGAATATCATGCAGCCAAAGAACAACAGTCACATAACGAAGGTCGTATTCAGCAGATTGAGGATATTATTGCAAGGGCAAATGTTATTGACGTAACTAAAATTGAAAATATTGGAAAGGTAATATTTGGTTCAACTGTTTACCTAAAAGATTTAGATTCTAATGAAAAATTAACATATAAAATTGTTGGCAAAGATGAAGCTGATCTTAAAAAAAACCTAATTTTTTTTCAATCACCAATAGGAAAAGGGTTAATAGGAAAAAATAAAAACGATTTAGTTGAAATAAAAACTCCTTCTGGTGAAAAAAATTTTGAAATTGAAGATGTCAAATATCTTTAATTAAGAACAATTTTCTTAATTTCTTCTTTAGAGATTTTAAAATCATTATCAACCCAAAGTGTCTCTAGTTCTTTAAGTTTTTTTCCCATTTTTTTTCCAGGTTTGTAATCAAAATTTTTAATTAAAAAATCTGCATTATAAGGAAATTTTGGCAAATCAGTTTTTTTAGTAATTTTAATCAGATCATTAAGTGCTTTCTCGTTTTTATGAAAAATTAATAATTGCAAAGTTATAAGATCTAAAAGACTTTCTTTTTCACCAAAATATATTCTTTTTTTCAACTCTCTATCAAAAAAACTTTTCTCTAAACTCATTTGATAATTATCGTGAATATAAAGAAGTCTCTGTTTATCTTGGTTAGAAAAATTGAACTTATAAAGTAAATAATTAATATTATTTAAATCTTTGATCATCATAGCACTTAACAATACAATGAAATTCTTGTTTAATTGTATATCCTCAATAAGAAGTTTGTTTTTGTCAGTTAAAAATGAAGTATTATTTAAACTTGGGAAAACAAGTTCAAGAATTTCTTTTGAAAAATCGTCCTTTTTAAGATTTATGAACCCTTTGGAAAAAATGATCTTTTTTAATTCATCCATTAATCTTTCTTTAGAAATTTTAAGCAAGCCATCTAAATTTTGTTTGATAATTTTTTTTATTTTTGGCTCGTGGTCTTTTTTTGAATAGTTTAAGAAAAATCTTATATATCTGAGTATTCTAAGGTAATCTTCTTTGATGCGTCTTGACGGATCTCCAATAAACGTGACACAACCATTTTCTAAATCTTTTCTTCCATTAAAAGGATCAAACACCTCACCATAAATGTTTGAGTATATTGAGTTAAAAGTAAAGTCCCTTCTCTCCGCATCTTCTCTCCAATCTTTTGAAAATAATACTTCCGCGTGTCTTCCATCGGTAGATATGTCCTTCCTTAAAGATGTAATTTCAAATTTCTTGTCATCAATAATTGCAGTTATTGTCCCATGATTTTTTCCGGTTTCATAAAAGGAAATATTATTTTTCTTTAACGATAGTATAACTTCGTCAGGATTTATGTTTGTTGCCAAATCAATATCATCCACAAGCTCATAGCAAAAAATCTTCCTAACACATCCTCCCACATAATAAACATCACTTTCATCTGAAATAGACTTAATTGCATCAAATATTTTTTTTACTGGAAAATTTTTCTGAATATCCAATGTATTCTTTTTAAATAAATCGTTTTTACTGTGGTTAAAAAAGTTATTAATTAATTTAAACATAACTGGCTGGGGCGCTAGGATTCGAACCTAGGAATGGCGGTACCAAAAACCGCTGCCTTACCACTTGGCTACGCCCCAAAATTAAATTCTTATAACACAACTAATCGAAAATTATATAGTTTTAGACATTACAGACCAATATTTTTTGTATTTATTGGTGAATAATTTAGACGCATTTAGTAAGTTTTTTTTAGACTTACAATAGGCAACAAAGCTAGAACCAGACCCTGTCATTCTTACAAATTCTATCCCTTTTAAGCTTTTCAAAAAAAATAGTGGTTTGCTAATATTTCTAAATTTTTTTAATACAATTGGCTCCAAATCATTCTTTTTATTATTTAATTTAAGCAAATTTTTTTTATTTGAAGGTATTTTCTTTGAAAAATTTTTAAATTTTGAAAAAATATGTTTTGTAGAACATCCAATTTTTGGTTTAAATATAAGCAAATGATAACTCAATCCTTTTTTTAATGATTGAATTGAATTGTTTGAGTTCAAAAAAATTGGACCCTTATATAACCCTATTTTTACGTCATTACCTACCATCTCACAAACCTCCAAAATTCTTTTTTTATTTAAAATTATAATTTTTCTTTTTAAAAAAAAATTTAGAATTGAGGCAGCATTCATAGAACCTCCTCCCATACCTGACTTTTGAGGAATATTTTTTGTAACTTTGATATAGTATTTTTTTTTAATTAGTCCTTTCCGGTCTAAAATTTTAAGTAAAGTAGAAATAGAATTTTTTTTACTTATTCCTTTAGAGAATTTTCCATCAAATTTTATAAAATGTTTTTTACGATTAATTGTCGATATTTCTATTCTATCATGTAGGTCAATAAAGCTAAAAAGAGACTGGATTCTATGAAATTTTTTTTTTTTTGAAACTACGTTTAAAAAAAGATTAATTTTTGCAAAAGACTTTATTACTTTTCTGTGCATGTGAAATTTAGGTTTTTTCTATACCATAAATAATCTTTTTTTTAACATCAATTTTCATTTCATCGTCTGTTTCATCTAAATTTAATACATTGTTCCAAAAATATCTTGCTTGTATTTTTCTGTTTAACATCCAAAGTATGTCCCCGTAATGATCATTCACTATCGGATCATATGGCATTAATTCCACAGCTTTCTTCAAATATTTTTCTGCATTCTCAAAATCGTTTATTAAATAATATCCCCATCCCAAAGAGTCTGTTATATAAGGATCATTCTTTCTTAAATCATATGCTTCTTTTAACATTTCCATCGAAAGTTCAATTTTATAGTTTCTCTCCAACCAACTATATGCAAGGTAATTTAATACGTAAGGATTCTCTCGAGTAATATTTAAAGATTCTAATAAATCTTTATCAGCAGTTTCGTAATCTCCAATCCTTTCAAAGCTGCCTCCCCGCCTATATAAAATATCAGCATAAGCTTTTGATCTGTTGTCTAACAAGTCTAATAATTTAGAGTAAATTTTTATCGCCTCATCATATTTTTCAAAACTTTTGTAAATTCCACCCATGTCATACAAAATTTTTATATTATTAGTTCTTAATCCATCAAATTTTTTTTCTAAAAAATTGAGTGCTGCTACTTCATTTTCTTGTTTCTTGATAATTGAAGATTTTTTTTTATTTTTATACCAACTAAAAATAAGATCTTCCTCTGAAATAAAATTCAAAGATTTTAAAGCTAAGTCGAATTTCTTATTAATTATGTAATTTTCAGCTAATAAACTATTATTAAAATTAAATTCAGGGTTCAAATAATTTGATAAATGAATATAAAAATTTGACTTTTTAAAAAGTTCTTGTGAAGAATATAAATTAGAAATCAAAAACAAGAATTCGGATATAATATGATGTTCATTTTTACATGAGAACGCTGAAGTAATTTTGTCGTATCTTTTATTTTCAATCCACTGTTTTGCTTGAGCAATTAAAATGCTGCTATTCGTATAATCAATTTTATTTTGTAACTCGTTTATTTTATTGAAATCTTTGATTTGAGCTAAATAATTAACGTAAAAAAAAATATACCTTGAAAAATCTTCAGTATCTTTAATTACAAGCTCTTCAAATAAAAGATCTGTGTTCTCTTTGCCTAAGTAACAAGACTGAAAAATCTTTTTTATTTTATCTATTTCACCGAACTGGACATCTTCGTTTTTGTCCATCTTTTTAAATATGATTGTATCTAAATAGTCTTTTAATGTCTCTTTGATGATAAGCTCAAGAGTATCAAGCGGAACTTCATCCATTTTCTCCAAGATTAACATCGCATTTGAAAAATCTTTTTTGTTTATCGAATTTAAAGCTAACAGTACTTTTGCCTCAAAAAAATTTGTTTCGTTAGCTTTTAATTGAATAGCTTTATTAAAAGCGATATCAATTTTATTGTTTAGAACTAATGAGATAAGATAGTTTTCCAAATAACTCTCATGAGTTTTAACAAGACTTTTCGTGTTATTTAAATATTTTAACGAATCTTTATCGTCTTGATTATTAATGGATATTATTGCTGAAAAATAATTTGATAAATACTTGTGGTTGAATTCAATATTTTCAGTTGTTTTAGCGTAGGAAAAAGTTTGATATAAAAAAATTATTAAAAAAAAACAAATTTTTTTCATACTTAAAGAATATGATTTTTTTTTTTAAATAAAAGAAATAAAATGCAAAAATACGACTTTATCAAATCTACTTTTGACTTCTCAAATGCTCCTATTAAAAGATTTGTTAAAATCGAAAAAAAGGAGGATTTACTTAAAAAACTTAAGGACGAAATCTCTAATATTGAAAATTGCACTCTAAAAAATAATTCAAACAATTTAGTTTTTGCTGATGGTGATCATGACAGTAGTATTATGTTGATAGGTGAAGGCCCTGGTCAAAAAGAAGATGAACAAGGAAAACCTTTTGTGGGCGATGCAGGCTTACTTTTGAATAAAATGTTAGCTGCAATAAATATTAAACGAAATAAAGTTTATGTAACAAATATAGTAAATTACAGACCACCTGGAAATAGAAAACCTAATGAAGTTGAGATTAATACTTATGCTCCTTTTATAAAAAAACATATTTCAATTATAAACCCCAAGTTAATAATATTATTGGGAAGCACTGCTATGGAGGCTTTTTTTGGAAATAAGGAGAAAATTTCTAAATCAAGAGGATTTTGGAAAGAACTAATTGTTAATAACAAAACTTATTTAACTATGGTTACCTTCCACCCTGCTTATTTGTTAAGACAGCCAGATCAAAAAAAATTTTCTTGGGCAGATTTAAAAGAAATAAGAAATAAAATTGAAGAATTGAAAATTGGAATATAAATCTCAAAAAAGTGTAGCTGGGGTGGATGAGGTCGGTAGAGGTAGTCTTATTGGGCCTGTATATGCAGCGGCAGTAGTTTTTAAAAAAGGTTTTGATAAAAAGAGAGTAAAAGACTCAAAAAAATTATCTCCTAAGGAGAGAGAATTTTTGGAAAATTACATAAAAAAAAATTCTTATTGGGCTATTGGGACTGCTTCAAAGAAAGAAATTGAAAAAATTAATATTTTAAATGCATCTCTTTTGGCGATGAAAAGATCAATTTTAAAATTAAAATTCAAACCACAAATAGTAAAAGTTGATGGAAATAAAAAACCTAATATTAATAACTTAAATATAAAATCAGTTGTTAGAGGTGACCAGAAAATTCCTGAAATTTCTGCAGCGTCTATTTTAGCAAAAGTCTCAAGAGACCGATTGATTAGAAAGATATCAAAAAAATTTAAAGCTTATTTGTGGGATAAAAATGTAGGCTACGGGACTAGAGATCATCTTTCAGCAATTAAAAAATTTGGAATTACAAAACATCATAGAAAAACATTCAAACCAACACACAATATATTGAGTCCCAAATAATCGAAGGCACAATTAATCAAAATTAATTCAATCATGAGTTGACCTGGACTCCGACCTAGAGTCTAATTGTTTCTTTTAAAATGAGAGAGTTAGATTTAAAAAACAAAATTATTAACGGAGACAGTCTTAAAGAATTGAAAAGAATTCCAGATGAGACTTTCGATTTAGTTTTTGCAGATCCGCCTTACAACCTTCAACTAAAAAATAAACTAACTAGACCAGATAGATCAAAAGTTAATGCAGTAAATGATAAATGGGATCAATTTGAAAGTTTTAAGAAATATGACGAATTCACATATGCGTGGTTAAGTGAGTGTAAAAGAATTTTAAAAAAGAATGGAGCAATCTGGGTTATAGGAAGTTATCATAATATATTTAGAGTTGGTACAGCTATTCAAAATTTAGGGTTTTGGATTTTAAATGATGTAATTTGGAACAAAAAAAATCCAATGCCAAATTTTAGAGGGACAAGATTTACTAATGCTCATGAAACTTTAATTTGGGCTTCAAAATCAGAGAATTCAAAATATACTTTTAATTATCAATCATTAAAATGTTTGAATGATGATTTACAAATGAGATCTAATTGGGATTTGCCCATTTGCAATGGAACAGAACGTTTAAAAAAAAATGGAAAGAAGGTTCATTCTACACAAAAACCAGAAGCTTTACTTCATAGAATTTTATTAGCAACTTCAAATAAAGATGATTTAATTCTTGATCCATTTTTGGGATCAGGCACAACTGCAACGGTTGCAAAAAAATTGAGTAGAAATTATTACGGTATAGAAAAAGAAAAATCCTATTTCAAAGCTGCCGAACAAAGATTGAAAAATACAAAACCAATAGAAGATCATTATTTAGATACACTTAAAAACAATAAATCCAAACCAAGAATACCTTTTGGTTCACTGGTTGAATTGGGAATAATTAAGCCTGGCACTATTATTTTTGATAATAAAAAGAAAATCAGTGCAAAAATTATGGTTGATGGGAGTATCAAACATGCTCAAACTGAAGGTTCAATTCATAAGGTTGCAGCTACAATTTTAGGAGCAGAAAGCTGTAATGGATGGACTTATTGGCATTGCGAATTAGGAAATACTTTCGTGCCAATAGATAATTTAAGACAAAAATTCTTGTCAAAAAGTTACCTATAAATTTTTCCTAAATAACTTTCTAAAAACTTTTTATTTTTTACTAATTTTTTTAAAAAAATATTTCTAAGATATACAGTTAAAGGATTTGATAGATGAAAAGCAAACTGATTCAATTTTGATCTATTATTTACCATTTTTGTTTTATTAACCCTATTTTTAAAAAAGTTAGCATTGGAATTATTTTCTATACTAGCAAATAGTTCATGTGCGCCCTCTATAGACTGAGATGCGCCTTGTGCAAATGATGGTGGAAAAGCAAAAAAAGCATCTCCTATTAAATAAATGTTCTTATTTTTTACTTCAAAAAAATTATCACTAACAAACACAGGAAATATTTTTAATTCTTTAAGATTATTAAAAAATTCCTTGTTCTCTTGAGGAATATTTTCCAAAATTTTTTGTATAAATAATCTATCATTAAACAATGAGTAATTTTTCTGTTCATCTGCTGAAAGTTTATATTTCATTATAGCTATTAAGTTTAAATCTCCACCTGGAGAAATAGGATAAATTACATGATGAAAATCAGAGCCTAAAAATAACAAAATATTCTTTTTATCAATTATATTTGAATTTGCCGGTATCGTTCCCCTTATAGCTAAAGTATTATTATATTTTGGTTGAACTTGTTTATTTGAAACAAGATTTCTACTTTTTGAAAAAACCCCTTCAGAAATAATTAGATAATCAAATTCGTGAGTTTCTTTATTTTCAAAAGTAAGTTTTATTTTTTCTTGCTCTTGATCAATTTTCGATACACTATAATTTGTTTTGATCAAATCCTCTAAATCTTTTTTAAGAAAATTGATCAAAGTAGATCTTTTCAAAGTAGTATACTTACAATCATTTGAGTTAAATTCAGATATATCTAGTTCACATATTTTATCTTCATCTTTTTTTGAATAAAAATTTATTTTTTCTGGATTAAATTTTTCGTTTTTTTCTAATTTGTTAAATCCAATTTCATTTAAAAGTTTGACACTGTTTGTAGATAATTGTACGCCGTACCCCTCATCTAGATTAAGAGAGTTTTTTTTATCAAAAATTGATACTTGATATTTAGGGTTTTTTTTAAAAAGATTAGCTATGTATAATCCTGATATCCCTGCTCCGATAATTCCAATTTTTTTCATACATTACTTGAAGCTACTCTAAATAATTTTTTTGTAAAAGATGGTATTACTTCACTTACTATTTTTTTTCGGTTTAAAATTAAGCCTTTATTTGTTGATTTAATTTTATTTTTATTAATTACAATATTCATATCTATATTAGATATCTTAATTTTTGTTTTTACTTTTGGTGAAGAGTTAAATTTTGACTTATCTATTTCGTTCATCGGAAAGATTAATAAATTTTTAAGAAAGTTAAATTTATTATTTCTAACCAATAACATTTTATTTTCATTCATATAAATATTTGCCTCAAAATATTTGATCTTATTTTTTTTTGTTTTTTTTATTAAAGAAAAATCTTTTCGTTTATATGAAATACAATTTATTCTTATTGGACACTTGTCGCATAACGGAGAAGTGGGCCTGCATACTAAAGCACCTAATTCCATTATAGCTTGAGCGTAATCACTTGCTCTTTCTGATAAACCAAAAAATTTTTTTGAAATTTGCATATTTTCTTTTGATATAGCTTTTTCGCTTCTAAGGTATAGAACCCTTTTAAGAATTCTTTCAACATTTCCATCCAAAGGAATAAATTTTTGATTGAAAGCAATAGCCATTATTGCAGTAGACGTATAGTCACCAACTCCAGGCAAAGATTTTAAATCTTCAATATTTGATGGTAAAGTTCCACCAAATTTACCATTGATCATTATCGCAGATTTTTTTAGATTTCTAGCTCTAGAGTAGTAACCCAGTCCTTCCCACAACTTCATTAGTGTTTGGTCATTTGCTTTGGACAACTTTTTAAAGTTTGGGATTTTTTGCACAAATCTTTTGAAATAAGGAATTACAGTTGAAACTTGAGTTTGTTGCAACATAAACTCACTAACCAACGTGAAATAAAGTTTTTGTTCCTTAGAATTATTTTTTCTCCATGGGAGAATTCTCTTATTATTATCGTACCAAAATAAAATTTTTTTTGATATAATTGATTTAGTCATGAAATTTAATTCTAATCAGAGATTTAAAGTCATTCAAGGATTAAGATCTTTTAAAGACACTTTGCCCACAAAGGTAAAAAAGTTATTGAAACAAAAAGGAGAGGTTTATTCTGAACTTATAGAAAATTGGAGAATGTTTGTCGGTGATGAGCTATTTTCTTTAAGTTATCCAAAAAAATATTTGAGTTCTAATAAATTTAGAAAATCCGTATTGGAAGTAATGGTTAAGAGAGGTCACGAAGTCGAGTTAGAGTATTCGAAAAAAAATATAATAGATAAGATCAATTCTTTTTTTGGATATGATTTAATTTCAACATTAAAAGTGTATACCTTTGACAGGAAAGATGAAAAAATAAAAAGTGTTAAAAAAAGTAATTCCAAATATAATTTAGGGGAAATTAAAAATAAAAAAATTGAAAATTCTTTAAAAGAATTTGCTAAAGTGTATAGAGAAAAAAATGATTAAGAAAATTTTTTTACTAATAATTTTTGTTCTATTTCAGACAAATATTAACGCATCTTCCTTCAAACCAATAATTGAGGGAAGAGAAGATGCAAAAATTAAACTAATAATTTACGAGTCTCTTACTTGTTCATTCTGTGCAGATTTTCATAATAAAGTTTACCCTGAATTAAAAAAAGAATTTATTGATACTGGTATTATAAATATTGAATTTAGAAATTTCCCATTAGACATGGCAGCATTAAATGCATCTAAACTGGCTCATTGTAACAATGATGGCAAATCAGACTTACTACATTTTTTATATTCTAACCAAAAAAAGTGGGCTAAAGGATCAACAATTGAAGAACTTAATTCAAATTTGTCTTCAGTTATAAAATTATTTGGAAAACCTCTAGATGAAGAAAAGTGTTTTTCTAACACTGAGTTAGAGGCCTTTATCTTAAACGAGCGAATCGAGGGTGTAAAAGAATTTGATATAAATTCAACCCCTACACTTATTTTAAACGACCAAAAGTTTGAAAAAACGCTATCGTTTAAAAATTTAAAAAAAGCTATAGAAAAACTGTTATAATTCCTTAATGGAATTTAAAAAAATTCAACTAAACGGTTTTAAATCTTTCGCAGATAAAACAAGTTTACTTATTGAGGACGGTCTAACTGGAATAGTTGGTCCAAACGGTTGTGGTAAATCAAATATCGTTGAGTCTTTAAGATGGTGCATGGGTGAAACATCAGCAAAAAGTATGAGAGGCTCAGGTATGGAAGATGTAATTTTTTCCGGTACTTCAAACAAACCTTCCAAAAATATAGCTGAGGTAATTGTAAACCTATCGAATGATGGAAGTTTAGGATCACACAATTATAAACACATTCCCGAAATAGAAATTAGAAGAAAGATTGAAAAAGATAAGGGATCAAAGTTTCATATAAATGGGAAAGAAGTAAGGGCAAAAGATGCTCAAATGTTTTTTGCTGACCTTTCAACTGGGGCTCACTCTCCATCATTAATAAGCCAAGGTAGAATTGGATCGTTAGTAACAGCAAAACCGAGTGATAGACGGGCAATTCTTGAGGAGGCTGCGGGAATTTCTGGTTTACATGCTAGAAGACATGAAGCTGAAGTAAGGTTAAATGCTGCAGAAAATAATTTAAAAAGAGCAGATGAATTAAGGAGACAACAAGAGAAACAACTAGCAAATTTACAAAAACAAGCAGAAGAAGCTGGGAAATATAAGATGATCTCAGAAGAGATTAAAAAAATCGAGGCTGGATTATATTTTCTCAAATTGCAGGAGATAGATAAAGAAATTACTTTAGAAAAAGAAATTAATAAAGACTCTGATCAGGAATTTGAGAATATTTCAAATAAAATAAATGAAATTGAAAAAAATATAGAAAGTGAAAATGCAACAAATAATCCAATCAAAGAGAAAAATTTTGAAATACTTTCTAAAATCCAAAGATTAAACTTGGAACTTAAAAGTTTGGATGAGGAAAATGATAGAATACAAAAAGAGATCGAAAATTTTAAAAATAGCCTTGTTGAAATCGATAATGATTTAGATAGAGAAAAAAGTATTACGATCGATGCTAATTCTAATGAAAAAAGATTAAAAGAAGAAAAAAATGATTTAATCGATATTGATACAAAATACTACGATACTGAAAAAAAATCTAATGACGATCTTTTTTCCGTAAAAGATAAACTTAAAAATAATCTTGAAAATGTAAAGACTTTAATCAGTCAGAACCAAAATGATGATGCTATAAAAGCTATTGAAGAATGTAAAAACATAATTGAAGAATATGCTGAAAGCTACAGTAAAAATCAAAACATAAAAAACGATTCTATTAAAAGAAAAGAAAGAATAAAAATTATTGATACTGAAATTGAAAGTTGGAAAAACCTACTTGAAAACTCCGACAAATCAATAAAACAACTTAATGAAAGAAGACAAAAATCATCTAGTCAATTAAATCTATTAGAAAATAAACCAAACACCCAAGCAGAAAAAAAAGGGCAATTAACTGAAAATTTAAGACTTTCTGAAATTGAGAAAGAGGAGAATGAAAAATTAATTGAAATATCAGATAAAAAATCAAACGCCTTAAATCTTGAGCTTTCAGAGATCAGAGAAAATTCTATAGAAATCAGAGAAAGAAAAGCGAGTTCAACAGCAACAATTGATGGTCTGTCAAAAAGAAGAATTGATTTGTTAGAGAGAATTGAAAATGAATTAAATCTTGCAGAAAAAGATGTTTTTGAATTCTCAAACTTGAAAGATCAAAGTGATCTCCCGGACGCACTCACACAAGAAGAATTGCTTGATGAAAAGAAAAGAGAGAGAGACAAACTAGGATCAGTAAATCTAAGAGCAGATGAAGAAACAAGTAAATACGAAATTGAAATTAAAAAAATGGAAAAAGATCGATCAGACTTAGTGACAGCTATTGTCAAACTTAAAGAAAGTATTAGTGAACTTAATCAAAAAGGTCGAGAAAGACTCCTTGAGGCCTTTGAAAAGGTTAATAGAAAGTTTAATGAAGTTTACACAAAATTATTTAACGGTGGAAGCGCGAAACTGGAATTAGTTGACTCTGATGATCCGCTTGATGCAGGTTTAGAAATGTTGGTAAGTCCTCCAGGAAAAAGACTTCAGTCAATTACTCTTCTTTCAGGTGGAGAGCAAGCACTCACTGCTTTATCTTTAGTCTTTGCAGTTTTCTTAACTAACCCTTCACCAATATGTGTTCTTGATGAAGTAGATGCACCTTTAGATGACGCAAACGTTACTCGTTTTTGTAATCTCTTGGATGAACTCATAAAAATTACTAAAACAAAATTTATTATTGTTACCCATCACGCCCTTACGATGTCAAAAATGAATAGACTTTATGGTGTAACCATGCCAGAGAAAGGCATAAGCCAGCTAGTTTCAGTTGACCTTGAAAAAGCTGAGAGTATGGTTGCCTAGATGGATAAAGAACGGCTAAAAGATCGCCTAAAAAATGCACGTAAAAAGATAAAAGTAGAAAAAGAAAATCCCCAAACATCTAATATTGGACAAGCTTTCAAATTGAGCACTGAATTAGTAGCGGCTGTATTAGTAGGGACAATTATAGGGTTTATTTTAGATAATTGGTTTGATACTAAACCATGGTTAATAATAATATTTTTTTTTGTTGGTGTAGTTGCGGGTATATTCAATGTAATCAGGTCAGCAAAAAAACTACAGAATTGATTTTATGGCAGCAAATCCGATGTACCAATTTAATGTTTATAGAATTGGTCCAGAAATTAAAATAGGGGAAATAGATTTATCCTTTACTAATGCTAGTTTATTTATGGTCATAAGCTCATTAGCAATATTGATAATTTTTAATTTAGGTGCACAAAAGAAAAATATAATTCCTGATAAAATACAATTGCTCTCAGAACTTAGTTATACATTTGTGTCTAAGATGATAAGTGATACAGCTGGTTCGAAAGCAAAACCATATTTTTCATTTATATTTTCACTTTTTATGTTTGTTCTTTTTTGTAACATGTTCGGTATGATCCCCTATTCTTTTACAGTAACAAGCCACATAATCGTAACATTTGTTTTAGCAGCATTTATTTTCATTGGAGTGACAATTATTGGATTTATTAAACATGGATTTGGCTATTTAAAACTTTTTGTACCCAGCGGAGTGCCAGCTGTCTTGTTGCCACTAATAGTAGTTATAGAAATTATTTCTTATTTAAGTAGGCCCATCAGTTTATCTGTAAGATTGTTTGCAAATATGATGGCGGGACATACAATGATGAAAGTATTCGGAGGCTTTGTAGTAAGTCTTGGAATTGTCGGTGGATGGCTTCCACTGAGTTTTTCAGTTGCATTAACAGGTTTGGAGATATTAGTTGCTTTTCTTCAAGCTTATGTTTTTGCAATTTTAACATGCATTTATTTAAATGATGCATTAAATTTACACCATTAATCATAAGGAGGATAATATGGAGTTAGAAGCAGCAAAAATGATTGGAGCGGGATTAGCGGCAATTGCTCTAGCAGGAGCAGGAGTAGGAATAGGTATTATTTTTGGTAACTATCTATCTGGCGCTATGAGAAATCCATCTGCAGCTCAAAAACAATTTCCAAATTTACTTTTAGGTTTCGCATTAGCTGAGGCCACTGGGTTGTTTGGACTTGTTGTAGCTTTGATAATTTTATTTGCTTTTTAAGTAATTGTGAAAAAAATTATTTTACTTAATATTTTTTATTTCTCGTTCTGCACTGTAGCAGTGAAAAGTGCAGAAAAAGGAGGAATGCCTCAATTGGATCCTGAATTTTGGGTATCGCAAATTTTTTGGTTAACCATAACTTTCGGTACCCTTTTTTTAGTCCTTTCTAAATTTATCTTGCCTAGAATAAGTAAAAACCTAGAACAGAGAAGATTGCAAATTTTAGAAAATATTGAGACAGCTGAAAAGCAAAGAAAACAAAGTGAAAAAAATCTCAAAGAATTTGATGAGATAATTTTGAAAAGTAAAAACAAAGCTAAAGAAGTAATGTTAGCCGCAAGAGAGAAGGTTGTCTCTGAAATAACAAAAAAAAAAATGAAACTTGATGAAGACTTAAATTCAGAAATTCAAAATGTTGAAAAAGAAATAATCGAGTTAAAATTATCTTCACCAAAAAAGATAAATTCAATAGCTTCTAATATAACCAACGAAGTCATAAAAAGATTAATTGGAACTGATGTAAATGAAAGCAGTGTTTCTGCTTTAGTTGAAGAAGAACTTAAAAAATTGAGCAGGAGCACAAATGGAATTTGATTCAACTTTTTGGGTAGCTATATCTTTTGTTATTTTTTTTGGAGTTCTAATTTATTTCAAGATCCCAAGAAAAATAAATGAGGCTTTAGACACAAAGATCTCTGAGATAAAAAATGAATTAGATGAAAGTGAAAAGTTAAGAATAGAAACAAAAAAATTATTAGAAGACTCTCAATCAAAATTAAGCTCAGCCGTGAAGGAAAGTAAAAAAATTATAGATCAAGCAAAAAATGACTCTGAAAAAATGGTGAGTGAATTAGAGCTTAAGTTTGAGAACTCGGCTAAAATTAAAAAAGAACTATCTTTAAGCAAAATTAAACAAATGAAGGATGAAGCTGTTAGAGAAATTAAAAATACTTCAGTAGATGTTGCATTCTCTGCTTCAGAAAATTTAATTAAAAATTCAATTGAAAAATCAAAGCTCGACAATTTATTTCAAAAAAATTTAGAAGATGCTAAAGATGCTTTGAAAAAAGCTGGCTCAAATTAAAATAAATTCTTACATTTTTAGAAAAAAAATATAAATTATTGTTATGAAATCCATAGTCATAGGTTCAGGTTTTGGTGGTATATCTGCAGCTCTTAGGCTGAGAGCAAAAGGCCACGAGGTGACCTTAATTGAAAAACAAAATGATTTAGGTGGTAGAGCAAGAATTTTTAGAAAGAATGGGTTTTCATTTGATGCTGGACCGACAGTAATTACCGCACCTTATTTGATATATGAGTTGTTCGAATTATTTGGAAAAGATCCAAAAGACTATTTAAACATAAAACCTTTAAATATTTGGTATCAATTCGTTTTTGAAGATGGAACAAAATTCAATTACTCAGGAAATGAAGAAGAAATGGAAAAGCAAATATCTGCAATTTCTCCAGATGATGTGAAAGGTTATATCAAATTAGTAAATTTCACAAAAAAAATTTTTGAAAAGGGGTATTTAGAACTTTCAGATGTTCCCTTTACGAAACCTTTTTTCATGATGAAACAAATTCCATCTTTATTAAAATTAAAAAGTTATAAATCTGTTTATTCTCTTGTGTCCTCATATGTTAAACACGAAAAACTAAGAAGAATTCTTAGCATGCATCCTCTACTTGTGGGTGGTAATCCTTTCACAACAACTTCGATTTATGGCTTAATACTTTATTTAGAAAAGAAATGGGGAATTCATTACTCAATGGGGGGAACCGGAAATATAATTAAGGGTCTTGAAACATTAATGAATGAGGAAAATATAAAAATAAAAAAAGGCTTTGAGGTAAACAAAATTATTTCAAATGGAAAAACAATTAAAGGTATTCGACTAGAAAACGGTGATGAAATTTCTGCAAATAATGTGGTTTGTAATGCTGATCCGCCTGATGTCTATGAGAGATTATTAAATAAAAAAGACCTGAATTTTTTTTTCAACTTTAAGAGAAAAAGAATGGATTATTCAATGGGTTTATTTGTTTATTATTTTGGAACTAAAAAAGTTTACAAGGATGTCGCTCACCATACGATTAAATTTGGTAACAAATATAAAGAACATTTGGATGATATTTTTGATAAAAAGAAACTTAACGATGATATAAGCTATTATCTGCATCGACCTACAGCAACAGATAATTCGATGGCACCCGATGGATGTGATTGTTTTTATGTTCTAGTCCCAGTTCCTAATAATCAATCAAATATAAATTGGTCGGAGAGCGGTGAAAAAATTAAAAATTTAGTAATTGATAAAATGGAAAAGGATTTGCTTCCAAATTTAAGAGAAAACATAATAGAGGATTTCTACTTAACGCCCGACTACTTTGAAAAAGATCTTAACACAAAATTTGGATCAGGCTTTTCAATTCAACCAAAATTTACGCAATCTGCTTATTTTAGATTTCACAATAAGTCTGAAATTTATGATGGATTATATTTTGTTGGTGCTGGAACACATCCTGGTGCTGGTGTGCCTGGAGTTTTATCATCGGCAAAAGTTTTAGATAAAATTCTTTAATGGTGAATAATCTTTTATCAATTCATGCAAAGTCTTTTAGCTGGGCTGGATTTTTCTTGCCTAACGATGTTTATAAAAATGGATCTGACCTGTATGATTTTTGTAGAGTATTAGACGATATTGCTGATGAAGAAATATCATTAGAGATTAAAAAGAAGAAATTCCTTAACTATAAAAATGACTTTATTAACCACAACTTCGAAAACGATAGTATCAAAAAGATACATCGCATTATTAAAAACTTCGATGTATCAGAAAAAATTGTTCTCGATCTTTTTGATGGCATTGAGTCTGATCTAAAAGAAAAAATAGAATTTAAATCTAAAAGAGAGCTACTTGTATATTCTTATAGAGTGGCTGGAACGGTAGGTTTGATGATGGCAAAAATTCTTAGAGTAAAATCTAAAACAGCTCTGAAATCTGCAATTGATTTAGGGATAGCGATGCAGCTTACAAATATCTCTAGAGATGTAATAGAAGATAGAGAGAAAAATAGAGAATATATTAAGCATGATATTTCAAATATAAAAAATACAATTACTACTGCAGATTTGTTTTATAATAGTTGTTTTAATTCAATCAGAGAAATTCCAATTAGGTGCCGTTTCGCTATATTAGTCGCTCGCAGAGTTTATAGGGAGATTGGTTATAAAATCATTAAGAAAAGAGACATTGAGGAATATAATCAATCTGGAAAAATTTATGTTACTAAATCTGGCAAAATCGTTCAAACTATTTTAAGTATTTTTGATTTTTTTAGATTATTATTTATTCAATCAGATAATTATTACAGAAATGAAGAGCATAATGAGATTGGTTTAGAAATTAATATAGATGAAAGAATTTGATTATACAATAATTGGTGGCGGTTGCGCTGGCCTCTCCTTAGCTTACGAGCTTGAAATCAATAACAAGTTAAGTGATAAAACCTTAGCTATTATTGAGCCTAGGACTGAATACCAACGAGATAAAACATGGTCTTTTTGGAAAACATTTCCACATAATTTTGAAGATTGTGTGATTAAAAGTTGGGATTCTTTTTCAATTAATATTCCCAATAAATCAAAGCAGGTTGAGTGTGAAAGTCTACCGTATCAATCTGTTGACAGTGGTCTATTTTACAGAAAAACTTTAAACAGACTTAAAGCAAATAAAAATATTCATTTCTTCAGAAATAAGGAGGATGTGAATACAGAAAATTCGTACGTATTTAATAGTGTTCCTAAAATAAATTCAAATGAAAATGATCTTTGGCAACATTTTGGAGGTTATGAAATTGAAACGGATAAGAATATATTTGACGATTCTATAATTAATTTAATGGATTTTGATTGTGACCAAAAAAATAGCGTTCATTTTTTTTACACTCTTCCGTTTTCAAAAAATAAAGCTTTAATTGAAACAACTTGGTTATCAAATATGAAAGATCCTTCAGAAAAAGACTATGATTTTCAGATTAAGGAATATATTGAAAATATTCTTAAGATTAAAAATTACAAAATTATTTATAAAGAAAAAGGACAAATTCCATTATTTTATCCTACAAATTTAAACGGTAAAAAAAAAATTAATATCGGAACAGCAGGTAAAATGACGAGATTAAGTACTGGATACACTTTTTTAAATATTCAAGAACATTGTAAATATATTGTTAAAAATTTAGATAATTTAAAAACTTACAATATCGGAAAAAAATATGAAATTCTTGATAAAATATTTTTAAAAGTGTTGAAAAGGAATGCAAAAAGAATGCCAAATATTTTTTTTGAAATCTTTAATTCTAGCGCAGAAACAAGTGTAAAATTCCTCTCAAATAAAAGTAATATTTTTCAAGACTTATCAATAATATCAAAAATGCCAAAGTGGCCTTTTATAAAGGCTTTATTCAATTAATGGATTTATATAAAATAAATAAAAAATATTCGTTTTTTTTACTTCTATTCAACATTATTTTTTTAATTTCAATTTCAAAATATTTTGAAAATAAGCAAATAGAATTTCAATATCAAACTATCATCTGTTTCTTTTTAATATCTATCATAGGTGTTTCTCATGGAGCTCTTGATCACCTAAAAGGTTATAAATTAATGAAAATCTATAAAGTTGAAAATAAGTCATACTTTTACTTAGCTTATATAGCTGTCTCGTTGATAGTAATTTTTACTTGGATGATAGTTCCAGAAATTGTTTTAATAATTTTTTTAATGGTTGCTTCATATCATTTTGGTAAAGAAGATAGTTGCGTAGGTCAAAACATAAAAAGTTTAGTTAACGATTTTCTATATTTGTTTAAAGGAAGTGTAATCATTATTGCACCCCTTCTATTTCATAATGAAAAGACCAATGAAATTTTTCAAATCTTAAACTTAGACTTAGGTTTTTTAAGCAGTAAATTTTTAATACTTATGATATTTCTTAGTTTTATTGCAAACATTATTATAACAGTTCAATCAAACAATGGTGGATTCTTAATTGCAGATTGGACAAATATTATATTGCTTAATGTTTTTCTCTCTCCATTAATTGCTTTCACAATTTATTTTTGTTTTTTACACTCTGTAAGACATTCTCTTTCTCTAATATATGAAATTGATAGTAATGATTTTAAAGTTGGTTTTTATAAGTTTATAAGAAAAGCATTACCGCTTACATTAATGACTTTATTACTATTTATAATAAGTCTTTATTTTTTAGCTAAATATTATGTTTTTGACGATGCAATTTTAAAAGTAATATTTATAGGTTTGGCGTCTTTGACCTTTCCGCATATATTATTGGAGTATCTTATTGAAAAAAATGAAAAATAAAGATTTAAAAATATATTTAGCTGCTCCAAGAGGGTTTTGTGCTGGAGTTGATCGAGCAATAGAAATTGTAAAAAAAAGCATAAATAAATTTGGGTCACCAGTTTATGTGCGACATGAGATAGTTCACAATAAGCACGTAGTCGAAAATTTAAAAAAAATTGGTGCAATATTTGTAGAAGAAATTAGTGAAATTAAGGACAAAACTAGACCAGTAATTTTTTCAGCTCATGGAGTTCCAAAAAAAGTTCCAAAAGAAGCTCAAGATTTAAAAATGGAATATATAGATGCTACTTGTCCTTTGGTTTCTAAAGTACATAGAGAAGCTGAAAATTTAAATAAAGCCGGTTTCCATATCTTTTTAATTGGTCACAAAAATCATCCTGAAGTAGTTGGCACTATGGGTCAAATTCCAGAAGGATCAATAGAATTAGTTGAAACGATTGATGATGTTAAGGATATTGATATTCTATCAAATAAAAAATTAGCTTTTGTAACTCAAACAACTCTTTCTGTTGATGATACAAAAGATATTATTGATGCTTTAAAGAAAAAATTTCCACAAATTAAAGAGCCAAATAAAGAGGACATCTGTTATGCCACGACTAATAGACAAGCAGCCGTTAAACATATTGCATCAAAGTGTGACATGTTCTTTGTAATTGGGAGTAGGAATTCATCTAATTCAAAAAGACTCGTGGAGGTAGCCAATAAAGCAGGATGTAATTATTCAGAGTTAATACATTCTGAAAGTTCAGTTCCATTAGAAAAAATTTCTCAATGTAATACTATAGGTATTTCATCAGGTGCATCAGCGCCTGAAGTTTTAGTTCAGAATTTTATAGAAAAAATTAAAGAAAAATTTAATGTCGAAATTCAAGAAGTCGAAATAGTAAAGGAAAACGTAAATTTTAAAGTTCCAGGAAAACTCAATTAATGGCTGTATTTACAAAGTTAAATCAAGCTGACATTTATAATGTCCAAAATATTTTTGGATTTAAAAAAATCACAAGCTTTAAGGGTATTAAAAAAGGAATAGAGAATACAAATTATACTGTTGCCACAAAAAATAAAAAATACGTCTTAACGATTTTTGAAAGTAGAGTTAATAATAAGGATTTGCCCTACTTTATGAAGTTGATGGATGCACTTTCAAAAAAAGGTATTAAATGCCCATCTCCAATCAAAAATAAATTTGGAAAGTACATATTTAATTTAAAAACAAAAAAGGCTTGTCTAGTTTCCTTCTTAGAGGGTGACGATAAAAAAAAGCTTTTGGAAAAAGATTTATTAGTCATTGGAAAAAAAATTGGTTTAATGCATAAAAAATTAACAAAGATAAAACTTAAAAGAAAAAATAGCTTTTCACCCCTCAAAATAAATAGTCTTATAAATAAAATTAACTTAAAAAATTCGAAGTTACCTAAGAATCTTAAAGAAGAAATGAAGGAAAGTTTTCGTGATATCAGCAAAAAATGGCCAAAAAGAATACCAAGTAGTGTAATTCATGGTGACTTATTCATTGACAATATTTTTTTTCATAAGGGAAAATTCGGGGGGTTTATTGATTTTTATTTTTCAGCTTATGATTTTCAAGCTTATGAACTTGCTGTTTGTATAAATTCTCTTTGTTTTAATAAAACAAAAAATAGATTTAAGTTTGATAAGAAGAAAGCTTCTAAGCTTTTCAAGGGTTATGAAAGTATAAGAAAACTTAAACCAGAGGAAAAAAGGAGTATGAAAATTCTTTGTAAAGGATCTGCCTTAAGATATCTGGCAACAAGAGCTTATGATTACGTAAATACTCCTAAAAATATTTTAATAAAAAAAAAGGATCCATCAGAATATATACAAAAACTTAGGTTTCATGACTCTATAGAAAAATTTGAGGAATACTTAAATGATTAAAATTTATACTGACGGGTCCTGTTTAGAAAATCCTGGCAATGGTGGATGGGCAGCAATAATTATAAACAATGGACAAAAAACTAATATTAAAGGAAGTAAAAAGAATACTACAAATAATCAAATGGAGTTGCTAGCTCCTATTGAAGCATTAAAAAAAATTCCCAAAGGAAGTAAAGTTCAAATTTTTACAGACTCTAAGTATGTAAAGTCAGGAATTACAGAGTGGATTTATAACTGGAAAAAAAATGGATGGAAAACCGCAAATAAGCAAGAAGTTAAAAATAAAGATCTTTGGACAGAGCTAGATATTTTAGCCAATGAATTTGAAATAAGTTGGAATTGGGTAAAAGCGCACTCAACTGACGAGTTAAACAATGAAGTTGATTTAATTGCTAAAGAAGCTGCAAACTTATAAAATTTTGCTTTTAATAAATTTTTTTACTTCATCCGTACTATTCTTTAGTATTTGAAAATTCTCATTTTTATTAAGTACGTGCTGAAGTTCTTTTGGTAGTTTTTCATGTTTATTAATCGCATTGTTTGTGGCGTCTGGAAATTTACACGGATGTGCAGTTGATAAAACTACACAATCATTCAAAGATAATTTTTGTGCAGCGCCCACTCCAATGGCTGTATGTGGATCTAAAACCACACCATTTTCCTCGTAATTTTTCTTAATAATTCCTAAAGTTTCTTTTTCATTGCAGCTTTCTGATAAAAAATCTTTTTGAATTATATCTAAATCTCTCTTTTCAATTTTATAAGAATTCTTTTTCACTTTTTTCATAATTTCTGCTGTTTTTTCAGAATTGGAATTATTCACGTAGTAAATTAATCTTTCAAAGTTACTTGCTAATTGGATATCCATACTAGGGGATAATGTTTCTCTAACTTCTTTAGAAATATAATCTCCTTCTGTAATGGCTCTATGCAAAATATCGTTTTCATTTGTTGCAACAATTAATTTATCAATTGGTAATCCCATTTTTTTTGCAAGATATCCTGCAAAGACATCTCCAAAATTTCCTGTTGGAACTGAAAAAGAGATATTGTCTTTTTCTAATTTAAAATGTGCATAAAAATAATATACCGCTTGAGCAATTATTCTCGCCCAATTTATTGAGTTTACCCCTGACATATTTATAGATTTTGAGAACTCAAGATCAGAAAACATTTGTTTTACAATATTTTGACAATCATCAAAGTTTCCATCAATTGCAATATTAAAAACATTTTTTTCCTCTACTGTAGTCATAATTTTTCTTTGAACAGAGGAAATTCTATTATTTGGATGTAAAACAAATATATTTAAATTAGATTTTCCTTTAATTGCATCAATGGCTGCTGCACCAGTATCTCCGGATGTTGCAACAACTATATTTATAGTTTCATTATTTGATTTTAAAAGATGCTCATACATATTTCCAATTAACTGCATTGCAATATCTTTAAAGGCTAGAGTGGGTCCATGAAACAATTCCAAGATTTTTAATTGATTTAGCTCAACTATTTTGACAACATCCTCTTCTCTAAAATTAGAATATGATTTTTTTACAATTTCATTTAATTCTTTTTTGCTTAAAAAATCACCTGTGTATAAATAAATAATTTCAGTAGCTAAATCTATATAATTTAATTTTTTTAGAGAGTTCATTTTACTCTCATCAAATTTTTTAATATTCAACGGTATAAAAAGGCCTCCGTCATCAGCAAGACCTTTGAGAAATACTTCACTGAAGGAAAATTTCTTATTATCACCTCTTGTACTTATATATTCCATTAATAATTCTTTTTTCTAAAATATAGATATATCAAAAGAATTGATATCGCTATTGAAAACCATGTTAAAGAGTATTTAAGGTGATTATTAGGCAGATCTGATGAAATTTTTTTTGGTATTGGAAAAGAGTTTGTTTGTTCTCCATTTTGGATAAAAATTATAAAAGGTGAAAATGTTTTACCAGTATGTTTTTTTAAATCTATATCATCAAGTTTAAACCAATAATTTTTTATTAAATCGTTATTAGGTTTGAAATAATTTTTACTTGATTTTAACTTTGTAATTCCAAAGTATTCTGATTGTTTTAGATCAAATGAATTACCTTTCAAATCTCTTGGTATCCATCCTTGATTAATTAAAAAGTTTTCTCCTTCAATATCAACTTCTTTAATTATATTAAAACCTGGTTCCCCATTATCGCTGAGTCCATATAAATAAATTAAATTCTTATTATTGATTTTTCCTTTGAATTTAATTTTTTGAAAGTTTCTTATTTTCTGAGCCTCAAATTTTACTGGATTGTTCATGAGAGAAGAATTAATTTCTTCAATTAGATTGTTTTTCCAATTAAGTCTGTATAGTTGCCAAAATCCAAGAGCAAGAAAAAGGGTAATAAAAAAAGAAACAAATATTGTGAAAAGAAACTTATATCTCAATTAAATTAGCTTCCCCAAACGTAGATTGCTGCAAATAAAAACAACCAAACTACATCAACAAAATGCCAGTACCATGCTGCAGCTTCAAATCCAAAATGATGATCTTTATTAAAGTGACCAAGTTTTCCTCTCCACAAACAAACAGCTAAAAAGATAGTTCCAATTACCACATGAAAGCCATGAAAGCCTGTGGCCATATAAAATGTTGCGCCGTATATGTGCCCTGAAAAATCAAAACTCGCATGTTGGTACTCATAAATTTGAAGAAGTGTAAAAAAGAAACCTAGTAGAACTGTTGCCCAAAGACCTTGTATAAAACCTTTTCTGTCATCTTCTAATAAAGAGTGGTGAGCCCATGTAACAGTTGTTCCGGACAATAATAAAACTAGAGTGTTGATTAATGGAATGTCCCACGGGTTAAAAACTTCAATATCTTTAGGCGGCCAAACTCCACCAACAAAAGCGCTTGGATACAAACTAGCATCAAAGTAAGCCCAAAACCAAGCAACAAAAAACATTACTTCAGATGCTATAAACAATGTCATTCCATAACGATGATGTATCTGAACAACTGGTGTATGGTGACCTTGATGTTCAGCTTCATTAACAACATCTCTGAACCACATGTATGCCCCATAAATTAAAAGAGCGAAACCAAGTAGCATAGCCCACATAACTTTTGAGTGAAAATAGTAAACTGATCCCACAGCAGTAATTAAAGTAGCAAAAGATGTATAGATTGGCCACGGACTTGGATCAACTAAGTGGTAGTCATGTTTTTGATCTTTAGAGCTCATAATTAATTAACCTTTGATTGTTTGTAATAGTCAGAAGAAAAAAATGTATATGACATTGTAATATCGTCAATGTTTTTAGTTTTTGGATCATTTACCATTTCAGGATCTAAATAGAAAGTTAAAATATAACTCATTTTTTCCCCACTTTTAAGAGTTTGCTTTTCAAAACAAAAACATCCTAGTTTATTAAAATATTGTCCAAAAGTTGATGGAGATACATTGTAACTTGCAACTCCACTTGAAGGTTCTTTTCCAAAGTTTTCTACTTCAAACTCAACTTTATATACTTTGCCTGGTTTAATATCATATAAAGATTTACTTGCTTTAAAATTCCAAGCCAAGTCTGTTTGAACATTTGTGTCAAATCTTACTCTAACGGGTTCATCTATAACTATTTTTGGAGCTTCTTTTGAGATTTGAGTAGTGCCCCCAAATCCTGTGACTCGGCAAAATAAATCATACAGTGGAACAGCGGCAAATGATAATCCTAGCATTAGAAAGAATATTAAAGATAAAATTAATGGCGTTAGGTTTTTTTTACTAATCATATGACTCTTTCAAAAACTCCAACATTGTAAAGTGTAAAAACAAAAAGCAACAAGATAAATACTATTAGTCCAATAGCAGTAAATATATTCTTTTTTTTAATTTTTTTGTCGACTTCCATTAGAATAATTTATCAATTAAAAATAAAACAAAAATAAAGAACAAGTAAAAGATTGAATAACCAAAAACTCTTTTAGCTTTTTGCAAATCAAAGGAGTCTTTTTTTGTTTTTAATAAAGCATAGCATAATAAAATATAATAAATTGTTAGACCAAAAGTGCTAACAAGGAATAATTCTCCAACAAAACCTATTACATAAGGTAGAGCCAACGTTGGGAGCATTAAAAGTGAGTATACAAAAATATTTTTTTTTGTATTTTCTATACCATTAGTGACTGGTAACATTGGAATTTTGGCCCTTTTGTAGTCACCTACTTTATACAAGCTTAAAGCCCAAAAATGTGAAGGTGTCCAAAAAAATATTATCAAGAAAAATGAAAGTGCTTCCAAACTTAAAGAATTAGTAACAATTGTCCATCCGATTACAGGAGGCAACGCACCAGATGCTCCACCAATTACTATATTTTGTGGCGTTCTTCTTTTAAGCCAAATTGTATAAACAAATAAATAAAAACTAATTGTAAAAAGCAAAACTAAAGCAGATAGCAGGTTTGAAAAATAGTAAAGTCCTAAAACTGAAACTACTGATAGGACTATTCCAAAAATAAGCGCATGTTTCTTTTTTAGTTTTCCTGTTGGGAGTGGCCTCAAACATGTTCTGCTCATTAGTTTGTCTAAATCTGCCTCATACCACATATTAAGAGCCCCTGCTGCTCCAGCACCAAGTGTCACAAAAAAAATGTTTGTTATTGATTTAATAAAACTGATTTCACCCGGGGCAGTTAATAAACCAACCGCACAGGTAAATATCACCAATGACATTACTCTAGGTTTCATCAGTCTTAGTAGTTCTAAGAAAATTGATGTATCCAATAGTGAAATACTTTTTGCTCTAGAATTATAAGTTGTCATTTAATGCCAATAATTATGTGCTTGTTTTCTCTGCTTCCCCGTACTCATTTACTTTAGGTAATTCCTCAAATGTATGAAAGTTTGGTGGTGATGGTACTGTCCACTCTAAAGTAGTTGCGCCTTCGCCCCATGGATTTTGAGCTGCTGCTTTTTTCTTCATAAATGCGTAAGCTAAATTAATTAAAAATACGGCTAATCCTACCACTGAAATATATGATCCAATTGAGGAGATATAGTTCCAATCTGCAAAAGCATCTGGATAATCAGCATATCTTCTTGGCATACCAGCTAGTCCTAAAAAATGTTGAGGGAAAAATATTAAATTTACTCCAATAAATGTAAACCAAAAATGTAGTTGTCCAAGCCATTCTGAGTATTCATAACCAGACATTTTTCCAAACCAATAATAGAACCCTGCAAAAATTGCAAAAACTGCTCCGAGTGATAACACATAATGAAAGTGCGCTACTACATAATATGTATCATGCAAGGCTGTATCAACACCAGCGTTGGCTAAAACTACACCAGTAACACCTCCAACTGTAAATAAGAAAATAAAACCAAGAGCCCACATCATTGGAGTTTTAAAAGATATAGAGCCACCCCACATGGTTGCAATCCATGAGAAAATTTTTATTCCTGTAGGAACAGCAATGATCATTGTTGCTGCTAGAAAATATGCTTTTGTATCAGTGTTTAATCCTACCGTGTACATGTGATGTGCCCAAACTACAAAACCAACAATACCAATCGCGACCATCGCATAAGCCATACCTAAATATCCAAAAACTGGTTTTTTAGAAAAGGTTGAAACAATATGACTTATCATTCCGAAACCTGGTAAAATCAAAATATAAACTTCTGGATGACCAAAGAACCAAAATAAATGTTGAAATAAAAGTGGATCTCCACCAGTTTGCGCATCAAAAAATGCTGTTCCAAAATTCCTATCTGTTAACAACATTGTTATTGCTCCAGCTAAAACTGGTAAAGATAATAGTAATAAAAAGGCTGTTACAAGAATTGACCAAGCAAACAATGGCATCTTATGTAAAGTCATTCCTGGTGTTCTCATATTTAATATCGTAGTTATAAAATTTACAGCACCAAGTATCGATGATGCTCCCGCTATATGAAGACTAAGTATTGCTAAATCCATTGCAGGACCTGGTTGACCAGTTTTAGATGACAGTGGTGGATAGATTGTCCAGCCTCCTCCAACACCTTGTGCACCTGGGGGTCCATCTACAAATATTGATGAAAGTAATAAAATGAATGACACTGGTAGTAACCAAAAAGATATATTATTCATTCTTGGAAAAGCCATGTCAGGAGCCCCTATCATAATTGGTACAAACCAATTTCCAAAACCGCCAATCATCGCCGGCATGACCATAAAGAAAATCATTATCAAACCGTGACCAGTAACTAAAACATTATATAAGTGATAGTTGCCACCTAGTATTCCATCGCCTGGATGCATCAACTCCATTCTCATTAAAACTGAAAAAGCAGTTCCGATTATTCCAGCAATAATCGCAAAGATTAAATACATTGTACCTATATCTTTATGATTTGTGGAATAAGCCCAACGTTTCCATCCCGTTGGATGGTGATGTGAATGATCTTGTGAAGTAATTGTTGTCATATTAATTTTTTGCTAATAATTTATTTTTATCAGTTTCTATCTCCTCTTTTGCAAACTTTATTTTAGCTTCTTCCAACCAAGCGTTATACTCTTCATCTGTTACAACTCTAACTGTGATTGGCATGAATGCATGTTTAATACCACACAACTCTGAACATTGTCCGTAATACGTTCCAACCCTATCTGCTTTAAACCAAGTTTCATTTACTCTTCCAGGCATCGCATCTCTTTTTACTCCAAATGATGGTAGAGCCCAAGCATGCAAAACATCGTTAGCTGTTATTAAAACTTTAACTACTTTGTTTACTGGTACTACTATTTCATTATCAACTGCCAAAAGTCTAGGTTGACCTGGTTTTAAATCCTCTTCTTCTACCATGTAAGAATCGAATATTATATTTTCGTCAGGATATTCATAGCCCCAATACCACTGGTAACCTACAGCTTTAATAGTGACATCAGCTTTAGGTATTGTGTCTTGTGAATATAGAATTTTAAAAGATGGAACTGCCATTACAATGAGGATTAAACATGGAATGAGTGTCCAAAGTATTTCAACAGCAACATTGTGCGTTCTTTTAGATGGATTAGGATTTCTTGAGGCTCTAAATCTGATACATGTATAAGCCATCAAAAATAATACAAACCCACTTATCGCAACAATTATTGGCACTAACATATAGTCGTGAAATTTTACAATTTCATACATAGATTGAGAAGCTGGTTTCTGGAATCCTAACTGCCAATCTTTTGGCTCGTTAGCATATGAGGTAGAAGATATTAATAAAACAAAAGTGTATAATAATTTTTTCAGCATTTTTATTTCGTTTTTATACAGTTTTTAATTCAATTAACAAATTCAATTAATGCGACAATTATGAATTGAAATAGACGAAATTCACTAATGAAATAGCGGTTATAACGGCAGTATCTGACCTTAAAATATTCTTAGATATAGTAAAAGATTTCACATCTGGAACTTTCAAAATCGACTCGCGTTCAGCTGGTGAAAAATCACCTTCGGGTCCTATCAAAACACTTAAAGCTCCTCCTTTTTTAATGTTATCATTTTTTAAAACATTTTGAGAATTTACATCGGCAAATAATAGTTTGGTGGAACTATCTAAGTTTTTTAGAAAGTCTTTAAGTTTTTTAACCTCTGAAATTTCTGGGGGATTTAATTGATTGGATTGTTCTGTAGCTTCAATAACAATTTTTCTTGCTCTTTCATAGTTTAAGTCTTTAACTTCTGTTCTCTCCGAAACAATTGGTGTTATTTTACTCACACCTAGTTCAGTAGACTTTTGTAAAATAGTTTCCATTGGAGTTTTTTTGACTAAACAAATAGCAAGTTCAATTTCAGATGAGTTGTTTGCTTGTTTTATTTTTTTTATAAATTTTACTTCAACCTTATCTTTTTGAATAAAAGTTACTTCACTTTCCCATTCTCCATTTTTATTAAAAAAATTTATACGGGAACCTAATTTAAGTCTCATTACGTTTGCTACATAATGACTATGTTCCTTTGAAAGCAACTTAGTTGTATTTTCGACTATACTGTTTGGGTGATATAATCTAATATTCATGAAATATAGTATAATATAAAAAATTAAATTTAAGTATGGATTTTAAAGCAATAGTATTTGATGCTTATGGAACATTATTTGACGTAAATTCAGCGGCAGAGAAATGTAAACATAAAATAGGAGATAGATGGGAAGCCTTTGCAAATTTTTGGCGAACTACACAACTTGAATATACTTGGTTGAGAAGTTTAATGAAAAGACATAAAGACTTTTGGCAAATAACTGAAGATAGTTTGGATAAATCTATGAATGTTTTTAACATAGATACAAGCATGAAAAATGAATTACTTAACCTTTATAAAGTTTTATCCCCTTACCCAGAGGTAAAAGAGGTTTTAACAGATTTAAAAAAGAAAAATCTTAAGCTCGCGATACTTTCAAATGGCACTCCGGATTTGATTAATGAATTAGTAAACACCAATAAATTAAACACTTCTTTTGATGATTTTTTTTCAATTGAGGAAGTGAAAATTTACAAGCCTGACTCAAGGGTCTACGATCTTCCGGTGAATAAATATAAAATTCAACCTAAAGAAGTTGTTTTTTTGAGCGCTAATACTTGGGATGTATCAGGTGGTGGTAATTTTGGTTACAACGCTGTCTGGGTAAATCGTAACAACTCTCATTTTGATAATCTTGATTATAAACCAAAAAAAGAAATTAAAAATTTAAAAGGACTACTTGAAATAGTTTGAAACATAATTAAATTAAAACCATGTCAAATATTGAAATCAAAAAAATTGTTAAATCTATTGAAACATCAGATGGCGCGGGTGTAAAACTTAAAAGAAGTATAGGAACACCAGAGGCAAATTATATTGATCCTTTTTTAATGTTGGATGAATTTGGTTCAGAAAATAAAGATGATTATGTTGCAGGTTTTCCGCCTCATCCTCACAGAGGTATTGAAACAGTCACTTATATGCTAAAAGGAAAATTTGAACATGAGGATAGCACTGGTGCTAAAGGAATAATGTCATCAGGAGATGTGCAGTGGATGAAAACTGGAAGAGGAATAATACATTCTGAAATGCCTGCCATGTCTGATGGTCAATTACTTGGGTTTCAATTGTGGATTAACATGCCCGCAAAATTAAAAAAAAATAAACCCGAATATATTTATATTAAAAACAAAGAGCTTGGAACTTATAGTGATGATGAAAAAGTAGTTAAAGTAATTGCTGGAAAGTACAAAGATGTTGAAGGTCCCGAAAAAAACCATAATGTTGAACCAATCTATTTTCATATTGTATTAAAAAATAGGAAGGAATTCTCTTGCGAGGTTCCAGAAGGACATAATTCATTTATTTATTTGCTTAAAGGTCAAATAAAAGTTGGTAAAATTAATCACGAAAAAACAAATGACTCAAATTTAATATTGTTAAAACAAGGTAAGAACCTTCAAGTTACAGCTGATAAAGATAGCGAATTTTTATTTATTGCAGGTAAACCAATTGGCGAACCCATAGCTAGAGGGGGTCCATTTGTAATGAATACAAAAGCCGAAATTGTTGAAGCAATAAATGATTATCAAAATGGAACTTTTGCAAAATATTAAATGTATTCTATAAATTTTTCAAAAACTGGTGGTCCTGAAGTTTTAAAATATGAAAAGCTTTCTATCTCAGAACCTAAGGAGAGTGAAGTATTAATAAAGCATTCTGCTATAGGTTTAAACTTTATAGATACATATCATAGATCGGGACTATATCCTGTACCACTTCCATCAGGAATTGGAGTTGAGGGTGCAGGGATTATAGAAAAAGTTGGGCCAGGTGTTAAAAATTTTAAAGAGGGTGATAAAGTAGCTTACGCAGCTGCGCCTCTTGGTTCGTACTCAACACATAGAATTTATCCAACAAAAAATTTGGTAAAAGTACCAGATGGAATAGATCTTGAGATTGTAGCTTGTTTAATGACCAAAGGTTTAACAACTTTTTATCTACTCTACAAAACGTATCCAGTTAAAAAAGGTCAAACAGTTTTATTTCACGCTGCAGCTGGTGGAGTTGGTCAAATTTTTTGTCAATGGGCTAAAAGTTTAGGCTGCAAAGTGATAGGAACAGTAGGATCAGACGAAAAAATTAAACTAGCAAAAAAATACGGATGTGATGAAGTAATAAATTACAATAAAGAAAATTTTAAAGATAAAGTTTTAGAATTAACAAATAATGAGGGTCTGCCAGTAGTGTATGATGGGGTAGGAAAAAATACTTTAGAAAATTCATTAGGTTGTTTAAAAATGCGTGGGACAATGGTTTCATTTGGAAATGCATCCGGAAAATTAGATCCTGTTGACGTTGGAAAACTTATAGCACCAAAAGGGTTGTATTTAACGAGACCTAGTATTGCGCACTACACATCTACAAGGGAAGAGCTAGACGAAGCATCAAATAAACTTTTTGAAATGGTAAAATCAGGTTCGGTTAAAGTTGAAATATTTAAAAAATATTCTTTAAAAGATGCATCGATCGCTCATCATGATTTAGAAGGGAGAAAAATTTTAGGACCTGCAATAATTACTCCTTAAACTGTACATCCATGTCTGAAATATGCAATTTGAGAGCTTTTGTAGAAATTTGAATTTCTCTTATAAAAAAAACTATGGACACCATCATTGAAAGACAACAAGATCCAAAAATAATTCTTGCTACTAATATTTTATCCAAATAGAGAGCAAAGACAGTAAGCATATTGAATAAAAAACCAAAAGCTGAAAACATAATTGTAAGCTTTAACACGCTTATTCTATCATTTAAATTTATTAATTGATTTTTCCATTCAGGAGGAGTGTGCTTTTCAAATACATGCTCATCATGTATTTTTCTTATCAGGTTACTTAATGTATGAAATCTGTTACTGTAAACACCCATTATAAGTGGTATTGCGGGAAACATTAGCGCCGTGACTGTGTAATCAATATCCATAACGAATCAATTTGATTATGAAACGATGCTTTGTTATTTACAAGTAAATTATCATGAAAAATTTTGAAATATTTTTAAGTCTGACACGATTAAATAAACCAATTGGTTTTATGTTATTATTTTGGCCATGCCTATGGGGATTAACAATAGCGCACGATTTCTCAGAAAATAATTCAATATTCTTTAAATTCTCTTTTTTGTTTTTTTTAGGAGCGATATTAATGAGATCAGCTGGTTGTGTTGTGAATGACGTCTTAGACAGAAAAATTGATCTTATGGTTGAACGGACAAAAAATCGACCTGTTGCTTCGGGGCAAATATCCGTAAAAAAGGCTTTAATGTTAAGTGCGATACTTTGTTTATTCGCTTTTTTTGTGTTAATGCAATTCAATCAAAAAACTATAATCTTAGGTTTGGCATCAATGCCCTTTGCTTTTTCTTATCCATTGATGAAAAGGTTTACATATTGGCCTCAATTATTTCTTGGATTTACATTTAATTATGGATTGATTATGGCCTGGGTCTCACTAAATGATAATTTGAGTTACTATCCAATTGTTTTTTATCTAGGGGCCATATTTTGGACACTAGGTTACGACACAATATATGGATTTCAAGATATTAAAGATGATGAAATTATAGGAGTAAAATCAACATCAATTAAGTTTAAAAAAAACCCAAAAATTTTTATATTTTCATGTTACTTTTTTTTCTACCTATCTCTTATATTTGTTGGATTGTTGATGGCATTTAGTAAGTTCTATTTTATTTTCTCGCTAATATTGCTTTTGCAACTATTTTTTTTTCAAGTTTACTCCTTGAATGTGAATAAACCTGAAGATTGTATTAAAAGGTTTAAAAGCAATAACATTTTAGGTTTCTTAGTTTTTATAAATATCTTAGTAGGAAAAATTTTATAAATGACAAACATTGAAATATTAAAGAGGTTATATAGAGAATATACAAAAAAGTACCTAACTAAAATTTTAATAGCTTTTTTGTTTTCTTTGGTTTTGGCTGGCAGCACATCATCTATCGCTTACTTATTAGATCCGGCAATAGAAAAAATTTTTATTAATAAAGATCAAACTCTAATTATAATAATTCCAGTTGTAATAATCATTGCATTTGCAGCAAAGGGAATATCGCTCTATGGGGCAAAAGTAATCATGATAAGTATTTCTGAAGAAATTCGTAAGACTTTGCAAATGGATATGATGAAATCATTAATTAAAGCAGATACAGATTTCATTGAAAAAAGACATTCTGGAAAAATTATAGTAAATCTTCTTAATGATGTAAATTTTATGACGGGACTTGTGAGTGTTGCAATTTTAAATTTATTTAAAGACACTTTGACTTTAATTGGTCTTATGTCGGTTATGTTTTATCAGAATTGGAAATTGTCTATTGTAGCTATTATTATGATACCTCTTGCTAGTTTTTTTGCCAGACTATTGGGTAAAAGAATTTCAAAAGTAACTACGCAAACGATGGATAAAGCTTCAGAAATTTTTACGTATCTAATTGAGATTTTTAAAAATCATAAATTAATAAAAATTTTTCAAAAAGAAACATATGAAACTTCAAGAGCGGACAAGGCATTAGAAGGTCATAAGGATAGAGCAAAAAAACTTCAAGTAATTTACGCGAGATCGTCTCCTATAATGGAGGTTTTAACAGGTATCATGATCGCAATACTAATATATTACTCTGGAAATTTAATTATAAAAGATGAGCTGGGTATTAATAATTTTTTTTCATTTTTAGCAGCTATGATGCTTGCTTACCAGCCAGTGAGATCTCTTGCTACTTTAAATATTACTATCAATCAAGGTTTAGCAGGTGCTAGAAGAATATTGCCAGTTATTGATTTAAAAGAGAAAATTTTTGAGGACAAAAAATTAGATGATATCAATTTAAAGGATGCAAACATTGAATTTTCAAATGTTAGCTTCAATTATGGCGGGGAAACAAAAGTAGTTCTCAAAAATATAAATTTAAATATTTCTGGCGGTAAAATGACATCGCTAGTTGGACTAAGTGGTGCAGGAAAGTCTACAATTTTAAATTTAATTCCAAGATTTTATGATCCTATAGATGGTGATATAAAAATTGATAATCAATCAATTTATACAAAAAAACTTTCTTCATTAAGAAAAAACATTTCACTTGTAAGTCAAGAAACTACTCTCTTCGATGATACCGTGCTCAATAATATTAAATATGCAAATTTAGACGCCACAAACGAGGAAATTACAGAAGCTGCTAAATTATCATACTCATCAGAATTTATAGACAATTTACCTAAAAAAATTAACACTTTTATTGGTGAAAATGGTGTCAGGCTTTCAGGTGGAGAGAAACAAAGAATTTCTATTGCTCGAGCAATTTTAAAGAAAAGTAAGATTATTTTACTTGATGAGGCAACATCTTCTTTAGATGCTGAAACTGAGAACAAAATTCAAGATGCAATAAATTTTTTGACCAAAGGGAGAACTACACTTGTAATAGCTCATAGGCTTTCAACAATATTAAACTCTGATAAAATATATGTAATAGATGGCGGTAAAGTCATAGGTGACGGAAAACATGAAGATCTATTAAAGAATTCTGAAACTTATAAAAATTTCTACGAAAAACAAATCCAAAAGAATTCATGAGAGTAATCTATAATTTTTTGGTATATATTGTTTTAATAATCTCTCCATTAATAATCATCTATAGGATATTTAAAAAGAAAGAAAATCCTAAAAGATTTTTAGAGAAGTTTTCTCTACAAAAAGATAAAAGAAAGGTGGGTAAATTAATTTGGTTCCATTGTTCAAGTGTTGGTGAACTTTTAAGCATTGTACCATTGATTCAAGAGTTAGAAAAAAAAAAAAATTTAAAACAAATTTTAGTTACAACCTCAACATTAAGTTCATCGAAAATATTTGAAAAATTTAAATTTAAAAAAACTTTGCATCAGTTTTATCCTTTAGATAACATTTATATAATCAATAATTTTTTGAATTATTGGGAACCATCTTCTGTCATTTTTGTAGAGTCTGAAATTTGGCCTGCAATGATCTCTGAATTAAAAAGAAGAAAAATTAAACTTGTATTAATTAATGCAAGAATGAGTAAAAAATCTTTTAAAAGATGGTCATCTATAAAATATTTTGGTAAAAATATTTTTGAAAAATTTGATTATATATTTCCTCAAAATAAAGAAACATTTTTATATTTTAAAAAATTAGGATTAAAAAAAACCAAATTTCTTGGAAATCTTAAATTTATAGATACACACAATGATAAATTTAAGAAGATAAATAAAAAATACTTTAAAAATAAAACGATTTTATGCATCGCAAGTACTCACCACAATGAGGAGGAAATTTTTGCCAACCTGCATATTAAATGTAAAAAAAAGATTCCTAATTTAATAACAATTATCATTCCAAGACATATTGAAAGGACTAATGAAATTGCACAAATGTTAGATAAGAAAAAATTGAGATTTAATCGACATAGTGAAAATAAAAAAAACTTCAAAAATTGTGATGTTTATATAGTTGATAGTTATGGAGAAAATAAATCGTTTTACAAAATAAGTAATGTTGTCTTTTTGGGTGGTTCTTTAGTTTCAAAAGGAGGGCAAAATCCATTAGAAGCCTTAAGGTTTGGTTGTAATATTTTGCATGGAAATTATACTTTTAATTTTAAGGATGTGTACAAAATGCTAGAAAAAGAAAAACTGTCCTTAAAAGTTTATAATAATAAAGATTTAGAAAAAAAGACACTAAACTTATTTAAAAATAAAAAAAATAATTATAATAAAGTTAGAAAGCTCAAAAAAATTGGAAATGTAATCTTAAAAAAAAATTTAACTGAGTTAGAAAAAATTATTTCATGAAACTTCATAAACCAAAATTTTGGGACAATAGAGGAAATATTTCTATATTTTCAATATTATTATTACCGATATCGCTAATAACTATAATCAAAAACTATTACGAAGATAGTAAAATAAAAAAAAATTATTATGATTTTAGAACAATTTGTGTAGGAAACATTTATATTGGTGGAACCGGAAAAACACCACTTGTAAATAATTTAGCAAGTTATTTTAAAAAAAAATTTAAAACATTTATTATTAAGAAAAATTATACATCACATATAGACGAGAAAAAACTTTTGGAAACAAAGCACAAAGTAATTTTTGAAAAAACTAGAGAACTATCTTTAGCAAAAGCTGCGCAAGAAAAAGCAAAAATAGTGATATTTGATGATGGTTTACAAGAGAAAAAGATTAATTATGACTTAAAGATAGTTTGTTTTAACTCTGTTAAATTAGATGGGAATGGACTTGTTATTCCAGCTGGGCCTTTACGAGAAAATTTAAAAAGTATTAAAAGTTACGACATAGTTTTTATTAACGGAAATGTTAACAAAGAAACAAAGAATTTTATAAATAAGATTAAAGATATAAATCCGGATATAAAAATTTTTATGGGGAAATATAATCCAAAAAATTATTCTAAATTAAAAAAAAAGAAGTTTCTAATATTTAGTGGTATAGGTAATCCACATACATTTTTTGACACTCTCAAAAGTTTAAAAATAAAATTTTATGAGTATGTAAAATATCCTGATCATTACGAGTATAAAGAATCAGATTTACTGAAATTAAAAGAATTAGCTAAACTCAAAAATTGTGAGTTGTTAACAACTGAAAAAGATTATTTTAGAATAAAAAAATCATTGAGAAAAAATATTAATTTTTTAAAGGTTGAATTGTCAATTGATAATGAAAAACAATTTTATAAATATTTAAATCAGAAATTATGAGAATTATAAGATATTTTTTTGAATATATTGCAATTATAATTCTTTTCAGTTTATTTAAATTACTAGGATATAGAATTGCATCAGAGCTTGGATATTTTCTTGGAAAGACCTTTGGACCATTATTCAGGTCAAAAAAAATAATTACAAATAATTTAAATAAACTTGATTCTTCTTTGACTTCTGAAAAAATAAAAAAAATATCTCAGGAAATGTGGGGTAACTATGGAAGAATTTTATCAGAGTATCCTTTTATTTCAAATTTTAGAAAAGGTGATTTAGATAAATATATTAAAATTGAAAATGTAGAAAGATTAGAGGAAGTTAAAAAAGGTAAACCAGTAGTTTTCGTTTCAGCTCACTTTAGTAACTTTGAGCTTATGGCTATGGCAATAGAAAGGGCGGGCATCAACTTATCGGCAATTTACAGACCTTTAAATAATAAGATGGTAAATTCAATAATGGAACCCCTTCGTAGAAAATATATTTGTAAAAAACAAATTAAAAAAGGGCTTAACGGAGTTAGAGAAGCTTTAAAATATTTCAAGCAAGGCATCAGTATTGCGATTATGATAGATCAAAGAGTAAGTGAGGGTGAAAGAATAAATTTTTTTAATTTTCCAGCACACACAACAACTATACCAGCACAATTTGTAAAGAAATTCGGATGTAAAATTCAACCAGTTCACATAGAAAGGTATGATAAAATTAACTTTAAAATTTCTTTTGATGAGCAAATAACTATGGATGATAATGCAGATGATACTTTTATTAGTCTTAAACTAAACCAATGGTTAGAAGAAAAAATAAGAAAAAATCCTTCTCAATGGATATGGTCTCACGATAGGTGGAAATAATTAGTCGTTTTTTTTCTCTTCTCTTTTTAATTGAGCCTCTTTATAAGAGAAATATGCTTCTTGAAGTTCAACATTCCAATAATTGAGATTTTGAAGATATATTTTCTGCTTGGATACCGCACAAATAACATGATCCCCTGGCTCAATTATTTCAAATTTATTTGGTAAGTACTTTAATTTAGCTAATTTATTTTTCATTTTTTAAGTTATAAGATTATTATAGATGAATGTAGGAATTATTGGAAGTGGTGGTAGAGAGCATGCTATTTGCTATATGCTCAGCAAATCAAAAAAGGTTTCCAAGGTTTTTTGTTTTCCTGGTAATGCGGGCACTAGTTCAATTGCTGAGAATGTAAATTTGGATCCTGATAATTTTTCAGAGCTGGAAAAAAATTGCATAGAGAAAGAGATAAAACTATTGGTTGTTGGGCCAGAAAAACCTTTGGTAAATGGAATTGTTGATTATTTCAAAGGAAAATCAATTAAAGTTTTTGGTCCAGATAAAATATCTTCAAAACTTGAGGGTTCAAAAATTTTTACTAAGAAAATTTGTCAAAAAAATAACATTCCTACATCAAAGTTCAAAATTTGTGAAAGTTTAAAAGAAACAATAAATTTTATAAAAAAAAGTCATTATCCCCTTGTTATTAAGGCTGATGGTTTGGCATCAGGAAAAGGGGTTTATATCTGTAGAAATTTTGATGATGCAAAAATAGCTTCTGAGGAAATATTTAATGGAAAATTTGGACATGCTGATCAGATTTTAGTTGAGGAATTTTTAAATGGTGAAGAAATGAGTTATTTTATAATAACTGATGGAAAAAATTTTAAATTTTTCGGTTCAGCTCAAGACCACAAAAGAGTTGGCGAAGGTGATACAGGTAAAAATACAGGCGGTATGGGCTGTTACTCTCCATCAAGACTTCTCACTAAAGATTTGGAATTAAAAATTAAAACAAAAATAATCGAACCTACTTTAAATGCAATAAATGAGAGGGGGGGTGTCTATAAAGGTTTTCTATACGTGGGTCTAATGATTAAAAATAATGATCCTTTTTTAATAGAATTTAACGTAAGAATGGGTGACCCAGAGTGTCAAACAATCTTGCCAACTCTAAATACCGATTTATTTGATGTGTTAATTTCATGTTGTGACGGTACATTAAATCAAATAAATATCGATTTCTCTAAATCAAAAAGTATTTGTGTTGTTTTGTGTTCAAAAGGTTATCCAGAAAAATTTGAAAATAATATTGAAATAAAAGATTTAGAACAAATAAATCTACTTGAAAACCAGAATATTTTCCATGCTGGTACATTAAAAACAAAAACTGGTATAATTTCAAATGGTGGAAGAGTATTAAACTTTGTTTCAACCTCAGATAACTTTTCAAATTGTAGAGATGAGGCAATTAATTTGATAAAAAGATTAAATTGGGAAAATGGCTACTTTAGAAGAGATATTGGTTATAAGGTAATAAAATAATGAGAATAATTTCTGGCTCAAATAGAGGTAAAAAACTAATTATGCCCAATGATAAAACGACGAGGCCTTTAAAAGATATGGCCAAAGAATCAATTTTCAATATATTGACTCACGCTAAATATATTAATTTTCATATCAAAGATAGCAAAGTTTTGGATTTATTTTCTGGAATTGGATCGTTTGGATTAGAGTGTATCTCTAGAGGTTCAAAATTTGTTTTTTTTCTTGAAAATTATCCTCCAGTTTTGGAAATTTTAAAAATTAATATTTCAAATCTTAATTACGAAAATAAATCGAAAGTAATAGAAATTGATGCATTTACAATAAATAATAGTATATTTAAGGATGATCAAAAATTTCAGATAATTTTTTGTGACCCACCTTATAAAGAAAAAAAAATAGAATTATTAATAGAAAATATTATTGAAATGAATATTTTAGAAAAAAATGGAATAATTATTATTCATAGAAAAAAAGGTGATTTAGACCCTTTTCCAAATAAGTTTAAAATAATTGATAAAAAGAATTATGGTTTATCAACTTTCATTTTTGGGAGAAAATCTAACTAAGTTCTTTTTTTGTCACTTTTTTAATCGACTCGACTGCTGGCTGATCGAATGGATTTAATTTCATTAATTTTCCTAATAAAATTGTCTCAAGCATAAAATACGTGAAAATTATTCCCAAACTTTCTTCATCTTTATTAAATATTTCAAAATTTCTAAATTTCAGGCCTTGCTTTTGAAACACTTTTTTAACTGCTTCCCTTTGTGCAATCATTACTGATTTTATACTTTTGTTTTTTAAGAAGTTATAACCCTTTAATAAATTTTTATTCTTAATTTTCGGAGTATTGTTATCAACAATGTCAAAGATTGTATAAAAATTATTTTTGTTTCCATCTAAGTACAGCTGCATTAAGCTGTGATTATCCTTAGGTAAGTTCGAGATAATTGGAAAAAAACCTTTCCCTTTTTTACCTAAACTTTCTGATAATAATTGTTGATACCATTCAAGTAAACTAGTTAGGCTCCTATCAAAGTTAAGTATTACAGAATTAGTTTTTCCTAAAGAATGCAATTTATGCATCATGGCGACATTGTTTATCAAAGTGCTCATAAAATTTTTATTTTTTATAAGATTGTCAAATTTTTTAAATTTTGTACTTTTTAGACCCAAAAGTTCAGCTGGCAACATACCAACTTCGGATAAAGCTGAATATCTCCCTCCAACAAAATTTCGATGCTCAATAATTTCTGATTTCAATTTTATAGCTAAATCATTTAAGTAACTTTTTTTATTTTCTGTTATAAACAACTTTTTGCTTTTAGAGAAAATATTCTGATTTACAATTGTCTCAAGAGTTGAGCCTGATTTTGAAATCACGATATCTAAATTTTTTTTTTTATCTATTTTTGGAACTGATACATTAAGGTTGTCATAAAAATAGACTTTTTTCTTAATCTTAAATCTTAAAAAATTATAAATGGCTTTTATACACAAAGATGACCCACCTAATCCAAAAACACTTATTGTTTTATACTTTTTAAATTTGGTAATATTTTTTTTACTATAAGAATACTGATAGTTATTCGAAAAAGTATCAATTACTCTAAAGCTTGAATTTTTTTTTTGTAAAATCTCTGAAAATAGCTTTTTTATTTTTTGGTTATTTTTTTTTTTAAAATTAAAACAATTAATCTTTATTTTTTTGGAAAACATTAATCCTTAATTTTTTCCAAAACAAAACTTTCTGTATCACTAGAGGATGATTCTATGGTCTCATCTTTATCTTTGATTGAGCTTATAAGATCTTCAATTTCATTTTCTATATTTTCGATTTGGGTCGTATCAGCTACGTCTTTTGGAGTTGGTAGTTCATTAAAATTTGGCGGTAAAACCAACGGATTTTTTTTTATAACAAGAAACTCATCGCTGTTTTCATATTTCTTACCAGTCAAAGCATCTTTAACATTTTGGCATGAGCTTAGAAAAAGTAATATGATTAAAAAGTAATAATTTTTATTCATTTGTATCTTTTTTATATAATACTTCAGCTAAAATAAGGCAAATTACACCAGCAGTTATAAAGATATCAGCAATATTAAATATAAACCAGTGAAAATTACCTATGTGAAAATCAATAAAATCTGGCACTGATCCATAATAGAGTCTGTCGAAAAGGTTTCCGAAGGATCCGCCCAAAATCATTAGGAAAAAATATTTCCTGAAATCTTTAGTAATAATGACTAGATAAATAATTATTGCATTTATTAATATAATAAGTGTTGTAAATAAATTGTATGTAAATTCATTTGAAAATGAAAACAGTCCAAAAGCGATTCCTGTGTTCCAAACTAAATATAAGTTTAAAAATGAAGTTAAATATAATTCTGAAACATCAGTTTTCTCTGCAAGTTCAGTAACATAAATTTTTGAAATTCTATCTACACAAAAAATAATTAAAACAAGTGTGAATTTTAGTAAGGATTTATACACTTTAACCTTTATTAGAACATGAATGCCTTTCACATCCTTTTTTATTTATTTTCCAACAAACTGGACATTTTTGCCCCTCTGCTTTAACAGTATTTACTTTAATTGAGTTTTGTTTTTCTTTTATTTTAGTTATTTTTGCTGACGAAGTAATACATATTTCCGAAAAATCATAATTTTTTCCTAAGTTAAAATTTTCTTCATCCAGCTCAATTTCTATATTTGCTTCTAAACTAGATCCTATAATTTTTTCAGCTCTCATAGCTTCAATACTTGAGTTCGCCTCATTTCTAATATCAATTATTTTTTTCCAATTTTGTTCTAGATCAGTATTATTCCATGTCTCTGGAAATACATTTAATTTTTTTAAATGAATACTTTTTTCACCGTTATCTTTATTTACTAACTTAAATATTTCCTCTGTAGTGAAAGAAAGTATTGGGGCGAACCACTTTAACAAACTATCCAAAATTACATTAAGTAACAATTGGCAGTCTTTTCTTTTCTTCGAATTTTTTTCATCGCAATACAAAGTATCTTTTCTAATATCAAAATAAAATGATGAAAGATCCACAGTACAAAAGTTTAGCAACTCCTTGTAAATTAAGTGAATATTGTAAGAGCTAAAATGTTTCATAAAGTTTTCGTTCAAATTATATAATTTATGAAGCATTAATTGTTCAAGTTCTGGCAACGTACCAACTTTAATTTTTGATAAATCAATTTCTGTCAATTCATCGTTTAAATTTCCTAACAAATATCTAAATGTATTTCTTAGTTTTCTATAAGCATCAGCATGTTGTTCTAAAATTTTATGGTCTATTCTGAGATCTTCAGCATAATTTGATGCAGCAACCCAAATCCTTAAAATATCGGCTCCATATTTTTTCAATATTTCCTCTGGCGAAATTACGTTACCTAAGGACTTTGACATTTTTAAACCTTTTCCATCTACAACGAAACCATGTGATAAGATAGCCTCGAAAGGTGCTTCACCTCTTGTACCGCAAGATTCTAAAAGAGAAGAATGAAACCAACCTCTATGCTGATCAGAACCCTCGAGGTAAAGAGATGCTGGCCATTTTAAATCATCTCTTTGCTCTAAAACGAAAGAGTGGGTTGAACCACTATCAAACCAAACCTCCACTATATCAGTGGACTGGTAAAAATCATTTTCATTATACTTCTTTCCTAGAAACTTTTGTTTATTATTTTCAAACCAACAATCTGAGCCTTCTTTTTCAAAAATGTTAGCAATATTATTAAAGACTTCTTCATCAATTAAAACTTTCTCGTCTTTTTTAGAGATAAATATAGGCAACGGAACTCCCCAAACTCGCTGTCTAGAAACACACCAGTCTGGTCTAGTTTCTATCATTGATTTAAGTCTCTCCTTACCTTTGTTTGGATAAAATTCAGTTTTATTAATTGCATTTAATGCTTTTTTTCTAAGTCCGTGGCTTTCCATTGATATGAACCACTGTGGAGTTGCCCTATGAATTAATGGGGCCTTAGATCTCCACGAATGGGGATAAGTATGATTTAATTTTCCATTGGAAAGAAGAGTTTTATTTTTTTTTAAACTTTCAATGATGATTGGATTTGCCTTGAAAACATGTATTCCTTCAAAATTCAAAATATTTTTTGTATATTTTCCATCATTGTCAACTGTTTCAATTGCCTGAATTCCATTGTTAATACATAAGTTAAAATCGTCTGGTCCATGGCTTGGCGCACAATGAACTATTCCAGAACCTTGCTCTGTTGTAACAAAATTCGCCTCTAACATTGGAATATCATAAGTGTAACCTTCCTTTTCCAAGGGGTGGCTGCAGATGATGTTTTTAAATTCTTTACCTGATAACTTATCAAGTTTCTCAAATTTTTTAATTTCAGATTCTTTTAAAACTTGCTCTAATAAATCAGAAGCGATAACAATTTTTCTATTCTTGAAATCACCATCATCTCCTATCTTAATTATTTGGTAGTTTATATCCTTGTTATAAGCTAAAGCTTTATTGGCTGGTATAGTCCATGGAGTAGTAGTCCAAATAATTATTTCACAATCCTCAAGACTTTGGATTGGAGTTTTCTTAATTGGAAATGAGGTATAAATAGTATCAGAAACGTGATCCATATATTCTACCTCAGCATCTGCTAAAGCAGTTTTTTCAACAGTAGACCATAAAACAGGTTTATAGCCTTTGTACAAGCTACCCTCTTTCAGAAATTTCGCTAACTCCCTAACTATTTGAGCCTCAGCTTTAAAACTCATGGTAGAGTAATAATCTTTCCAATCTCCTATGACACCTAGCCTTTGAAATTGTTTTTTATGAACATTGATCCATTTATTTGCAAAATCTCTGCATTCTTTTCTAAATTCGACTATCGGCACATCATTCTTATTTTTTTTATCTTTTTTATATTGTTCTTCAATTTTCCATTCTATTGGTAAGCCATGACAATCCCATCCTGGAACATATACAGAGTCTTTTCCATTCATTTGATGGAACTTTGTAACAATATCCTTTAAAATTTTATTTAAAGCAGTTCCCATGTGAATATTTCCATTTGCATAAGGTGGACCATCATGTAAAACAAATTTTTTATTTCCTTTACTATTTGCTCTAAGCTTTTCATAAAGTGATATTTTGTTCCAATAATCAATTAGATCAGGTTCCTTTAAAGGAAGGTTAGCTCTCATTGAAAATGATGTTTTTGGAAGATTTACAGAACTTTTACTCATTCGATAATATTGCCTTTGCTTTTTTACAATCTATTTTAATTTGTTTTTTCAAGTTAGGTACTCCATTAAATTTTTTCTCACCTCTTATAAATTCTACAAATTCTATTGATAAATTTTTATTATAAAGATTTCCAGAAAAATTAAATATATTTACCTCCAAAACTAATTTTTTTTGATTAAATGTTGGTCTGTATCCAATATTTGCAATGCCTTTAAATTTCCTTTTATTTATAGACGATACTTTTACTGCATAAACACCAATTTTTGGAATTTTATAGTCCTTTATATCAATGTTACATGTGGGGAATCCAATTTTTTTACCAAGCTGTCTACCTTTCTCAACTCTACCCTCTATGCACCAATTTCTCCCTAAAATTTTTTTTACTTTTTTTAAATTTCCCGTTTCAAGATTTTTTCTTATCAAGGTCGATGAGATTACAAATTTTTTACTCTTAAGAGGAGATGGATTAATAATTTTGTAGTCATAATCTTTTTCCAATGACTTTAGAAGTTTAATATCGCCAGCTCGTTTATAGCCAAATCTAAAATTGTCTGAAACAAAAATATATTTTGGCTTTATTTTATTAAATAGAATCTTTTTTATAAAATCGAGACAACTTATTTTTGAAAATTTTATATTAAATTTTTGATTTACGATAAAATCTACAGAATTTTTTTTTAAAAGTTGAATTTTTTGATCAAAATTTGAAAGTCTATAATTATTAAGTCTTTTAAAAAACATCTTTGGTATTGGGTCAAAAGTAATTACCCCTATTTTCAATTTAAATTTTTTTTTGAAACTTTTTGCTTTATTAAAAAGTTTTTGATGACCCCTATGAAGGCCATCAAAGTTTCCAATCAAAATAATTGCCTCTTTATCCTTTTTAGACAAATTAAAGTTTTTATAAATTTTAAACTTATTTACCATTTAAGCTCTGATTGAGTGTAGTTTATATTAACATTATACTTTTTTGTTAATTCTTTAATACCATAACTTATTTCATTTTTATGAATTCCGTTATTTATAAGAAGAGAGTCAAAATTTTGTAAATTTGCACCTTTAATATCAGTATTAAGATTATCACCTATACAAATCACTTTTTTGCCTCTTAAATTTTTAAATGCTTTTTCATAAACTTCTGGATAAGGTTTGCCGAAATACTTTACTTCACCTCCTAACTTTTCAAAAATTTTTGCTATGGTGCCCGCACAAAATTCTCTGACATTGCCCCGATCAACAACAAGATCTGGATTGGTGCAAATCATTTTTTTTTTTGTATGATCTAGAAGTAATTTTTCATAAAATTTTAAATCTGTTTTATGATCATCAAAGAGTCCTGAGCACAATAAAAAATCACTACTATCTATTTTTTCAGATTTTTGACTCTCGAACGTTTTGAACAAATCAAAATCTCTTGGTGGCCCTATATGGAAAAAACTTTTTAGATTCATATTCTTGAGTTGATCTAAAGCAGCTTGGCCAGACGTATAAACTTGTTGAGCTTTTTTTTCATCTAAACCCATTTTTTTTAAATATTTAATTACAGTGAGATTTGGTCTTGGCGCGTTTGTAAGTAATACATATTGTTTTTTATTTTTTTCTAACTTTTCAAGAACTTCAACTGAATTTTTAAATAGATTAAGGCCATTATGTAACACTCCCCAAATATCTATAAAAAACACATCGTATTCCTCAACGATTGATCTAAGTCCTTTTTCATCTAAATTTGAAGTCATTTTTTATGATATAACTCAAAAAGATGCATATTTCTTGGTTTTTTTTTAAATATATATTTTATCCTTTGTCTTGAAAAATTATCTTTTGGTCTTTATATGAATTCCATATTTAAAGGAGTTTTTATGAAGTTTAAACCGTTACATGACAGAGTTTTAATAGAAGTTTTGGATAGCAGTGAAAAAACTGCTGGTGGAATTATAATACCAGATACAGCTCAAGAAAAACCTCAAGAAGGAAAAGTTGTTGCAGTTGGTGGTGGAGCTAAAACTGAAGATGGAAAAATCATTCCAATGGATGTCAAAGTTGGAGACAAAGTGTTATTCGGTAAATGGTCAGGCACCGAAGTTAAAATTGGTGGGAAAGAATACAGCATTATGAAAGAATCTGACATTATGGGAATATCAACAGGAAAATAATTTTTAAAAAAAGGAGTGAAAAATGGCAAAAATAGTAAAATTTGACTCAGATGCAAGAACAGCAATGCTGAAAGGCGTTGATATACTTGCTAACACTGTAAAAGTAACACTGGGTCCAAAGGGTAGAAATGTTGTTATAGATAAGTCTTATGGTGCACCAAGAACCACTAAAGATGGAGTTTCAGTAGCTAAAGAAATTGAACTGGAAGATAAATTTGAAAACATGGGTGCTCAAATGGTCAAGGAAGTAGCCAGCAAAACTAATGATGAAGCTGGGGATGGAACAACTACAGCTACGATCTTAGCTCAAGCAATTGTAAAAGAAGGTTGTAAATACGTTACAGCTGGGATGAATCCAATGGATGTTAAAAGAGGTATAGACTCAGCAGTTGATCATGTGAAACAAAAACTTATTTCCTCAGCTAAAAAAGTAAAAGATAGTGATGAAATTGCTCAAGTTGGTACAATTTCAGCTAACGGTGATAAAGAAATCGGTAATATGATCTCTAAAGCAATGCAAAAAGTTGGAAATGAAGGTGTTATAACTGTTGAGGAAGCAAAGGGTATTGAGACTGAACTTGATGTTGTTGAAGGTATGCAGTTTGATAGAGGTTATCTCTCACCTTATTTTATTACCAACGGTGATAAAATGACTACTGAATTAGAAAACCCACTGATACTATTACATGAGAAAAAATTAACTAATCTTCAACCGATGGTTCCACTTTTAGAAGCAGTTGTTCAAGCTGGTAGACCTCTTATGATAATTTCTGAGGATGTTGAAGGTGAAGCTTTAGCAACACTAGTTGTAAATAAATTAAGAGGTGGTCTTAAAGTTGTTGCAGTCAAAGCGCCTGGTTTTGGTGATAGAAGAAAAGCAATGCTTGAAGATATTGCAATTTTAACTGGTGGACAGGTAATATCAGAAGACTTAGGTATCAAACTTGAAAATGTTAAACTTAATGACTTAGGTTCAGCAAAAAGAGTTAAGGTTGATAAAGAGAATAGTACAATTGTTAGTGGATCAGGTAAAAAATCTGACATTGAAGCTAGATGCGCTCAAATCAAACAACAAGTTGAGGAAACTACTTCTGATTACGATAAAGAAAAACTACAAGAAAGATTAGCGAAACTTGCTGGTGGTGTAGCAGTTATAAAAGTAGGGGGTGCAACTGAAGTCGAAGTTAAAGAAAGAAAAGATAGAGTAGAAGACGCACTTAATGCAACAAGAGCAGCTGTTGAAGAAGGGATAGTTGTTGGTGGTGGTTGTGCATTGCTTTATGCTTCACAAGATCTTGATAAAGTAAAAGTAAAAGGTGATGATCAAAAAGCAGGCGTAGAAATTGTTAAAAGCGCACTTCAAGCTCCTATTAGACAAATTACTAAAAACGCAGGTGTTGATGGATCTGTAGTTGTTGGAAAATTGTTAGAAACTAACAAAAGCTCTAACGGTTACGATGCACAGTCAGAACAGTATGTTGATATGTTTAAAGAAGGAATCATTGACCCTGTCAAAGTTGTAAGAACTGCTCTTCAAGATGCAGCTTCAATCTCAGGTTTGCTAGTCACGACTGAAGCAATGGTTGCAGACAAACCAGAGGAAAAAGACTCAACACCTGGTTTGCCAGCTGGAGGTATGGGTGGAATGGGTGGAATGGGTGGAATGGGAATGTAAAATTCCACTAAAAGTAATTAAAAAAAAAACCCTCGAAAGAGGGTTTTTTTTTATCTAAATTTTTTAAACTTTACTTAATTCATGGTGGATGAAAGGTTAATCTTACAAATTTATGTAGCCTGATTCTGATAAACCACATACAAAATTTTAACAATTAGTTGGGTTGTATTAAAGAATTATTTTCTTTTTTTCTTTTTAGATAAGCCTAATTTATCACTGTGCCTTAATCTTAATACTACTATTGCGAGAGCGATTAAAACTATTGCAATTGACTCGTACAGAAGTTGAGAAGCATCCATTTGTTTACCTTGCAAAATAATAAATCTACTTAATGCAGTAATTGCAATCAACAACGGTAAAGAAATACTAATTGATTGTTCTTCCCAAAACACTCTTACCATTGCCATAACCTCTAAATATAGAAACATTAATAATAAGTCTGCTAATGTAACAGTTTGATTTAAAAACATAGTTCTTATTTCAAGAACCACTGCAATAATTGTGCTAAGCAAAATTATTCCGAGTAAAAGTAACTGAAGATTTTTTACAAGATTTTTCACTAAATTAAATATAACTGATTTTATTCTTAAAATATATAATTAATCTTTTGATTTTTTTTGGGTAAATGGCAACCATTTTTCTATAGCAGACTTATCTGGTCCTCCATAAGGTATTTTATATGAATTCGTATTTGTTAGAACCTCTATACCCTTAGAAAAAACAAATATAAAAACTATAACAAAAACAATTGCCATTATTTTAAACGGATTGAAATTTTTTGTCTCAAAAACGCTAGCTGACTTTTCTTCGGCTTTATGAAACTGCTTAAAAGTATGATAGACGGCAAAAATTAATCCTAAATGAGCAAGAAAAACTCCCGCCCAACCAAAAATAAATGTTGTGTATGTAAAAATATATAAACTAAATACTACGGACCAAATAAAACTTAAAACTAATAAAATTTGAAGTCTTACAGTCTTTGGTAAAGCTCTTAAATCGTTTTTACTATCATCAAACAATATGTTTGCCGATTCGATCATAAAATTTTTTAATGACATAAAAAATTAATAGTTTTTTTTTCCATAAAAATCAATTAAAGAATTTTCCTACCAAATAAAGACCAAGGGCTACAGCGGGACCAATTCCGAAAGCAAATAATAAGGTTCCTACTCCGACTGTGCCCCCTAAGTACCAGCCGATTGATACAACTGTTATCTCAATTCCCGCTCTGACCACTGCTATTGGAAAATTTGTTATTCTTTGAATTCCTGTCATTAACCCATCTCTTGGTCCAGGACCTAAATTTGCAATTAAATAAAAACCACTCCCCAAACCTACTAATAAAACTGCAAACACTGCCATTAGCAATTTTCCGAAGTATGTATCTGGTGTTGCAAAAACAAAAATAGTTAAATCAATCATAGCAGCTATAATAATGATGTTAAAAACTGTTCCGATTCCTGGTTTTTGTTTCAGAAAAAACCATAGGCTTAGAGTGCAGACACTAACAATAAAAGTTACAACACCAATAGATAGATCAACATTTAACGAGATTCCTTGAGCAAGAACACTCCAAGGTGATGCGCCAGAATAAGATACAATTAATAACCCCTCACCTAAACCAAAAATTGTTAATCCTAAAGTAAGATAAAAAATTGTTAGTGACTTAGGTTTTAGATTTAGGGGTTTTTTTGAACTCCAATAGTTTTTAGGGATTTTTTTAATTGTTAAAAACATATATTTTGACAAAGTGATATTATTTTAAATTTTAGAAATTAATAAAATATTTATTTTTGATATGTTTAAACAATTAAAGTTTCAAGGAAATAATTTACTTACTTACTCTGTAATTTTCTTAATAATATTGATGGGTTTTGTCTTTAGATTTTACAATATAAATTATGAGAATCTTTGGTTAGATGAAATTTACTCTTTTTGGGTTACAGATCCTTATGTAAGTTTTTCCGAAACATATCTAAGAGTACAAACTACTGAGTCTAGTCCTTTCTTATATTTCTTTTTAGTGAAAATATGCAACAAAATTTTTGGTTATGATCCAATAGTTGGAAGATGTTTTTCTGCTTTTTTCGGATTTTTAAGTATTTTTTCTGTTGGCATTTTGTGTAAAAAATTTACTAAAAACAAAAGTTATCTATTCGCCACTTGTTTAATAAGTTTAAACATTTTTTTAATTGTTAATTCACAAGAAATGAGAGTTTATATTTTTACTTTTTTTTTGATTTCACTAAGTTTAATCTTTTTTTTAAATCTTTATAAAGAAAATAAAAATAAAATATTTACAAAAAATTTTATTCTGTTCCCTTTTTTTATTTTTACAGCTATTCTAAGTCACCCATTTGCTATAATTGTTTTGGCGTCAATAATAGTTTTTTTAATTTTGGACTATTTCCTTTTTTCAAGTAACAATATAAAAGTAAATATTTCGTTAATATTAGTATCTATTCTAACAATTTTTTTTTTATATCATTACGTAAATTATGTTTCCCTCAATAAAATCGGATGGATAGAACAACCAGATATTAAATTTTTTACAAATTTTTATTTTTCAAAATTTTTTGGTTCAAGATTATTAGGGATAATTCATTTATTAACTTTAATCATCTTATTGATTTGTTTAAGAAAAAAAATTGAAAAAAATAAAGAAATTATTTTTTTGATTATTTTATTGGTATTTTCGTACTTTATTCCATTAGTTTATGGGTATTTTATTAAACCAATTATTTTTCCAAAATATATAATATTTGTTTTAATACCTATAATTCTGATTATCTCTATTCTTGTTTTTCTTATAGAAAGAGAAATTATAAAAAAACTACTGATCTCATTTTTAATTTTAATTAATTTCGCCAATCATTTTACTGAGAATACTTTAAAACAGTTTTTTTCAGAGCGACAAAGATACAATCCTAATTTTGAGAAAGCATTTACAACTATTGAAGAGTCTAAGATTAAGAAACTAAGTTTTTACACAAACAAAGTTAATGATGAAAATGAAAACTTAATTAATACTGTCATATCAAAATATTCACAATTAATGTTTAACAAAAAAGGTTATAAAATCGAGATTTTAAAAGATGGGCCAAAAAATATTGAAGGTAAAATCTGGAATATCTGTTTAACCATAATCTCCTGTGATGAGCCACCAGATAAATCTAATATTTTAGAAGAAACTCATTTGGAGGGTGGGCTTAAGTTGAGCCTGTGGGAAGTCAAATGAAAAAAACTAAAATAATTCTTTTTTTAATTTTTTTGATTTACCCTTTTTTCTCCTATCCGCATGTAAATCATTATGACAAACTGAAGATAATTGAAATGGATGTTTTAAGAAATGGAAAAAAAATAGGATATAATAAATATTCATTTAAAAGCCGAAATAATTTATTGATAGTAAAAAACGAAATTAATTTTGCCGCAAAATTAATGGGTATTAATTTATTAGTTGTAAATGGTTCGTCCACTGAAACTTATAGGAACGGAAAATTGATTAAATTTAATTCTGATACAATTCAGAATAAGAAAAAAAAATATAACAAATTAGTTTTAGATGAGAAGAAAAAATCTTTTGAAATAAATGGCTCTTCTTTTAAGGGGGCTCTGCCATCATTTGTATTAGTTGGAAATTGGTGGAATCATAGTATTCTTCAGTCAGAAATGATTATAAGTCCACTTTCTGGAAGTCCAAAATTTCAAGAAGTTTATTTTTTATCTAAAGAAATACTTAAAATTAAAAATAATAACTACGTTACAAGTAAGTTTAAAATTATAATGAAGAAAAACATTGATGATAAAAAAAAAGAAGAATTTAATATTTGGTTAGATGATAAATCGAAGATTATCTTGAAAGTATCTTATTCTAAGTTTGGAAATTGGGAATATATTGTTAAAAATGTAGAAAAATTTTACTAAACAAAAATTTTTAATAATACTTGGCTAATAAAATTCATTAGTACAAAAAAACCTAAAAAGAAAATCCAATACATGCAAGTTACAGCGGTATTTCTTCTTCTTCTTAACGCGACGAATTCTGGATCATCTATTTTTGAAATATCTTGTTTTCCTTTTACAGGATAATCGTATGACCATCTCCATAAGGAGTTTCCAAATCTTTCATCGATTTTATTGAAATATTTAATACATTCAAAAGCATAAATTAATAGAAAGTATAAACCAATTAAAATTAATCCGCTTGTAATCATTTAAAACTGTTCAGACTCAGTTGAGCCTTCCATTGCTGTGGTTGAACTTTTTCCAGAACTTATCGTATTTGAAACTGCATCAAAATAAGATGTTCCTACTTCTCTTTGATGTTTGACACTGGTATATCCATCCTTTTCTCTGGCAAATTCACGTTCTTGAATTTTTGAATAAGCTGTCATTCCTTCAGCTTTGTATTTTTCTGCTAACTCAAATATCGCAATATTTTGGGTATGGAAACCTGCTAAAGTAATAAATTGAAATTTATAACCCATTTCACTTATCTTTTTCTGAAAAGTTGCAATTGCATTATCAGATAAATGTTTTTTCCAATTGAATGACGGTGAGCAGTTATAAGCTAATAATTTTCCAGGGTATTTTTTGTGAATAGCGTCAGCAAATTTTTTTGCTTCTTCTAAATTAGGTGTTGCAGTTTCACACCATATAAGATCTGAATATGGTGCATACGCAAGACCTCTTGAAATTGCTTGATCAATTCCAGATTTTACATAATAAAATCCCTCTGGAGATCTTTCGCCTGTCAAGAAAGGTCTATCATTTTCATCGTGGTCGTTTGTAATAAGTTTAGCTGCATTTGCATCTGTTCTTGCGAGAATTATTAAAGGCACATCAGCTATATCGGCTGCTAACCTTGCTGCTTTCAAATTTTTTACTGCTTGGCTTGTTGGTATCAAAACTTTACCACCCATATGGCCACATTTTTTTTCACTAGCTAATTGATCTTCAAAATGAACTCCAGCTGCTCCAGCTTTTATAAATTTCTTGGTCAATTCAAAAACATTTAATGGTCCCCCGAATCCAGCTTCACCATCGGCAATTATTGGAAGCATGTAATCTATTCTTTTTTCTTTCTTTTGATCACCATCTTTAATTTCCATATGCTGAATTTGGTCAGCTCTTAATAAAGCATTGTTCATAGCCTCAACTAATTTTGGTGCGCTGTCATATGGATAAAGAGATTGGTCAGGATACATCTCACCAGCGCTGTTAGCGTCAGCTGCAACTTGCCATCCACTTAAGTAAATTGCTTTTAAACCAGCTTTTGCATGTTGAACTGCGTGATTGCCGGATAAAGAACCAAGGGTATTAACGTATGGTTCAGAATTTAATAAATTCCACAATTTTGTGGATTGTTGTTTACATATTGAATATTCAATTTTAATTGAACCTCTTAATCTCTCAACGTCGTCTTGATTGTAATCTCTTTTAATACCAGCAAATCTTTTTAGATCGTAAGAAACCTTTTTTTCAGCACCCATTAAATTGCCCTTTGTTGATGTTGTCAGATTTAAGCGAAACTAGTTATTTTCACCAAATTCTTGAGTGAATTCGTTCATCCCGCTAGAACCCCAATCACAGTGATCATCTCTTAAATAAATACCTGAGCTGCTGTTAGAGGGCATATTCTCTGATGTATTTTCTTGGCTTTTTAAGTAGTTTTTTTTGTTTTTGTTGTCCATACGAACCTTATAATTTACAAAATTTACAAAATCAATCAAATAAAATAAAACCCTTGTAAAATATAGAAATTTGTTGTAAATAATAATTTACAAAGTTTACAAATAGAAAATATGAGTCAAATTGATCTTAAAATAGGGCCAAAAATCAAGTCATTTAGACGTCAATTAGGACTTCAAGCGAATAAATTAGCAGAACAATTGGGAATTTCTGCAAGCTATCTTAATTTAATTGAGAGTGGAAAACGAAAAATTGACGGAGATTTATTACTAAAAGTTTGTGAAGAATTAAAAATTGAGCTTTCAGACTTAACCAATAAATCTGACTTAAATCTCGTTAACGACATATCAGAATTGCTAGATGATAAATTATTTGAGGACTTAGATATTGTGGGACCAGAGGTTAAAGATCTTGTAAATACAAACCCTAAAATTGCAAAAGCTCTAATAAAATTAGGAGATAATTTTAAACAAAAAGATCATGAAATAATCAACAAAGTAGAAAACTTATCGGGAAAAATTATTGATAGCAGAAAAACTGCTTTTCCCGGTGAAGTAATTTCTGATTTTTTACAAGAAAAGAAAAATTATTTTCCAAGATTAGAGGAATTTGCAAATGATGTTTTTGAAAAAGTTCAAAAGAATAATCGTACAAGATATGTCGCATTGTGTGAGTTTTTAAAAACAGAATACTCAATTACAGTTAAAGATGTAATTCCTGACGAGGGTAAGCCTTTTTCAAAAATTTTTGATAAAAATAAAAAAGAGCTTTTGTTAAGTGATTATAATTCATTAGAGACTAAAAAACTACATGCAGCAGCCCAAATAGCTCAGGAAGGAGCCATGGAAGAAATAAACAATTATTTGTCTGAATTTAAATTTCCAACAGAAGAGTCCAAGAGACTTACCCAAATTGCGTTATTGAATTATTGTGGTGCAGCAATTTTGATGCCTTACAAATTATTCCATTCTGAATGTAAAAAACTGAAATATGACTTAGAATTACTTCAAAATACTTTTGCAACTTCGTTTGAACAAGTCGCGCATAGAGTAACAAGTTTGCAGGATCCTAAGTTACCGGGTATTCCTTTTCACTTTTTAAGGGTCGATGTTGCTGGAAATATCTCAAAAAGGTTTTCTTTGTCTGGTATAGAAATTCCAAGATACGGAGGCGCTTGTCCAAGATGGAACGTATATTCAGCATTTTCAAGACCTGGCGTAATACAAGCTGCTGTAAGTAAAATGACTAATGGAGAAAAATATGTTTGTATTGCAAGAACAGTTGAAAAAGGTGTTGGAAGATATGGGCAGAAAAAAAGTATGCTTTCAATAGGTTTGGGCTGTGAAGCGAAGTATGCTAAAGATTTTGTCTATACTGAAAATTTAAGTTTAAGCGACAAAAAAACAGAAATTCCAATTGGTGTATCTTGCAGAACCTGTGATAGATTAGATTGTTCACAAAGAGCTTTTCCTCCTCTTCACAAAAAATTCGATGTTGATGTAAATGCAAGAGGTGTGTCTGTTTATGTTAGTGATTGATTAACATTCTTACTTCGCTCACGATATAAAAGTTGTGTGAGAGAATCTACCATTTTATCCGATGCTTTAAATATTTCGTTTGATTGATATTCGTCTGAAAAATATTTTTCATGATTGCATTTATCCTCAATAACAATTTTTCCTTCTGGTGAGTTATCTTTAATATAAATCAATATAAGCCATTCATCATCATTGGACTCATCCCACTTTATAAATATCTCACCCGTTTCAAACCTTCTATCAATACATCTGAATATAGACATATCTCTTGTTAGGTGCCGTTTATTTAGTTGAAAAACTAAACTTGAGGCACTTCTATAAAAACTCTCTAGAGATGTTTCTACTAGTTGTCTGGCAGCAATATAATTTTTTTCCTTTTTTAATAAAGTTTCTCTATCATCTTCATCTAAAGTTTTTATTCCTAACGCCTCTAATCGCTCGCGAATTTTTTGATCTCTAATTAGCCTATATTTTTCTTTTAACTTATCTATTCTCTCTTGGATTTCGCTATAATCGTCTCTTTTTTCTTTTAACGAAATTCGCTCTAGAGTCTCTAGCTCTTTTACCTCTCTTATTCTAAATTTTTCAATTTGTTTTTCTAACTTAATTTCTTCAAGAAACTTCCTTTGAACTTGTGCCTGTTCTTGTCTTAAAATTGCCTGCTCTTGTCTTAAAAATTTCTTAAGGTCTCTTGCTCTCTCTATTTGTAGCTTTTTTTCCTCTTTTAACTCGGTTTTTTTAAGCTCAACCTGTTTCTTTAATAAATCTATTTTAGCTTTTTCCTCCGCTCTTTTTTGTTGTCTTTCCTTCTCAACCTCTCGTATTTTAAACTTCTGCTTTTCTTCAATAATTAACTTCCTCGTATCAATAATTTTCTTTTCAATTAAATCAAAAAAACCCTGAATTTTCTTTTCTGGATTAAGGTTAATTTTGAAACGTAGTTTTTTTTTTATACTTTCTTGTAAAAAAACGAATTTTGCTAAAAAACCTGTCTTTTTTTGAGACCTTTTTTTTTTGATCTTTTTTATTTTTTTTTTACTTTTTTTTCTTATTTTGACTCGCTTAAAACTTCTTTTGGCTTTTTTCTGAGATTTTTTTTTCTTTATGATCTTTTTTTTTCTTTTTTTATTTTTTTTCATCAGGAGATTTCAAAATTATCAGTAATTTATTGATAAATATAGTCTCTTGTAGGTGGTATTGTGGTTTTATTCTTGCTCAACTGTAATTGAAATACAACCTGATCTCCCCATTTAAAAGCCATCTCACAGCCAGCTAAATAAAATTCCCACATTCTTAAAAATCTTTCATCAAACATTTCTAATACTTTATCTTTTTTATTAAGAAATCTTTCTCTCCAATTTCTTAAAGTATGTGCGTAATGCAATCTTAAAACCTCTAAATCATTTAGAATTAAATTTGACTCTTCTATCGGGCTTGCAATTTCGCTCAAGCTAGGTGTGTAGCCACCTGGAAAAATGTACTTAGAAATCCAAGGTTGTGGGTCTCTAGGCTTATCAATCGAACCAATAGTATGGATCAATGCAGCTCCATTTTCATTTAAAAGATCGTGGACACATTTAAAGTATTTTCTATAAAATTTTTTTCCAACATGTTCAAACATACCAACACTTACAATTCTATCAAATTTTGATTTTAATTCTCTGTAATCAATTAGTTTGAACTCTACTTGGTTTTCAAGATTCATTTCCTTCGCTTTTTGTCTGCTATACTTGAGTTGGTTTTCTGATAAAGTTATACCAAGGACTCTGGCTTTTGTTTTTTTTGCAATTTCTATTGCCATGCCACCCCACCCTGAACCAATATCAAGAACTGTTTGATTATCCTTAATATTTAATTTTTTTATTATATGATTAATTTTGTTATTTTGTGCTTCTTCCAAGGTGTCGTTATCGTTTTTAAAATAAGCACAAGAATATTGTCTTTTTCTATCTAAAAATAAATCATAAAGTTTTTCAGATATATCGTAATGATGAGCTACATTTTTTTTTGATTGTTTTGCGAAATTAAAATTGGTCAAATATTTATATGTGCCTAATATTTTATTTACCATCTTGCTTAAATTATTTGGATGTCGTTTTCCAAGATTTTTTAAAGTAATTTCTAAAAATTCTGCGATAGTACCATTGTGTATCTTAATTTTACCATCCATATAACCTTCTCCTAAGTATAATTCAGGAAGTAGCAAAAGTTTGTAATGCATAGATGAGTCTAGTAATTCCAATATAATAGGATTTTTTTTCTTGGGTTTTCCAATTAAATATTCTCTTTTATTCGCATCAATTAATCTAAATCCATCTTCTTTGAATAGATCATTTAAAAAATTAACTAGTTTCATTTTATGCAGCTTTAAAATCCTTTCCTAAAAAGTCTAAATCTTTAAGTTTATCTATGAGTGTTTTCTCATCCTGTTTACTAAGTAGGGAACATGTAGGTAATATATTTAAAAACTGCTTATCAGTTAAACTAAGAAATGAATGTAGGCCTGATATTAAATTAAACTGATCAAAAGCTTTTCTAACTTCACACAATTTATCATTTACAGTTTGATCTTTATTTTGTTCAAAGTCATCAAAAACTTTTCTTGCAAGTTTGGCGGTAACATTACATGTGGCAGTTATTATTCCAGAACAATCTTTCTTAAGCCCACTTAGGAGTTTCAATTCTGATCCAGGTAAAATAGAAAAATTTTTGATTTTAAGGTTTCCCATAAGATTGTATGAGCTGTCTTTTACACCGATTATATTTTTGGGAAATCTGGCTGCTAAATTTTCAACACAATCAACAGAAAATTTATATCCACAAAGTTTTTCAAAGTTATAAAGAATTATTTTCGCATCCGGAACAGATTTAATTAATTTTGTATAATATTCTATTACCTCTTTATCTCCGTAATTATAGTAAGCTGGAGGCATAATCAAAAATTTATTGAGACCAATATTCAAAGATAATTTTAAGAAATTTATATTTTCTACTAGTGAATTTAGTCCAGTTCCAATAATCAAATTTTCTTTAATTTTTTCGTTTTTTGAAACAAAATTAATCATCTCAATTTTTTCATTAAGAGGTATTAACTGTGATTGACCAGTGCTCCCAAATAAAACTGCTCCATGACAACCATCATTTATTATATTTTCACAGTGTTTTACTGTTTTGTTAACATCTAATGATAAGTCATCATTTAATATAGAAACAGCCGCCGCATAAATGCCTTTTATTTCTCCCATAATTAAATTTAACTAATATTTTTTTTTTAGTAAAGATACAAAGAATCTATGAAAATACTTGTTATTCAAAATCGAATGGGAATTGGGGATATGATCATGTTTCTTCCTTTCATTAAAGCAATTTCAAATTATTATGGGGAACAAGTTTCTTTAATGGTTAAAAAAAGTACTAAAGCCTCGGAATATTTAAATGAGGAAAAATATATAAAAGAAATAATTTATCTCGAAAGAAGCGAGGGAGAAAAAAGACATGCCGGTGTTAAAGGGTTCTTTAATCTTATAGAAGATTTTAAAGAAAAAAAATTTGATAAAGTTTTTATTTTCAATTCTTCGCTTAGATTTTATATGGCTGCTAAAATAGGTGGAATTAAGAATATAAATTCTTACAAGCTTCTTAGAAAAAAAAATCAGCATATTATTGAGACAGCTAAAAAGTTTATAAGAGATACATTAAAAGTTGATGTCAAAGAAAACCCTACTATAAATCTTAGGTCAGACTCTGTTGCCCAAGAAAAGAAAAATTACTCAATTAGTAATTATGAAACTAACATTGTTCTTGGAACAGGTGGATCAGGTGAAACAAAAAGAGTTCCCTCTAAAATATTTTTAGAAGTGATGAAAAACACATTAAGAAGAGGGAAATGTAAATTTTTTATTGCAACAGGAAATGGAAAGGAGGAAGTTGAAATTTTGGATCAGATTTTAAAATCAGATTTAAAAGAATTTTGTATACCATTAAACAATTTAAATATTAGCAAAATAATTCCTATTATTAAAAATTGTGATGTCTCAATATGTAATGACTCAAGTTTCAGCCATTTATCTGCTGCTTTAAATATTCCGACAATTGTGCTTATGGCTGATACACCTTTAGTTTACGGAAGTTACAGTTCTCTTATGCACCCTATACTTCCTGAAGGGGTGAACACAGTTACCCATGATACTTTGGGGAAAGACAAAATAAATCCCCTAGAAATTCAAAAAAAACTAGACGAAATTTTGTCAAATGTTTCTTAAAACAACGTCCTTAGCCTCATTGACAATTGAGGCTAACCTAGTCAACTCAGGGCTAATGTCCGGATGAATTTTTTTCATAATTTTTTTATAAGAATTTAAAATTTCATCCTTTGAATATTTTTTTTTAGGGTCAAGATTAAGAATTTTGTACGCCTCATCCAGAGTAATCTCGCTAGTATTAAGATTTTTATTAAAATTATTAAAATTAAATCTTCCGGAATTTTTTAAAACGTTTAATAAACCCCAGAACCTAAATAATTGAAAAAGAGTAAAACCAGCTTTTGTTTTTAATATAGGAAGCACCATAAGTAAAAAAGGTAGTGAAAATACATATCTACCTGCAACTACCATGGCAATTGCAAGGACAATAGATAAGATAATTACAAAAGATCTAATAAATTTTGAAATTTTTCTACTCGAGGTTTTAGCAAACCAATTTAATATTAAATATATTACGACAAAAATAACAAGTGTTATAAAAAAAAAATTCATGTAAATAGTTATTATGAAAATACCACAACTTTCAAAAAAATCAGAAACAAAATCCTGTCATAACGTCACCTGGACAGACGATTATAGCTGGGTTCACCAAAAAAATATATTGGAAGTTTTAAAAGATAGTTCAAAGCTTTTACCTGAGGTAAGAAAGTATTTAGAGGAGGAAAATAAGTATACTGAGTTTCACTTAAAAGATACTAAAAAATTTCAAAAAATATTATTTAATGAAATCAAAGGAAGAATAAAGTTAGATGATGAGTCTCTTCCTTTTAAAGATAAAAATTATGAGTATTGGACGAAAACAACTAAAAAAGGAAACTACTCAATTAAATGCCGGAAGAAAATTGGAACTGATGAAGTTGAAGAAATTTGGAATGGCGATAAAGAAAAAAGTAAACTGAAGACTGAGTATTTTGGGGTTGGCGATCTTGAAGTAAGTTATAATGATAAATTTCTTGCATACTCTTTAGATTTAAAAGGTTCAGAATATTTCACAATTTATGTCAGAGATATTAAAACTGGCAAGTTAGTTACTGAAAAAATTGAAAATACATCTGGCTCAATAAATTTTAGTCTTGATGACCAATATATATTTTATTCAAAGTTGGACGAAAATCACAGACCAAGATCAATTTTTAGACATCAAATTGGATCACCTAGTAATGAAGATCTACTTATATTTGAGGAAAAAACAAAAGCATTTACGGTTAGCATAGGTATAAGTTCTGATGAAAAATATTATTTTATAAATAGCTCAGATCACAATACATCAGAGAAATATTACTTTAGCATTGATGAAAAAAAACCTGAGCCTAAACTTATTCAAAAAAGAAAAAAAGGCATCATTTACAGTGTAAATTCATGGGGTGGAAATTTTTACATGCACACAAATGAGGATGCTGAGGATTTTAAAATTTTAATTTCAAATAATATCGAAACTAAAGTGTGGGAAAGTTATATTCCAAGCCAATCAGAAACCATGATTGGAAATTTAACATTTCTCAATAACTGGCAAATCAGATCTGAGCTTAAAAATGCACTTGATAAAATTTACGTCAAAAATCTTAAAACAAATAAAGAGGAAGAAATAATTTTTACCGAAGAAACTGTTTACGACTCATCTGTTTCCCTGATGCAGAGAGATCGTGAAACGGACGATATATATATTTCTTACTCTACTCCTAAAACGCCATCTAGAACTTTTATTTACAATCTAAAAACTAAAGAAAAAAAACTTGTCAAAAAACAAATAATTCCATCAGGTCATAATTCGAATGATTACATTGTTGAAAGACTTGAGTGCGAAGGACATGATGGAAGAATAATTCCAATTACAATTACAAGAAAAAAAACTACAAAACTGGATGGAAATTCAAATTTACTTTTATATGGATATGGTTCTTATGGAAATTCAATGTGGCCATCGTTTTCTTCTACCAGATTAAGCTTAATCAACAGGGATATTATTTGGGCTACCACTCATATTAGAGGAGGAATGGAAAGAGGCATGAAATGGTGGAAAGAAGGAAAATTATTAAACAAGAAGAATACTTTTCAAGACTATATTTCGTGCGCAAAATTTTTAATTGATAAAAAATATACTTCAAAGAAAAAAATTATTGGTATGGGAGGATCGGCTGGTGGATTACTGATGGGGGCAGTAGTAAATGAAAAACCAGATTTATTTTTAGGTATGATAATGGCAGTTCCTTTTGTTGATAGTTTGACAACTAATCTTGATCACTCATTGCCCTTGACGATTGGAGAGTTTGATGAATTTGGAAATGCAAAAGAAAACAAGGAACACTTTGATTATATCTACTCATACGCGCCGTACAATAATATAAAAAAAATGGATTATCCAAACATTTTAATTACTACTAGCCTCAGTGACAATAGAGTTTTATTTGATGAACCTTTAAAATTTACAGCAAAGTTAAGAGATAATAAAACCGATAATAATCTTTTACTTTTAAAAACTGAAATGAATGCGGGTCATGGAGGTAAATCTGGACGCGATGGAATTATTGAGGAGATAGCTTTTGACTATGCTTTCATATGTAAGATTGCAAAAAAAATTTAATTTCTGCGTCTTGAAAAAATAGAAATACTTACCATATATTAATTAAAGGTTGCCTAATGGGACCTTTATAATTCTTGCTAACAAAGGAGGATAATATGACAAGTAAGGATCTATCAATATTCAATTCCTTAAGACCATTTTCAATTGGTTTTGACGACATGTTTGATCAATTTGAAAACATGTTGGGTAATGGAGGAATGAGTATGCAATCAAATTACCCGCCATACAATATTAGAAAAACAGGCAAAGATAAATATTCTATTGAAGTTGCTTTAGCCGGTTTTACTAAAAAAGATGTAGAGGTGGAGTTTGAGGACAATATGCTGACTGTTAGAACAAAACAAACAGATAAATCAGAAAACAAAGATCAGGACGGAGAGATTTTACATAAAGGAATATCTCAAAGACAATTTGCAAGATCATTTACAATAGCAGATGATGTTAAGGTAAATGGAGCCGAGTTAAAAGATGGTTTGCTAACTATCGCTTGCGAAAGAGTAATTCCTGATTATAAGAAAAAAAAACTTATAGAAATTAAATAAGTTTTACCTTGCTTGTGGGGATTTTCCCCACAAGTCAAAAACATCCTTTTGATGAAAATCCTACAACTCTCTCTGACTCATCAACTTGAAAAGTTCTTACACATTTAATTCCTAATTTTTTAGAATTGTATATTAACTTTCCTCCACCACTTTCTGGGTCTGGTGGCAAGTATTGCGTTGGTTCTCCAAATTCTTGAATGACTTTTTCAATTTTTTTATTAATAAATTTTTCTAGGTATTTTTCCTCTTTTTCAACAATATTATTTGTTTTATTCTGTACTGTTTGGCATCCCTGAAACATGAACATCATTAGAATTATAATTGATATTTTTTTTATCATTTCGATTAATTATTATAATTACTTTATAAAAAAAATAAACTTCAAGTTGAAATTTGTTAATAAAAAACAACTAATTCAAGTAATTAAAATAAGAATCTGATAATCGTAATAAATATTGGAGGTTAAATGTTAGATAAATATTTTGAATACAAAAAAAACAAAACTAATTTTAAAACAGAGGTCATTGCAGGAGTAACAACTTTCCTGACGATGGCTTATATAATGTTTTTAAATCCTTTTATACTGTCAGGAGAATTTGCTGGCCCTGAAAAAGGTTTTTTTGATTTTGGTGCAGTTTTCACCGCAACCATACTAGCAACAGCAGTAGCTTGTTTCATTATGGCTTTTTACGGAAAAACTTGGCCAATAGGTCTTGCTCCTGGAATGGGAATAAATGCATTTGTTGCTTTCGGAGTTGTGGGTGGAATGGGTTACTCTCCACAAGCAGCCCTTGGTGCGGTGCTAGTTGCGGGAGTTTTATTTTTAATAATTTCACTTACTCCGCTGAGAGCATGGTTAATAAATTCTATACCGAGAAGTTTGAAATTAGGAATTGGTGCAGGGATAGGTTTATTCTTGGCTATAATAGGTCTTGAAATTATGGGTGTGGTTGGAGATCATCCAGTTACATTGGTTACTTTAGGTGATATTAAAAATCCATTAGTGCTATTAGGATGTTTAGCTTTTGTGGCAATGGTTGTTTTAGAAAAACTTAAAGTTAAAGGTAATATTATAATTGGTATTATTGCATTTAGTATAATTGCATGGGCAACAGGTCTTGCAAAGTTTAATGGTATAGTTGATACGCCGCCGCCTATGACTTACTTGTTTGACTTTGATCTTAAAGCTGCATTAACTGCAAGTATGTCTACTGTAGTTTTTACTTTGCTGTTTATTGATTTCTTCGACACAGCTGGAACATTAACTTCAGTAGCAAACGTTGCAGGTAAGGTAGACAGTAAAGGTAAAGTTCAAGATATCAATAAGGCGATGTTGTCTGACAGTGTTGGCACAGTTGCTGGAGCTTTAATGGGAACAACTACCGTTACAAGTTATGTAGAGTCTGGAGCTGGAGTAAAAGCAGGTGGAAGAACAGGAATGACATCGTTAGTAATTGGTGTATTATTTTTATCATGTTTATTTTTTTCTCCTTTAGCTACAAGTTTGCCTAAAGAAATTGATGGAGCAGCATTACTATATGTAGCAGTTTTATTCGTGAGAAATATCACGGATATTTCCTGGGACGACATCTCTGAGTCCGCTCCTGCTATAGTTGCGATGATTACCATGCCTTTAACTTATAGTATAAGCAATGGTATAGCGCTTGCTTTTGTGGCGTATGCTTTAATTAAAATTTTTACAGGAAAATTTGCAACCACTTCACCAGCAATATGGATAATTGCTATTTTAAGTGTTTTAAGTTTTGTAGTTGCTTAATTTAAAATTATAAAAAAGGGCTAGATAAAAAATCCTAGCCCTTTTTTTTTAATTCTTTTTTCAGTTGATCTATTGAAATCAATTCTCGCAGTTCATAAGGAAAAACAATCCAAGGGTTATCTTTAAGATTATGAACAATGTAATCTGATCTAAATTCAGATTTTTCTTTTTTGTAAAGAACAGCAGATTTAAAAGTAATTTTCTTATTTTCAAAATCTTTATGTTTTTTTAGCCAATCTAAAGTCTTTTCAAGTGTCACACCAGTATCAATAAGATCATCGGTTACTAAAATATTTTCACCATAAATTTTACTTGTTGTAGATAAGTCCCTTGCAAATGTAAGTTCATTTTGAACATCGGATACTTTTCCCTCACCTGCTGATGAATAGCTTTCAACTCCAAGGTAACCACATTTTACTTTAAAAATTCTACTTAGTATGTCCCCTACTCTCAAGCCACCCCGTGCAATGCAAATTATAAAAGATGGTTTAAATCCACTTTCGCTTATTTGAATGGCAAGCTCGTCTATTGATCTATTGTATTCATTCCAGTCAATAATAAGTTTTTTTGACATAAAAAATTGTTCTATTTTTAGATTTATATATCAAGATATATAAGTTAGAAATCATTTTATGCGAATCTTTGATTGTTTTATGTTTTATGATGAAGAGGCCGTATTAGACATAAGACTAAACTCTTTAAAAAATTCTGTTGATTGTTTCGTTATTGTTGAAAGTAAATTCTACCACAACGGTAAAAAAAGGGATTTAAAATTTGATATTAACAAGTACCCCAAATTTAAAGATAAGATAATTTATATTGTACAAGATGATGAACCTCCAAACTTAGAAAAAGTTAATAAAGAGGATGATGAAGCGTTAAAATCTCATAAATTTATTTTTAATGCTCACAAAAGAGAAAATTTTCAAAGAAATCAAATTCATAAAGGGCTAGATAAAGCCAACGAAGATGATTTAATAATGATATCTGATGTAGATGAGATACCAGATTTAAAAGATCTAAATGTAGCAAAAGTGCAAAATAAAATTGTTATTTTTGAACAAAACATTTTTTACTATAAGTTGAATAGATACCTTGAAGGTTTTAAGTGGTATGGAACAAAAGCTTGCAAAAAGAAAAATCTTAAATCACCTCAATGGATTAGAAACATTAAGAATAAAAAATTTGGATTTTGGAGACTGGATACTATTTTTTCAGAGACAAAATATATTAATAAAATTTTTATTAATGATGGAGGTTGGCATTTTTCAAATTTGAAAAGTCCAGCCGATATTGAGATCAAATTAAAATCTTATTTACACCACAGAGATTTTGAAGTTGAAAATATTGATCTGAAAGAAATATCAAGATTAATGAGAAATAATGAAACTATTTATGACATGTATGCAGACAAAACAGAAAATAAATTTACTGAAAAAAAAAGAAAATTAAGTTTATATCCTAAAGGTAAATTACCTCAATACGTTCAGAGTCATGAGAGTAAGTTTAAGGATTGGCTTGATTAAACTAATACTGAATTGGTTCAGGATCTATTGATCTCCATAAATACCACGTTGCAACAGAGCAATAAGGACTAAATCTTTTTTTTAATAATGATACAAATTTTTCAGGTGGTAAATATTTTTTTTTATAATTTTTTGATATAGCTCTCAAAAGACCAATATCCTGAACTGGCCAAATATTTGATCTATTGTATGTGAATAACAAGATCATCTCAGCTGACCATCTTCCTATTTGTCTCAACTGTGATAAATAATTTATAGCCTCCTCATCAGACATCTCATGAATTAACTTAGGGTTAAAAGTTTTTTCAATCGTTTGCTTGGCTAAACTCTTTATGCCTAATACTTTCTGTCTACTTAATCCACAGCTTTTCAATTGAGTGAAGGTCAACTTTGATACTGTTTTTGCATTAATTTTATTTTTGCATTTCTTTTTAAATTTTAAAAAAACTGAATTTGCTGCTGCAACGCTTATTTGCTGTCCAATTATACTTTTGCATAACGAAAAAAAAATGTCTCGCCTTGTAGTTAAAATAGTTTCTGAGGGACTTTCATAACTTTTAATTAACTTGGAAATAGTTTCATCTTTTTTGGATAAATATTTTTTTGCATTATTCCAATATTTAGGCATTTTAGTCATTAATTGGTCTAGATGTTATGATTTTTTTCTTATAAATTTCCCTTCTAAAAATTATAAGCGTAGAAACAACTACCAATAAAGATCCGATTAGTGTTTTAAACAAAGGTATCTCGTCCCAAATGAGATATCCAAATATAACAGCAAAAACTAAAGCCAAATACTTGAGAGGAGTTACTAAAGAAACTTCTGAAAATTTATATGATTGACTTAACCATAAGTTCGCAGCACCCCCGAAAATACCTATTAATGATAAAAGTACAAAATGATTTAAAGTAGGCATAATCCAGCCCTGGGGAATAGTTAAAAAACTCAACAATAAAATTGCTAAAGAAAAATAAAAAGAAATCAACCACACTGGTTCGGTTGTTGACAGTTGTCTAATAGTTATCGCTACATAGGAGAGACCTAAACAAAATATAATTGGAAAAATATAATAAATATTTAATTCAGTGATCCCAGGTTCTGTAATTATAAGAATTCCAAAAAAGCCTATGATAACTGCTAACCACCTAAAAATTCCAACTTTTTCATTTAGTAAAAAAATAGACAATATTGTTGTGAATATTGGAGCAGCAAAAGATATGCTCACTACAGTTGCTAATGGCAGCTGTCTTAAAGCAATAAATATTGCAATTAGTGCTATTAGCCCTGAGCCGCACCTTAAAGCATGTAATCCTGGCCGTTGAGTTTTATAAAAATTATGAAATCTTTCTTTCGGGATTATAAATAAATAAAAGATTATTCCAAAGAAGCCCCTAAAAAACAAAACCTGACCAATTGGATAATCGACAGACCACTTTACAATTAAATCCATTAATGAAAACGCACAAACAGAGAGAAACATGTACAAAAAGCCTAATTGATTTTTAGAAAGCATAAGTTTAACTTAGTTATATAATTTAAATAATCAATGGAAATAGCAGTTTTAGCTTGTGGATGTTTTTGGGGACCTGAAAAAAAATTTGGTAGTCTCAATGGAGTTTATAAAACTGAGGTAGGTTATTGTGGTGGTAAAACTGAAAACACAACTTATAAAGAAGTTTGTTCTGGTGAAACAAATCATGCTGAAGTAGTAAAAATAAATTTTGATCCAAAAATTATTACTTATGAGGAAATTTTGAATTTTTTTTTTAAAATTCATGATCCTACTACTTTGAATTCTCAAGGTCCAGATTTTGGAACTCAGTACAGAAGTGAAATTTTTTATTTAAACTCAAAACAAAAAGAAATTGCTGAAAAGGTTTTAAAATTAAAAAACAATGATTTTTCAGGAAAAATTGTCACTAAATTATCTTTGCTAAAGAATTATTGCATAGCCGAGGAATACCATCAAAAATATTTAGACAAGAAATTTTAGATGAGTTTAGTCACGACAGATTGGGTTCTTGATAATTTAAATAGTCTAAAAATAATAGATGCCTCTTGGCATATGCCAGCTCAAAAAAGAAATCCTGCTGAAGAATATCGAGATGGCCATATTCCAAACTCTATTTTTTTTGATTTAGATGAAAATTCTGAGAAAGATACGGACCTTCCACATATGCTTCCAAAACAAAAAACTTGGGAAAAAATAATGTCCTCCTTAGGAATAAGTAATAATGATGATATTCTCATATATGACAACTCTGATTTAAAAAGTTCGTGTAGGTGTTGGTTTAGTCTTTTATATTTTGGTCATAATGAAAAAAAAATACATATTTTAAATGGTGGACTAAAAAAATGGATTTTTGAAAATAAACCTACAACCAAAGATATGACAGAAATTATTGAAAGTAATTATGCTGCAAATATAAAAGAAAATTTAGTAGTAAGCCTTGATCAAATAAAAAAGAATATTTTAAGTAAGAGTTTTAATGTTATTGATGCAAGAAGCCTTGAAAGATTTGAGGGAAAAGTATCTGAGCCAAGGAAAGGATTAAGAAGTGGACATATCCAAAACTCTTTTTGTTTACCTTTTAATCTTTGTATAAATCAAAAAACTGGAGAGTTTAAAAATGTTGAAGAATTAAAAGAACTTTTCAATCAAAATGAAAATAAAGAAAAAAGATTAGATCCAGTTTTTACTTGTGGATCTGGAGTTACCGCCGCAGTCCTAGCTTATGCCTATAAAATGGTAAATAACGATTATATTCCAAAAATTTATGATGGTTCTTGGAGTGAATATGGTAAATATCCAGCATGAAAACTTCAAAAAAAATAACCATATTTTTAATAATATTGGCATTTGTCATTGCTTCAGTGATAGTAGCAAGACACTTTGTTGGAAAACATTTTCAGAAGAAATTTTCTAAATACCCACCACCAGGAGTAATTGTGGAAGTTGTTCAATCATCCAAATTTTTTGACAGTATTGAAACATTTGGAACTGCTTTATCAAAAAAAAATAAAAACTTTAGAGTCAAAAAAAGTGAAATACTTGATGAAAAAATTCTTATTGGAAAAGTATTTAATGAAGGTGAAGTTTTATTAAGAACAAAAAATGAGATTATAATTGCCCCCTTTAAAGGAGTTTTGGGAAAAAGAGAAATTGCTCAAGGTGTTCTAGGAACAGAGTCATTTATTCTCACTCTAGATGATACTTCATCGATTATTCTAAATATTAAAGTTCCCGAGATTTATCTTAAAATATTAAAACCCGGTCTTATCGCTGAAGTTAGATCGGATGCGTTTGATAAAAAATTTTATGGCAAAATAGACTCTGTGAGTTCTCGTGTGGATCCTAGTACAAGGTCAGTTCTTGCAAGCATCACAGTGGACAACAAAGATTTAGAATTGGTCCCGGGAATGCTTTTAGATATACAAATTATTTATAATGAAACTCAAGAAATAGGAGTTCCTGAAAACTCATTATTGATCCAGGGTGATACAGCTTTTGCATATAAAGTTTTAGAGGATAATACTATCGAGAAAATTGAGGTAAAAATTGGAAAAAGAAATTATGGAAAAGTTTCTATTCTTGATGGTTTGTCTGTGGGCGACAAGATAGTAAAAGAAGGAATTTCAAAAGTAAGAGATAAAATTAAAATTAAAATCATTAATTAAAAGATGTTCTTAACAGACTTATCAATCAAACGACCGGTCGTCTCAATGGTAATGAGTATAGTAATGGTTATGTTTGGTATTTTAGTTTTTTTTGAAATACCAACTAATGAATTACCAGATATTGACCGACCAGTAGTATCAGTTCAAACTGATTACAAAGGGGCTTCAGCTCAGGTTATTGACACTCAGATAACACAAAAGATTGAGGATTTTATTGGAGGCACCCCTGGTCTCGTTTCAATTGACTCTATGAGTGAAGATGAAAGGTCGAGAATTGATATGACCTTCAAAGATAACCTTGATATTGACGATGTTGCTAACGATGTGAGAAGTGCAATATCAAGAGTGGTGGATAATTTACCAAAAGAGGCTAGCGCTCCAGAAATTTTTAAACAATCTGCAGGCTTTAGAACAACTATGTGGTTGAGTTTTAGCTCAGATTTTATGAGTGATTTAGAACTCACTGATTTTGCTGATCGATATTTGGTAGATTATTTCTCAACTGTAGAAGGAGTAGGACGTGTGAGATTAGGTGGTGAAAGGGAGCTCTCTGTGAGAGTTTGGTTAGATCCTCTTTCGCTAGCTGCTAGAAATTTAACAACTCAAGATGTTGAACAAGTTTTAAATTCAGAAAACTTAGAATTTCCTGCAGGTCGAATAGAGTCAAAAGATGTAGATCTTTCAATTAAACTTCAAAACGCTTATGAGAATTTAGACTCTTATAAAAAACTACCTTTGAAGAGGGCAATTGATGGTTCTGTGACAACTTTGGAAGATGTTTCTAGGATTGAATTTGGTCCAGTCTCTACAAGAACACTTTTTAAAGGAAATGGAAAAAAAGTTGTAGGTATTGGTATTTATCAAAACTCAGATGCAAACACAATCGCGGTAGCTACAAAAGTAAAAAAGAAGATTAAAGAAATACAAAGTTCTATACCTGATGGATCTACATTAGAGGTTTCTTTTGATAGATCGAATTATGTCTCAAATGCAATTAAAGAGGTGTACAAAACATTATTTGTGGCACTAATTTTAGTCACGCTCATTATTTATCTTTTTTTGGGTAACATCAGAGCTTTAGTAGTACCAATTGTAGCTTTGCCGGTCTCTTTAATATCGACTTTTTTAGCAATTTATTTTTTTGATTTTTCAATAAACCTTTTCACTCTTATGGCATTAGTTCTTGCAATAGGAATCGTAGTGGACGATGCAATTGTAATGTTGGAGAATATATACCGAAGGGTTGAGAAAGGTGAGAGTTCATTAGTTGCCGCATATAAAGGATCGAGACAAGTGTCTTTTGCAATTATAGCAACTACCTTAGTTCTTGTTGCTGTATTCATACCTTTAATTTTTATAGAGGGCTTAGCTGGAGTGTTGTATGCTGAAACAGCTGTAACTTTAAGTTTCGCAGTGATAATATCAAGTTTTGTAGCATTATCCTTAAGCCCGATGATTGCTAGCAAAGTTTTAGACACAAAATCAAAAAGAAATAAATTAACTCTTAAATTTGAAAAAAGATTAAATGATTTTAAGGAATTTTATATTTACACTTTAAAATATTGGATATTAAAGAAAAAAAGTATAATCACTTTTTTAATATCAGTTTTAATATTGAGTATTGGTTTATTTATTTATATTCCAAAACAACTTATACCAAAAGAAGATAGAGGTGCTTTCTTTGTAATAGTAAAAGCACCTCAAAGCTCAGGGTTTGAGTTTACCTCCTCAAAAACTCAGGATATTGAAAAATTGTTATTACCAAAAGTGGGGCAAGGTGAGTATAGAAGACTAATTTTAAGGGTACCAGGTTTCGGAAAAAGTAGCAAACAAGTCAACTCAGCTTTTATAATTGTATTGTTGGAAGATTGGAAAAAAAGAGACAGAAAAGGTAACAGAATAATGATGGAGTCTTTTAGAGAAATTTCAAAAGTTCCAGGTGTTTTATCATTTCCTGTTATGCCCCAGGGAATAAGAACTGGTGGTGTAGAGAAACCAGTCCAATTTGTAATATTAGGTAATACCTATGAAGAATTAATTCAATGGAAAGAAACTATAAAAAAAGAGGCTAGAAAAAATAATAATTTAGCTAATATCGAAGATGATTTTGAATTAAATAAACCGATTATAAATGTAAAGATCGATCAAAAGAAAGCATCAGATCTTGGCGTATCTACTTCAGAAATAGGTCGAACAATTGAAACTATCTTTGGCTCCAGAAGTGTAACAAAATTTACAAAGGATGGTAAAGAGTATTCAATTATCCTGCAGGGAGATATTAAAAATAGAAATGAACCCTCAAGTTTAAATAAAGTTTATGTTAGATCAAAAAACTCTGGTCAATTAATTGCTTTATCAAATTTAGTAACAATTAATGAAAGAGGAACTGCTCCATTTCTATCAAGGTACAATAGACAAAAAGCAGTTACTATTTCTGCAAATATCGTAGGAGATTATACCCTTCAAAATGCCTTAACTTTTTTAGAAAAAGTTGTTCAAGAAAATACACCTAATGCCAGAATTGATTTCAAAGGGGAAAGTGAGCAACTAAAAGAAATAAGTTTTCAGATTTATGTTATATTCTTTTTAGCTTTAGTTACAGCATATCTTGTGATGGCGGCTCAGTTTGAAAGCTTTGTTCATCCTTTCACAATAATGCTGACAGTCCCGCTAGCAATATTTGGTGGAATTATAGGTCTACTGCTTGTCGGCAGCTCAATTAATGTTTACAGTCAGGTAGCTTTAATAATACTAATTGGATTAGCAACAAAAAACGGAATATTGATTGTTGAATTTGCAAATCAATTAAGAGATGAGGGGAAAAATCAATTAACCGCGATTTTGGAATCATCAGCACTAAGATTAAGACCAATCTTAATGACTTCTATATCTACCATTATTGGAGTTCTACCATTGGTAATAAGTAGTGGCCCAGGTGAGGCGAGTAGATTATCTGTTGGTATTACTATATTTGCTGGAATGATATTTTCGACCTTTTTTACACTTTATGTAGTTCCAATAATTTATTTATTATTAGGAAAGAACACAAAAAGTATAAATCATATTGAAAAAGAGTTAGAAAAAGAACTTAATCAATAAACAATAAATTTTTTCCTGTTAAGCTTTTTTTTACATTTTATAAGCTGAGTTTTATATTGATCTGAATACTTTTTTACTTTTTTTGCATAAGAAATTACCTTTTCATTTTTTTTATAATTTTTATAATTTCCCCATCCCTCGTGATATGCAATGTATTGTTTGAATGCATCGTTTTTAGGGATCTTTAAAAGTTTTGATGATTTATTTGTATACCAGCCAATAAAATCAACACTATCCTTAAATCTTGTTCTAAGAGCTAATGGTTTATTCTGTTCCTCCTTATATTGTTTCCATGTTCCCTTTACAGCTTGGGAATATCCAAATGAACTTGAGGGTCTTTTAAAAGGAATTATTTTAAAAAGTTTTTGTCGTTTAGGTTTTGCAAGCCAATGGAAATCTGACTCAAATTTAATAAATGCAAGTTGTATGTGCATAGGTGTTCCCCATTTTTCTTCAGTCTTTTTTGCATGTTTATACCAAAAGTATCTTTCAGAAAATATTGAGCAACTACTTGAGGTATTTTTTGGAATAGATGAACAGCTCAGCAAAAATAAAAAAATTGATAAAGATAAAAAAAATTTAAAACGAATCACCCTTTATTTATAATTTATTTACGTTTTTTTCTCCATTCCCAAGGCATTTCAAAATTTCCTGCCCATAAACCTTTTTTTTCTTTTTTTGCATCATTTTCATTTATAATATATTTTTTTGAATATTTAGTGTAAGCAACAGCTAAACCGTTCCTAACAAGCCAAGAATTAATATCTCGTCTTTTCTTAAAGCAAATAGCAACAACTCTATTATATCTGTCCATGGATTTCTTTTTACATACTATTATTTCATTTTTAAGGAATTTTTTTAATAAACTAGTAGTTTTAAGTCCACACTCATAATCTTTATTAAATGTGATTACGTTCAGGCTCAACCAAGGCTTAGAGCATATTTGATTGTTTTCAGGTGCATCGATACCGTAAAGTCTAATTTTATTTCCCTTTATTCTAATTGTGTCACCATCTATTACTTTTGCATATCCTGTTATTTCCTCTGAATAAGAATTGGTTTCGAAAAAAAAAATTATTAATAAAATTAAATATATAATTTTATTCTTTTTTGGTTTTAAATAGGATTTCATAAACTTTGTAAATCAAAAAAGGTATTATTACACCCAGTAAGTTACCATTTAGATCACCTGTTTGAAAGCTACGATTTGGTATGACCAAATGGAAAAGTTCAAGGACTATGGATAAACAAACCAAATATACAAATAATCTTTTTTTTGTTTTAAAGGCGAAAAGACCAAGAATTGAGATCAGAGAAAAAGCGTAAATGTGATTTGAGGATATTTGAAAAAAATCTCTAGTGATTTGAGGTTGATTATTAAAATCATTGTATAAAAAAAAACCTAATATACTTCCTGGATATAGATATAAAATTATTAAACATATATTGGATAATTTGAAAATTAATTGAAGATTATTTGTAAAAATTTTCATTAATTTTATTTATTTTATTTATTAATTAATATATCAAATATTTCAATGAAACATCTTATTCTTATAAGGCATGGACAAAGTGAGTGGAACCAACAAAAAAGATTTACTGGTTGGGTCGATATCGGATTAACAGACAAAGGTAGAGCTGAGGCTAAAAAAGCTGGTGAATTAATAAAAGAGAAAAAAATTAAACTTGATTCTTTTTATAGCTCCTACCAAAAAAGGGCTAATGATACTCTTAAAATTGTAATGAAAGAATTAAATGAAGATGAAAACTTAATTACTAAAAAATGGCAATTAAATGAAAGACATTATGGAGAGCTTACAGGTTTAAATAAAGAAGATATGAAGAAAAAATATGGAGAAGAGAAAATCCATCAATTTAGAAGATCATGGGATGTTAAACCTGGAGCTTTAGATAGGAAAAGCCCATACCATCCGCTCAATATAGAAACTTATAAGGATATTCCAGTGTCTGATATTCCAGATACTGAGTCTTTAAAAGATACCCATAAACGGGTAGTGGATTGTTATAATGAATTAATCTTAAAAGATCTTCAAAATGGTAAAGGTGTATGCATCTCGGCCCATGGAAATTCTTTAAGAGCTCTATGCAAGTTTCTTTTTAAAATTAATGATAGGGAAATTTCAAAAATGGAAATACCAACCGGGAATCCTCTTTTAATAATTTTTGAGGACAAACTTCAAATTTCATCTGTAACATATCTTGATCAAGGAAGAGCCAAAAATTTAGTTGCTTTTTAAAAGTTTATTATAAATATCATAATTAGTGACATGTTTAAAGTTCACTTTACTTTCAAAACCCATCAATTCATTTCTTGATAATAAATCATTCCACACCTCCGACATTGGGAAAGATTTAATATTGAATTTTTTAAATATTTTCTTTTCTAGTATCTGACATCCTGTGTAAATAAAATTTAAGGGCTTAGTTTTGTTAAGCTTGTTCGCTTCAAGATTAAAGTCTCCTATCAAATTTTGATCGAAGCTTTTATCCTTATTTACTACTAATAAAATATTTTTTGAATTTGAGTTAAAAAACTGATTTTCCATTTCTAAGATTTCATCAATATAATTTTCGTTCCATAAAGTATCTGGATTTAAAGATAAAAAATATTCATTTTTGTTTTTCATGATCATATTTAAAATGCCTCCACCAGTATTAAGAATTTCAGGGACTTCCTCGTATAATTCTATATCAATATCAAAATTTTTTTTTTCAATAAAATTTTTAATTTGGTCTCGTTTGTGATGGGTGTTTATCAGAATTTTTTTGAGATTTAATTTTTTTATGAGTTTAATAGTCTTTTCTAGTATAGTTTCATTTCCGATTTCAATAAGAGGTTTTGGAATTTCGTTTGTAATTGGAGTTAATCTTTTTCCAAAACCAGCACCTAATATCACCGCAACCTCAATTTTTTTCATACAATTAAATTTTATATAAATTTATTATTATTTAAAATAAACCTTAACTCATCAAATACTTTTCCACTTTTAGTTCTTAATTTAATAAGACTCCATGTATAAGGAATATATTTAAGATATTTGTTTTTATCATCTCTTTTTGCAAGTCTTGAAAAAATTCCAAGAATCTTAAAATTTCTTAATACTGATAAAATTAAGAAGTCATTTTCAAATTTTTTAAGATCTCTATTTAGGTATTTTTTTGTAAAATGATTAAACATTTCTTCTTTTAAACTATTTGATGTTTTAAGTCTGACGTCATCAATTAATGAAGCAAGATCATAAGCCGGATTTCCAATAACTGCATCTTGACTATCTATTAAATGAAATTTTTTTTGTTTAAGCATTATATTTGAAACATGGAAGTCTCTATGCACAAAAACATTATCAGGTAATTTAATTGCCTTTGATAATCTTAAAAAAATTTTCTTAAATTTTTTTTTAAATTGATTTAATTTTTTTTTACTAAGTTTTCGAGGAAGATACCATTCGTTAAACAAATAAGCCTCTTTTAAAAGTTTATCTTTTGAATATCTTACCATTTTATATTTTCTACCTGTAAAATCTTTATTATAGAATTTTTTTATTTTTTGAACTTTAAATAATAAATCTAATACTTTTATAAAAATTTTTTTTTTGTTTTTTCTAT
>CACHQX010000004.1 GCA_902582235.1 uncultured Pelagibacteraceae bacterium
CTCTACAGATTTTCGAATGTACTCAAACTGAGGGATCAAATCATCAGGGGCGTCTGATCTGTTCGCTTTATAGTCTTCATAAATATCATTCCTAAAGTTTTTTCTTGCAGAGTCAAAAATAACCGCGAAATGAGTTGGTTTCTCTTTGTTTTCTTTTGATTTTGCATCCTCTAACAACTTAAAAAGCATATTGCAAAATCCTGCAACGGCACCTGTTGGTAACCCATCTGACTTTCTGGATAGAGGAGGAAGAGCATAATATGCTCGAAAAATATAACCAGAGCCATCAATAAGATAAAAATGTTTTTTTTTATTTAATTCAGTCATTTATTAAATTATTATTAATTTACCTTAATGTTATAAGCCTATAAATCTAAATGAGTAAAAAAAACGTACTTTCTGTTAAAAAATTAAATAAAATTTATCGAAAGAATATCCATGCACTTAAAGATTTAAACTTGGAGGTGAAAGAAGGAGAAATTTTAGGACTTCTTGGTCCAAATGGAGCTGGAAAAAGTACTTTTATAAATATTCTTGCGGGAGTAACAGATAAAACCTCAGGTGAAGTAATTGTATGGGGATTTGACTTAGATAAAAATCCACGCCAAGTAAGAGTTTCGCTAGGAATTGTTCCTCAAGAAATAAACGTTGACCCTTTCTTTACTCCAAAAAAACTATTGGATCTTCAAGCTGGTTTGTTTGGTGTTAAAAAAAAAGATAGGATAACAGATACTATCCTTGAACTAGTCGCCTTAAAAGATAAATCAAATAGTTATACAAGAAATTTATCAGGAGGTATGAAGAGAAGATTATTAATTGCGAAAGCTTTAGTTCATAAACCACCTATAATTATACTAGATGAACCAACTGCAGGTGTTGATGTCGAACTTAGAAAAAATTTGTGGGAAAATATTAGATCCCTAAGAAAACTTGGAGTAACAATTATTTTGACTACACACTATCTCCAGGAGGCTGAAGAATTGTGTGACAGAGTTGGTATAATTCACAAAGGTAATCTTATAGCATTAGATACAACCGAAAATATGTTAAATAAGATTCAAACAAAAACCCTTAAATTTGAAATTAATAAGAGAATAGTTTTAGATGATATGAAAAGTAAAGGTTATAATATTTTAACCAATACAGACTCAGAATTTAAAATAGAATATAATAAACAAGAATTTAACATACAAAAAATTATCAAGTTATTAGAAAATCAAGGAATAGTGATTAAAGATATTAAATCTGAGGACCCAGATTTAGAGGACGTTTTTGTTAATTTAACAAATAACTAGATTAAAAACTTAAATTAATATATTATTAAACTATGGAAACCGTTAAGCTAATTCAAAATAATAAAGTAATTAAAAGCGCTATTATTGTTTTTTTAGGAACAATTTTATTAACAATTTCAGCAAAAATAAAAATACCGTTTTACCCAGTTCCAATGACAATGCAGACATTCGTCGTAATATTTTTAGGAATGTGTTTTGGTTATAAATTGGGTTTGGCTACAGTTGCTCTTTATTTAATTGAAGGTATTATTGGAATACCAGTTTTTTCTAATTCTCCAGAAAAAGGTGTCGGTATGATTTATTTTACTGGTCCAACGATGGGATATCTTTTAGGTTTTATAATAGCGGTTTATGTGGCTGGAAAATTTAATTTTAATAAAAACTATCTTTTAAATTTTATTAAGATTTTTTTCTCAGTTTTGCCAATTTATGTATTGGGACTTATTTGGTTAGGAATTTTAATTGGTTGGGACAAACCAATTTTTGATCTAGGAGCAAAACCTTTTTTACTAGCAGAATTATTTAAAATTTTTCTATTAGTTATAATTTCTACAAAAGTCGATTTTTTTAAAAAGTTTATCTAGGCGATCTTTTTGATAAAATTCTCTGAAGAGTTCTACGATGCATTTTTAATCTTCTAGCTGTTTCAGAAACATTTCTATTACATAATTCAAATACTCTGTGGATATGTTCCCACTTAACTCTATCTGCAGACATAGGGTTATCTGGTGGATCAGCTTTTCTATTTGGATCTGCTAAAAGTGCTTTTTCAACGTCGTCAGCATCGGCTGGTTTAGCAAGATAGTCAATTGCACCTTGTTTGATTGCTGCGACAGCTGTTGGAATATTCCCATAGCCTGTTAACATCACAATTCTACTATCTGCATTAGAATTTTGAATTTCTTTTACAACTTCCAATCCGTTACCATCACCAAGTCTTAAGTCTACTACAGCAAATGCAGGTTTATTTGTTTTAACAGCATCAATTCCTTTTTTTACACCTTCAGCTTGTGAAACTTTAAATCCCTTCTTTTCCATAGCTCTAGCTAAGCGCTCTCTGAAAGGATTATCGTCATCCACAATTAGAAGAGATTTATCATCAAATTGGCTTATATTTTTTACGTTTTGGACGTTCATTAAAATCAATATGGAGTTTAATTTTAAAATTTCAAGAGCTTGGAAACATTGATTTTTATCAATTATTTTCTTTACACTAGGTGAAGAATCCCTTAAATGCTCAATTTAATGAAATTTGCATAGCTATTATGCAGATTTTTTTTGTTAAATTTTTTTTTTACGGAGCTAAAAAAATGAAAAAATTTAAAACGGTTGATGAGCTTATTAATGTAATCAAACCCTCTGATCCAGTTTACTGCATCAGAAAGAACTCGATAAAAAAAGCTACAAAAGTTTTTTTACAAAATTTCCCGGGCAAAATCTTATATGCCGTTAAAACTAATCCACATCCTTTTGTAGTCAAAACTCTAATAGAATCTGGAATTAAAAATTTTGATGTGGCATCAATAAATGAGATAGAGATGATTAAAAAGATCAACAAAGATTTAGAATGTTCTTATATGCATACTGTAAAAAGTAGAGAAAGTATTAGGGATGCGTATTTTAAATATAATGTTAAAAGTTTTTCATTAGATACAAAAGAGGAATTAATCAAAATTATTGAATCTACAGAACAAGCTAAGGATCTTGAGTTGTATGTAAGAGTGGCTGTTTCCAATGAACACGCCGAGATTGATTTATCAAAAAAATTTGGTGCATTAAGTTCTGAGGCAATCGGATTATTAAGATTAACTAAACAATATGCAAAAAAAATTGGTTTAAGTTTTCACGTTGGTTCGCAGTGTATGCATCCTATTTCATATGCTAAGGGTATTTCTGAAATTGGAAATATAATTAAAAAAACAAAAATTATTCCAGATGTAATAAATATTGGAGGTGGATTTCCAACTATTTATCCAGATCTAATACCACCTTCACTGGATAGTTATTTTAATGAGATTAAAATAGCTCTTGAAAAATTAAAATTAAATAAAATGCCCGAAATAATTTGTGAACCAGGGAGAGCGTTAGTCGCAGAGTCAGGATCAACAATAGTAAAAGTGAATTTAAGAAAAAAACAGAAGCTTTATATAAATGATGGAACTTATGGAACTTTATTTGATGGTGGAGTTCCTAATATAGTTTATCCATCAAAGATTATTACAAATGGAAGAATGATTTCAAAAAAAATGACTGCATTTGATTTTTATGGACCAACTTGTGATAGCCTTGATTATATGAAAGGACCTTTTATTTTACCTAACAATATTAAAGAGAATGATTACATAGAACTTGGTCAACTAGGAGCGTATGGATTAACTTTTAGAACTCAATTTAATGGCTTTTATTCTAACGAGATTTATGAAGTTGAGGATGAACCAATAATGACTATGTACGATAGAGATAAAAATAAAGGTTCTCTAGTCGCATAAATGTCAGAAAAGAAAAATTTAGGCCACAATACAAAAAAAAGTTTTCTTAATAAACCTGTAGAGCATATTGATATAACTTCTTTCGACTCTCGAGATATTATATCGTCGATGAAAAAAATGTCTTTTGTCTCCAGAGAAACAGGAAACGCTGCAAGTATTTTTAACGAAATGTTAAAAGATAAAAACTGCACAATTTTTTTAACACTTGCAGGATCAACATCTGCTGCGGGATGCATGAATATCTATAAAGATATGGTTAAATACAATATGGTAGATGCTATCGTTGCCACTGGCGCATCAATTGTTGATATGGATTTTTTTGAGGGTTTAGGTTTTAAACATTATCAAGGTTCACAATTTCAGGATGATAGTGAACTTAGAAAAAATTACATTGATAGGATTTACGATACTTATATTGATGAAGATGAATTACAAATGTGTGATAAGATTATATGTGAAATAGCTGATAAATTACCTCCAAAAACCTATACCTCTAGAGAATTTATATATGAGATGGGAAGATATTTAAAAGATAATTCAAAAAAAAAGGGTTCATTAATAGAAACAGCTTTTGATAATAACGTTCCTATTTTTTGCCCTGCTTTTACTGACTCTAGCGCTGGATTCGGATTGGTTATGCATCAAGAAAAAAATCCAAATAAACACATCACCATAGACTCAATTAGAGAATTTAGAGAATTAACAGAAATTAAAATTAAATCAAAAAATTCTGGTTTATTTATGATAGGTGGAGGTGTTCCAAAAAATTTTATTCAAGATACGGTTATTTGTGCCGAGTTATTAGGTAAAGAAGTAGATATGCACAAATACGCAATTCAAATAACTGTGGCAGACTCAAGAGATGGGGCATGTAGTAGCTCTACTCTCAAGGAAGCTAGTTCATGGGGAAAAGTGGATATAACAAAGGAGCAAATGGTTTTCGCTGAAGCTACTAGCGTATTGCCTTTAATTGCTAGTGATGCTTATCACAGAGGAGAGTGGAAAAGTCGAGAGAGAAAGAATTTTACAAAGCTATATCAAAAATGACGAGAAAAACCAAAATTGGTTTAATTCAACTTAAAATTTCAAATAACAAAAATTTTAATTTGAAAAACTCTGTAAAAAAAATAAGAGAAGCAAAAAAAAAGGGTGCGAAGATAATATGCGTCCCTGAGCTATTTTTATCAAACTATTTTTGTAAAACAGAAAATCATTCAAACTTTAAATTAGCTGAAAGAATTCCCAGCGATACATCAAAAATTTTTTGTGAACTCGCACGTGAATTAAAGATTATTCTTATCATATCATTATTTGAAAAAAAAATATCTGGAATGTACCACAACACAAATTTAACTATTAACGAGAAGGGTAAAATTGTTTCTAAATATAGAAAAATGCATATTCCTGATGATCCTGGATATTATGAAAAATTTTATTTTACACCTGGAGATCTAGGATTTAAAAAAGTAAAAACAAAGTTTGGAAACATCGGTTCACTTATTTGTTGGGATCAGTGGTTTCCTGAAGCAGCAAGACTTACAACTTTGAAAGGTGCTGAATTAATATTTTATCCGACTGCTATTGGATGGCACCCTAATGAAAAAAAAAAGTACGGTAAATCACAATTAGAGTCCTGGATTACAATTCAAAAGTCTCACGCAATAGCTAATGGTATTTTTGTTGCTGCAATAAATAGAGTCGGAGTGGAAAAAAAAGGTAAACGAAAAATCGAATTTTGGGGTAGTTCATTTGTTGTTGACCCAAGTGGAAATATTATTTCAAAACTTAACTCTAAAAATGAAGGTATATTAATTTGTGATATTGATTTTAAAAAAGTTGAAAATGTTAGACAACACTGGCCATTTTTAAGAGATAGAAGAATTGATGCCTACAGAGGGTTGATGAGTAATCCAAAAGATGAATAAAAATTTATCCAATCTTGGATATAGAATGCCCGCAGAGTGGGAAAAACAAGAATCTATTTGGATAACTTGGCCTTATAACAAAAAAGATTGGCCAGACCTTTTCGAGTCTATTCCGAAAAAAGTAGCAGAAATAGTTTCTATAATTTCAAAAACACAAAAGGTTAATCTCATTATTAAATTAAATGAAAAAGAAAATAAAATAATACGGATACTTAAATTTTTTAGTGCAAAATTAAGAAATATTAGATTCCTTAAAATACAAACAGATAGGATATGGATTAGGGATTTTGGCCCTATTTATCTTGTGAATAATAGAACAAAAAGCAAAATTTTTATAAACTTCAAGTTTAATGGATGGTCAAAATATAAAAATTTTAAAAAAGATAACAAAGTTAACTTTGTTATACACAAAAAAACTCAAATTAGAAAAATTGAACCAAGAATAAAGATTAAAAATAGATATAAAAAAATTATACTTGAGGGCGGAGCTATAGACGTTAATGGTAAAGGTTCTATTATGTTAACTAAAGAATGCCTACTAAGCAAAATTCAATTAAGAAATCCAGGTATTGATAAACTCACATATGAAAGAGAATTGTCAAAATTACTAAATGTAAATAATTTCATTTGGCTTAATAAAGGTATTGTTGGAGATGATACTCATGGACATGTTGATGATATAAGTAGGTTTGTTTCAGAGAATACTATTATGACAGCAATCGAAAACAATAAAAATGACGAAAATTATCAAATTTTGAAAAAAAACCTTAGTATTTTAAAAAGTGCCAAGAATTCAAGTGGGAAAAAATTTAGAATAATAAAAATACCAATGCCTAAACCAATATCATTTGATAAAGTTAGAGTGCCCGCGAGTTATTTGAATTTTTTAATATGTAATAAGATTGTTTTGCTGCCAATTTTTAATGATGAGTGCGATTTAAAAGTGATTAAAATATTTAAAAAGTTCTTTAAAAACAAAAAAATTGTTGGGATTGATTGTTCAAAACTTATTTGGGGATTTGGTGCTATTCATTGCATGACGCAACAAGAACCTAAAGTTTAATCTTAAACTGGCTTTAAAGTGCCTAATAATAATCTGAAAGGTATTAACATTACCAAAGCTACAAATATTTTAACTGCTAGATCACCTAAAGATAAAGTAATCCAAGGAACACCAGTTGCATAAAAAGAAATTGAAAAGAATAAAAACGTATCAACTGTAGATCCAACAATAGATGATGTTAATGGAGCAATAAACCATTTCTTTTTTCTTAATTTATCGAAAACTTGTACATCTAAAAGTTGAGCAACTAAAAATGCTGATCCCGATCCAATAGCAATTCTAACTGATATTAAATCATCAAAATTAGTTGAAAAAAATAATGTAAAACTAATTCCAATTACAAATCCAAAATATACAATTTTTCTCGCTGCAATCTTTCCATATGATCTGTTTGCTAAATCTGTAATTAAAAAAGCTATAGGGTAACTAAAAGCACCATAAGTTAGCAATTGCTCTAATCCGTAATATTTTATTGGAAATTGAACCAGGTAGTTTGATGCTAAAACCACCAAACCCATAAAAAAAGAAAGGGTTAGAAAAACTTTATTCATTATGCAGATTTTTGTAGAATACTTTTTTTAACTTTTTTAAGTCTATCTGATAAATATTTTGATTTAACTTCTTTCATAAATTGATCAAAACTACCTTTTTTATCAATAGATCGCATTGCAGAGTTTGAGACATTTAATCTTAGGCTTTTGTTCAAAATATCGCTTTTAAAATTTACCTTTTTGATACCAGGTAAAAATCTTCTTTTTACCTTGTTATTTGCATGGCTAACTTTATGACCCTTTAGAGGTCTTTTACCAGTAAGTTCACATTTTTTAGTCATGATAATTAACGTGGTATAAATGTAGTTTAATTGTCAGTCAAGTCGATATTTTAAATTTTTCCGATTATATCGCTTAATTTTTTTACATTATTAGTTTCAAGAATATTATTCAACTCATCTGAAATTTTACTTACAATTTTTGGGCCTTCAAAAACCATACCTGTGTAAAGTTGAACGAATTTTGCTCCATGTAAAAACTTTTGATAAGCTGTCTCACCAGAGTCTACTCCTCCTACACCAATTATATCTATCTTATTATTTAATATTTTATAAAAATTGTTTATCAATTTATTAGATATTTCATTTAAAGGTTTTCCTGAAAGACCTCCTTTTTGAAATTTCTTGTGGTTTTTCAAACTATCACGATTACCATCTGTGGTGTTAGAGACAATTATGGCTTTAATACCATATTCCAAAATTGTTCTGCAAATTTCCTCAACTTTTTTTTGATTAATATCAGGTGATATTTTAATAGCTATCGGAATATCACTTTTCAATTTTTCTCTTTCGTTATGAATACTTTCCAACAAATTTTTTAATTCTTCATTGTTATGAAAATCTCTTAAATTCTCCGTATTTGGAGATGAAATATTTATTGTAATATAATCAGCAATATCATGAAACTTCCTTAAACAATTTAAATAATCTTCAATCTTATTTTCTGAGTTCCAATTGGGTCCTATGTTTACTCCGAGCATCCCTATAGGTTTTTTTTTAATTATTCTTGATCTTGCATCATCAGCCCCGTTATTATTAAATCCAAGTCGATTTATTAGAGCACAATCTTCCTCTAATCTAAAAACTCGAGGTTTTGGATTACCGTACTGACTTAAAGGAGTAACAGTGCCAACTTCTACAAAACCAAAACCAAGTTTAAATAAAGGATTGTAAACCTCTGCATTTTTATCAAATCCAGCAGCTATACCAATTGGATTCGGAATTTCTTTTCCAAATAGTTTAGTTTTAAGAATTAATTCATTCTTTTTATAATCTTTAACAATTAAATTTGTTTTAAGTGCTTTTATTGCAAGATCATGCGCAAATTCAGGATCTAGCTTAAAAATAAAAGGTCTTATTTTAGAAAACATTAATTAATTTTTTCTTTTATTAATTTAATAGTATTTTTTACACCAAAGAAGCTTATAAAAAAACCTAACCTAGGTCCATTTTCAACTCCAAATACTACTTCGTATATTAGTTTGAACCAGTCCCTTAATTTTTCTTTATAACCATTTTCTTTTCCAACAGTATAAATATTTGTTTGAATATCTTCTGGTTCAAGGTTATGTGGAGAATTCTCTAACATCTTAATTAGATTTAGTAGCGCTTTTTTTTCCTCATCGTTTGGATTTTTGTATTTTTTATTACTTTTAGCAATGTCGTTAAAATATGTTATTGAGTATTCAATTAATTTATCAAATATTGGATAGTCTTTTTTGTTTAGGTCTTTTGTGTATCTCTCAACAAATTTCCACAAAACATCTTTAGAGTTAGCATTACTTGTCTCAACTAAATTTAACAGCATTGAATAACTCATAATTTTGTTTTCTTTAGGAATATTTCCATTATGAACATGCCAAACTGGATTCAATAAAATTTCCCTGTTTGATTGATTTTTACTTTTTTCTATACAATCTAAATATTCATCGACAGCTTTCGGCACAATTTCTTTATAAAGTTTTTTTGCTCGTTTTGGATTCTGATACATGTACAAAGATAGGCTTTCTGGAGATGCATATTTTAACCATTCTTCAATCGTAACACCATTACCTTTTGACTTTGAAATTTTTTCTCCTTTTTCATCTAAAAATAATTCATAAGCAAAACCAGATGGGTTTTTTTTACCTAAAAGTTTCACAATTTTTGTTGATAGGATTGCACTTTCAATTAAGTCTTTTCCATACATCTCAAAGTCAACATCTAAAGCATACCAACGCATTGCCCAATCTACTTTCCACTGAAGTTTGCATTTACCATCAAGAATACTGACGTTTATTTTTTCTCCCTCATTATCGAATGTAATACACGATTTTGATTGATCTATTTCCAAAACTGGAATTTCCAAAACCTTGCCAGTTTTCGGACAAATTGGTAAAAAGGGACTATAAGTTTTTTGTCTTTCTTTACCAAGAGTTGGGATTATTATGTTCATTATCCCATCATAATTTTCTAAAATTTTTTTAAGTGGCTCATTAAAAAAAACCACTTTTGTATAACTTTGTTGAGCTCAGAAAATTATATTTAAAATTAAATTGATCTAAAAACTTTTTTAACATTTCATTATTATGTTCTCCAAAACTATTGAACTTTTGAAAAGGATCTGGAACAACAGTTAGTGGTTTGTGTAGATTGTCAGATAAAATTTTTTTATTAGGCACATTATCTGGTACTTTTCTGAGACCATCCATATCGTCTGAAAATGTAATAATTTCTTTGGGCAAATCAGTTAATAAATTTAATGCATTTACTACCATTGATGTACGTGCAACCTCTCCAAAAGTTCCTATGTGAGGTAAACCAGATGGACCATAACCAGTTTGAAGAACTATCTTTCCTTTTTTTTCAATAAAAGACTTTCTCTCTTTCAAAATTTTTTTTGCCTCAACGATTGGCCATGAGTTTGACTTTTCAATGTCTTGTTTATTAATTTCTTTCATCAAAAATCGAGTTTATTGTATATTATGCTTATATTTAAATTCATATAATGTTGAAATTTATTTTCCATAAAATAATGTTTAAATTAAATGTCCAATTATAAAACAGTTTTTTTTACTTTAGGGGTATTGTTGATTGTATTAGGTTTTTCAATGTTAGTTCCCATTACTATACAATTAATTTATAGTGAGTTTAATTCTACCTTCATAATTTCTTCAATAATTACAATTACTTTTGGTGCTATGTTTTTTTTAGCCAATATCGATCATAATAGAAGCTTAAGTACTCAGCAGGCATTTCTCCTCACCGCATTATCATGGATAGGAGTTGCAATATTCGGATCTATTCCATTTATATTTTCAGACTTAAACCTATCTTTAACCGACGCTTTCTTTGAAAGTATGTCTGGAATTACAACTACAGGAGCCACAATAATCAATAATTTATCTGACACTCCTAAGGCGATTTTAAGCTGGAGGGCAATACTCCAATGGTTAGGAGGAATTGGAATCATTGTAATGGCAATTACATTAATGCCTATAATGAATATTGGAGGTATGCAACTATTGAAAATTTCAAGTGGAGATAGTTCGGAAAAAATACTTCCAAAATCAAAACAAATTTCTTTAAGATTAGTTCTGATCTATTTTTCTTTAACTTTGCTTTGTGCATTTTTCTATAAAATTTGTGGAATGAATTTATTTGATAGCTTAACTCACTCGATGACCACCATTGCTACAGGAGGTTTCTCGAATTATAACCAGTCGATAGGATTTTTTGAAAGTGCCAAAATTGAGTATGTTTCTATAGTTTTTATAATTTTAGGTAGTATCCCATTTATTTCATATATTAAATTTTTATCTGGTAATAGGAAAATAGTATTCAAAGATGAGCAAATAAAATTATTCTTCAAGTTAATATTTTTTTCAATTCTTATACTTTTTATTTATTTAGCAATCGTTAATAAAAGCATTTTTGAAATTCAATTAAGAGCAATTATTTTTAATGTTGTTTCGATATTAACTGGGACTGGTTACGTTACTAAAGAATTCGATCAGTGGGGTAATTTTCCTTTGATATTTTTTTTGTTGCTTATGTTTATTGGTGGTTGTGCAGGATCAACTACTTGCGGTATTAAAGTATTTAGAGTGCATATGCTTTATTTTTTTTTAAAAAATCAATTATTAAAAATAATTTACCCTAGGGCGATTGTAAATTTGAAATATAATAACGATATAGTTCAAGATAAATTAATCGCTTCAATTATATCATTTATTTATCTTTATATTATAATTTTCTTCGTCGTATCTGCCCTTTTAACTCTCACAGGTTTAAACTTTATTACAGCAGTTTCTGGAGCTGCGTCTTCAATCTCAAATGTCGGTCCTGGACTTGGAAATGAAATTGGGCCAAACAGTAATTATGCAAATTTGCCATCAGCATCAAAATGGATTTTATCTGTTGGAATGATTTTAGGTCGATTAGAAATCTTTGCAATTTTAGTGTTATTCTTACCATCTTTTTGGAGAAACTAATTGACTAATAATTTTAATTACTTCTTTAAAGAAAAGTCATTAAAGATGCTTTTATTCGGTTTCTCCTCTGGATTACCTATATTGTTAGTATTCTCAACTTTGTCAGTTTGGTTGTCTAAAGCTGGTATAGAAAGAAGTACAATAACTTTGTTTAGTTGGGCAGGTTTCGCATATGCTTTTAAATATCTTTGGTCTCCAATAATAGATAAATTTAGTTTACCAATTTTTAAAGAATTTGGACATAGACGAAGTTGGCTTTTATTAGTTCAAATTTTAATTATTCTGTCTTTATTGCTCACTTCATTTAGCGATCCACAAAAAAATCTTTATACAACTGCAATATTTATTGTTCTTTTGGCATTTTTCAGTGCCTCACAAGACATAATTATTGATGCATTCAGAATTGAGTCAGTTTCTCAGAGTAAACAGGGATACTTGTCTTCAATGTATATTTCGGGGTATAGGATTGGAATGTTAGTAAGTGGTGCTGGAAGTTTATGGTTAGCTGCTTATTTTGGCTCAGATACTTATGACCAAATTGTATGGCAAAAAGTTTATTGCATAATGGCTTTATTTATGTCAGTTGGTATATTTGCAAATTTAACCTCAGATGAACCAAAAGTAAAAAAAAATATATTTAAGAAAACAAATAACCATTTGATTTTCTTTTTATCTATATTATTAGCTATCATTATCTTTATCTATCTTTACTCAATCATAAGTTTTTCTCTCAAAGATAATAATTTTTTTATATTTGTTCTAACTTGTTTAAAGTTGACTTTTTGCTTTTTGGTCTCAGGCACTTTTTTGGTATTGATGACAAAAATAAAAATAATTGAAAAAAACATGGTAGCTGAAAGTTATATTGCTCCAATAACAAATTTTATTAAAAAATATGGAAAATTTGCTTTAATTATCCTTTTGCTTATTTCTCTATACAGAATTGCTGATGTAGTTATGGGTGTTATGGCAAATATATTTTATTTAGAGAAAGGCTACTCAATAAAAGATATTGCTACTTACTCAAAATTCTTCGGGGTATTTGCAACTATCATAGGTGGTTTATTAGGAGGCTATTTTGCTTCTAAAAAAGGGACAATGACAGCTTTATTTTTAGGTGCTTTAATTGCATCTTTAAGTAACTTACTATTTGCTTGGCTAGCAACAGTAGATGCAAATATAAATTATTTAATCGTGGTAATTACAGCAGATAATATATCGAGTGGGTTTGCTGGGGCAGCTTTTGTAATTTATCTATCTGGATTAACCTCAATCAAATTTACTGCGACTCAATATGCTTTGTTTAGTTCAATTATGTTATTTTTACCAAAACTTATAGCAGGATATTCTGGTGCATGGGTTGATGTAATGGGCTATAGTAATTATTTCATACTTACTGCGTTGTTAGGAATGCCAGTATTATTCTTAATATATTGGATAGGTATAATTGCACCAATAAAAGATAAATGATTAATAAGTATTCTTGCATAAATATATACGAAGATAAAAAAAAGTATTCAAAACTATCCTCGCAAATTCTTTATGGAGAAAAATTTACAATTTTGAAAAGATACAAAGATTGGTACAAAATTAAAACAAGTTATGACAAATATGTAGGTTTTATTAAAAAAAAAAAATTTGAAAGTTTCATTCATGAGCCTACACATAAAGTATCTTCTTTAAAAGCAAAGGTTTTTTTAAAGCCTAATAAAACCTCTAAAGTTAGTATGAAATTGAGTTTCACTTCCTTGATACAAGTAAAATCGAGTAATAAAGGATTTTTTAATTTTGATAACTATTGGATACATAAGTCTGACGTTGTCCCTTTAAATTATAAAGAAAAAATATTTCAAAGAATAAAAATTTTTAGAAATGTTAGATATAAATGGGGAGGAAAAAAGTTTGATGGAGTAGATTGTTCTGGATTAATTCAACTATTTTATAAGTTTAACAATCTTTATTGTCCAAGAGACACAGGGCCTCAATTTAAATATTTCAAGAAATTAAGATCTATAAAAAAAAATGCAATTATATTTTGGAAAGGCCATGTAGCTGTATGTTTGTCAAAAAAAAAGTTGATACATGCTTATGGTCCGAAGAAAAAAGTGATTATTATGGATATTAAAAAAACAATAAATTTAATCAAAAAAACTGCTAAACTTGAGGTGATCGGAATAAAATGAATATAGTCTCAGATGAAGTATTAAAAAAAAAATATGATCAGCTTTACCAAAAATTTGTCAAAGGGAATTCTTTAGAAGTTATTAGAGAATGTAATAAAATACTTAAAAAAAGAAAACACCAATTATTTTTTAATTTATTAAGCGTTGCTTACCAGAAAAACGGAGAAATTGAAAAGTCAATAAATGTTATGAGAGAAGCATTAGCTTTGAATCCAAATCATCCAAATTTCCTAAATAATATAGGCACATGTTTTTATAAGTTGCACAAATATTCAGTAGCAAAAAAATATTATGAAAAAGGTTTAGAAATAGATAACAATCATCTTCATATTCTTAATAATTTGGGAAATTTAAAAAGAGAGACCAATAAAATTGAAGAGTCGATAGAATATTATAAAAAAGTTTTAAGTATACAAAAAGATGCTGTTCCAGCCTTATTTAATCTAGTTGGCATTTATAGAATTACTAATCAAAAAGAGGAATCAAAAAAATATTGTAAAAAAATACTAGAATTGAACAAAAAATTAACTGATGCTGATCGTCAATATTCTTTGGTTCATAAATACGTCGATAACGACCCTCACTTGAATGAAATGCTAAAGAAAATAAATGATAAGGATTTAAATAATTTAGAAAAAATACATCTCTATTATGGAGTTCATAAAGCTTATGAAGACATTCAAGATTATAAGAATGCTTTTAAATTTTTGAAGATAGGAAACGAATTGATTAAAAAGGAGACAAAATATAACTTTAGTAAAGACGAAAAAAAGATTAATAATTATATAAACCTATACAAAAAGATTAAACATTTAAAATCATCTGAGGCTCATAGAAATTTAATATTTATTGTGGGTATGCCGCGCTCAGGTTCATCGTTGATTGAACAAATACTTTCGTCCCATAAAAATGTGTTTGGTGGGGGTGAGATACAGTACATACAGGAAATTGCTAACAAAATAATAAATGAGAAAAAGATTGATGTCTCTTCAATCGATAATTATAGAAATGATTATCTTTCTTTAATATCAGAGTTGAATGACTCATCTTCTTTTTTTACAGATAAAGAATTATTAAACTTTTATAATATAGGATTGATCTTAAGTTTGTTTCCAAAAGCCAGAATAATCAATTGCCTTCGAGACCCTTTAGATAACTGTTGGTCAATTTATAAAAATTATTTTCCAATTAAAACAGAGTTTGTGAATGACTTTAAGGATATCACTAAATTTTATAAACTTTATTTAAATACAATGAAATTTTGGCAAAAAGAATTCCCTCAAAATATTTTCAATCTAAACTATGAAACCTTGGTAGAAAATCCAAAAAATCAAATTGAGAAAATTTTAAATTTTTGTGGTTTGGAATGGGATGAAAACGTCATGAGCCACCACAAAAATTCGCGTATAATAAGAACTTTAAGTTTTGACCAGGCAAATAAACCAATAAGTAAAAAAGTTTCTCATTCCATTAAAAATTACAAAAGTATGATTGGAGATTTAATAAAAGAGCTTTAGATTTAGGTTCTGCCAAAATCTGGTTTTGAAGTATCTTGTTTTAATAAAACTATCTTTTGTCTTACTTTTTTTAAATTTCTTAATTTAATTTCTAAATTCTTTTTATTTGATTTAATATCTCTTTTAAATACTTTTAAATTTTTAATGAAAAGATTAATCACTTTAAGCATATTTGATTTATTATTAAAGAATATATCTCGCCACATAATTTCGTTTGAAGCAGCAATTCTAGAAAAATCTCTTAATCCTCCTGCGCTAAATTTAAGAACATTATCTTTATTTGAAATTTTAAAATTAGTTGCTGTTAAAATTAAATTGTAAGCAATCAAATGTGGCAAATGACTCGTTATCGCAAATATCTTATCATGTTGATCTGCATCCATAGTAACTGTTTTTGAGCCAAGAAGTTTCCAAAATTTAAATATTTTTTTCATTTCTTTGTTTTGAGATTTATTTTGTTTAATTATTACTGACCATTTATTTACAAATAGATTTTCGTTACCATTCAATGGTCCTGATACTTCAGAGCCTGCTATTGGATGACTTGAAATCCAGTTAATATCTTTTCTTTTGATTCTATTTATTTTAGAGATTGTGTCTCTCTTTGCAGAGCCAACGTCAGTAATCAATATATTCTTTTTTGAATATTTATTGCATGCTAAAAATATTTTTTTGTATTCGCTTAAAGGAGCGCAGATGATAATGAAATCACATTCAGATATTTTTTTATCCATTTTTTTAATTAATTGAAATTTAAGCTTGAATCTCTTTAATACTCTTTGATTTTTTTTTGATTTTTCAAAAACAAATATTCTTTTGGCAATCTTTTTTTTACAAACCTTCTTTAATATTGATGAGCCTATTAAGCCACAGCCTACAATTAATAATTTATTGATCATTTTTCAAATATTTTTTCTAAGGTTTTAAGAAGAAGAGTATTCTCTCTTGTATTTCCGATTGTTAATCTTAACTTATTTTTAATTTTGTATGCTTCTAAACTTCTTAAAAGAATTCCTTTTTTTTCAAGAGATTTTTTTATTTTAATAGCAGAATATTTACAATTATCAAAATCTAATAAAAGAAAATTTGCTGAAACTTTATTAGTTTCAATTTTATAATTTTCTAGAGTTTTTTTAATCTTATAAGCCCATTTTAGATTATGTTTAACTGATTTTGTGATAAATGATTTGTCTTTTAATGCTTCAACTGCAGCCATTTCAGCAATTTTATTTATGTTGAATGGTGGTTTGATTTTAAGTAGTTCTTTTACAATATCTTTAGAGCCATAACCCCAGCCTATTCTTAGCGAAGCTAAACCGTATATTTTTGAAAATGTCCTTAGAACAAATACATTTTTTTTATTCTTAAATAATTCTAATCCAGATTTGTAATCTTTATTTACCATGTATTCATAATAAGCATCATCAATTACAAGAAGAATACTTTGTCTAAGTTTTTTTCTTAATTCAAGAAGCTCTTTTTTTGTTAAATAAGTACCTGTCGGATTATTAGGATTAGCCAAAAAAACAATTTTTGTTTTATTCGAAACTTTATCTAGAATGCCCTTAACTGAGACTTTAAATTTATTTTCCCTAGAAAAGATTACTTTTGATCCAATTATATTGCTGTAAATCCTATACATTAAAAAACTGTACTGAGGAACAATAACCTCATCTTTTTTTTGTAAAAATAATTGACACAATAATTGTATGACTTCGTCAGATCCCGAGCCACAAATAATTTGATCAAAATTACATTTGAATTTTTGCGAGATTTCTTTCCTTAAAGTTCTTGTTTTGCTATCTGGATATTTATCTAGCTTTTTTATACTTGAAATTATCTTTCTGGATTTAGGCGATTGGCCGAGTGCAGACTCATTTGCTGATAGTTTAATAATATTTTTTTTTCTAAAAATATTTGACTTGCCCGGTACATAGCTTTGCACGTTTATTTTTCTATAGTTTAATTTTTGCATAATGATATATATAAATAATATACTGTTTATTTAAATAAAATTAACCCTCTGCGGGATATAATTGACATAAATAATAACATGTTATAAAACAATTTTGCGCTGATTTAACTGAATTGCGAGCGCTATAAAAAAACCGCTAAATAAGTTTTTTTTCCCTCACAATTCACAAAAAAACTATGAGTGAAAAAGATAAAATAAAAACTTTATTGGTTAAAAAACCGTTGAAACTTGATTGTGGTCAGACAATCAGTGATTTTCCATTAGCTTATGAAACATATGGGAAATTAAATGATAAAAAAGATAATGCTATTTTAGTTTTTCATGCGCTAACAGGAGACCAGTTTGCTTCGGGAACTAATCCAATTACAAAGAAAGACGGTTGGTGGAATTATGCTCTTGGACCCGGTAAAGCTATTGATACTGATAAATACTTTGTAATTGCAGCTAACGTTATTGGTGGTTGTATGGGTTCTTTTGGACCAAGTGACATAAATCCGGAAACAAAAAAACCTTATGGAACTAATTTTCCTGTAATTACAATAAATGATATGGTTAATGCACAATATAACCTTTTGGAATATTTTAAAATTGAAAAATTATTCTGTGTTATCGGAGGATCTATGGGTGGAATGCAAGTTCTTCAGTTTGTATCTAATTTTCCGAACAAGACTCACACTGCAATTCCTATAGCTTGTACTGCAAGTCATTCAGCACAAAATATTGCACTAAATGAACTTGGGAGACAATCTATAATGGCAGATAGGAACTGGCAGGATGGGTTTTATGAAGAAAAAAATAAACAGCCAGATAAAGGTCTTGCAGTTGCAAGAATGGCAGCACACATAACTTATTTATCCAAAGCAGGTCTTCAAGAAAAGTTTGGTAGAAAGCTGCAAGAAAGAGATGATTTAAAATTTAGCTTTGATGCTGACTTTCAAATAGAAAGTTATCTAAGATATCAAGGCTCAGTTTTTGTGGATAGGTTTGATGCAAATAGCTATTTATATATCACAAGAGCTATGGATTATTTTGATTTAACAAAAAAGTTTGGGGGTAATCTATCCAAAGCTTTTGAAAAAAGTAATACAAAATTTTTTATTATATCTTTTACATCAGACTGGCTCTATCCAACATCTGAAAATAGAGAAATAGTGATAGCACTTAATGCTATTGGTAAAGACGTTGGATTTGTTGAAATTACATCTGATAAAGGACACGACTCTTTTTTACTTGATGTTCCAGACTTCCTCAACACTGTGAGAAATTTTTTAAACAAATCTTATGAGAAAATTTAATGAAAAAAGAATTTTATAATATCGCAAACTTAGTGACAAAAAACGCCAAGATTTTAGATGTAGGGTGTGGGAATGGTGAATTAATGAAATATATAACTGAAAATATCAGTAAAGATATAAGGGGAATTGAATTATCAAAATCAAATGTTCAAAAGTGTGTTGAAAAAGGTTTAACTGTTATTGAAGGTGACGCAGAAAAAGATTTAAAACAATTTCCAGATAACTCGTTTGATTTTGTAATTCTAAGTCAAACTCTACAAGCTTTCTTAGATCCAGAAAATGTATTGAATGAATTACTAAGGATTGGGAAAAAAGCAATTGTATCAATCCCAAATTTTGGACACTGGAAAGTAAGACTTCATTTGCTTTTAAAGGGCACAATGCCAGTTACAGAAAATTTACCTAATGAATGGTATAATACTCCAAACTTGCATATGTGTACAATTAAAGATTTTGAAAATTATTGTAAGCAAAGAAATATTAAGATTAATTTAAAAAATTTAAAATTTCAGAATTTGTTTTCTGAATTAGGAATTTTTATACTAGAGAAATAAAGTGAAAATTGAAATAATAAAATGTCTTACCGACAATTTTTCATATTTGCTAATCAATGAAAAAAACCTGGATACTTGCGTGGTAGATCCTGGTGAGGCAAAACCAGTATTAGAGTATATCAAAAAAAATAATTTAAATTTAAAATACATTCTAAATACCCATCACCATGGTGATCATATTGGTGGTAACAATATCCTTAAAAGCAAGTTTGACGCAAAAATTCTGGCCTTTGAGGATGATAAAGATAGAATTCCTATGATTGATATTCCCTTAAAAGATAATCAGGTTTGGAAAGATGGCATATTTGAATTTAAAGTAATTCATGTACCTGGGCACACTTCTGGACATATATGCTTTCATTTTTTTAACGAAAAAACAGTTTTTACTGGAGATACATTATTTTCTTTGGGGTGTGGAAGAATTTTTGAGGGAAGCTATGAAGATATGTTTAATTCATTATCGAGGTTAAAAGTTTTACCAACTGAAACAAAAGTATACTTTGGACATGAATATACATTAAATAATGCAATTTTTTGTCAAAGATTTGATCAAAACAATTCTGAACTTAATAAAAAGATTCTAAATATTAAAAAAAAATTGGATAGTGGTTTTCCTTCTGTGCCATCTACAATAAAAGATGAATTGAATTGTAACATTTTTTTAAGAGCAAAAAATCAAGAAGAATTTTCAAAATTAAGGGATTTAAAGGATAATTTTTAATCGATATAGCTTGACTATAAATACCTTATAACTATATTGCTGCATAATTTAGAAAATACTTTTATGTCATTTGCAGTCATACAAACAGGTGGAAAACAGTACAAAGTCAAAGCTGGAGAAATTTTAAAAATTGAAAAATTTCCAGAAGTTAAGCCAAATAGTAAAATAGAGTTCAAAGAAATTTTAGCTTACGGAGATGACAAAAATATTGAGTTAGGTAACCCTGTTGTTTCTGGTGCAAAAGTTGAGGCTGAATTATTAAAAAATTCAAAAAATAGAACTGTTTTAATATTTAAAAAACGTAGACGTAAAAATTCAAGAAGAAAAAACGGTCATAGACAACAATTTTCATTAATTAGAGTAAACAAAATTATGTCAAAAGATGGAAAGGTCTTGTCTGAGGCAGAGAAAATTACTAAAGTAAGCAAAAAAAAAGAAGAAAAAAAAACAACAACTAAAGTTAAATAATGGCAACAAAAAAAGCAGGTGGATCGTCAAGGAACGGAAGAGATAGTGCAGGAAGACGTCTTGGAGTAAAAAAATATGGGGGTCAGTTTGTGGTGCCTGGGAATATAATTGTTAGACAAAGGGGAACAAAAATTTTCCCTGGACAAAATGTTGGTATGGGGAAAGATCATTCAATCTTTTCGGTGATAAAAGGGAAAGTTATTTTCAAAAAATCAAAGTCTGATAGGACTTACGTTTCAGTTAAACCCAATTAATATCCAAACAACTTACCCTGTTGTTTTATGAAATTTTTAGATCAAGTAAAGATATATATTAAAGCTGGCGACGGTGGATCTGGATCTCCAAGTTTTAGAAGAGAAAAATTTATAGAATTTGGTGGCCCTGATGGAGGCGATGGTGGAAAAGGCGGATCAGTAGTACTTGTCTCTGAGAGAAACTTAAATACTTTGATAGATTATAGATATCAACAACATTTCAAAGCTGAAAGAGGTGGTGATGGAAAAGGAAAAAATCAAACTGGAAAAGGTGGAGACAATTTATATTTAAAAGTTCCGATTGGAACGCAAGTTTTCGAAGAGGATAATAAAACTTTAATTTTCGATTTTAAAAAAGAGAAGGAAGAATATACTGCCGCAATAGGTGGAAAAGGCGGTTTTGGAAATACGAGATTTAAATCTTCAACAAACAGAGCGCCACGTAAATTTACCAAAGGACTTAAAGGTGAAGATTTTTGGATATGGTTGCAATTAAAAACTATTGCAGACATAGGGATTATAGGATTACCTAATGCAGGTAAATCAAGTTTACTAGCGTCAATAACAAGCGCAAACCCAAAAATTGCAAATTATAAATTTACAACCCTAAACCCTAATTTGGGTGTTGCGGTATATGATGATAAAGAAATTACTTTAGCAGACATTCCTGGACTTATTGAAGGTGCTCACAAAGGGGTGGGTTTAGGAACAAAATTTTTAAAACATATTGAAAGGTGTAAAACCTTGCTTCATTTAATTGATGTAACAGAAGAAGATTTAATCAGATCATATAAACAAATTAGAGCTGAGTTAGGCAAATATAGTAAATCTCTTTTAAAAAAAAACGAGATAATTGTGCTTAATAAAATTGATCTTATTGATAAAAAAAATTTAGATTCAAAAAAGAAAATTTTAAGCGGCAAAATCAAGAAAAAAATTTATGATTTATCTACCTTAGATAAATCAAAAATTTCAAAGATTAAATCGAAACTATTAGAATATGTATTTTGATAAATTAAACACAATAGTTATTAAAATTGGATCATCATTAATAATTAATGAGAAAAAAAAGATTAGAAGTAAATGGCTGGATAGTTTTGTAAAGGATATACAAGGTTTCAAAAAAGCAGGTAAAAGAATTATAATTGTAAGTTCAGGAGCGATAGCTTTAGGATGTAAAAAACTTAATCTTGATAAAAAAAATCTTAAAATTGATAAGAGCCAAGCCGTCGCATCAATAGGTCAAATAGAATTAATGAATCTATTGAAAAAAAACTTCTCTAAAAAGAAAATGGACATATCTCAAATATTAATTACTCTTGAGGACACTGAAGTAAGAAGAAGAGCTATAAATGCAAGAAGAACATTAGACAATCTTTTTGATATTGGTTTTATACCGGTGGTAAACGAAAATGATAGTATCGCTACATCAGAAATAAAATATGGAGATAATGACAGACTTGCTTCAAGAGTTGCCCAAATATCTAACGCTGATTGTCTTATTCTACTTTCAGATGTTGGGGGGCTTTATAATAAAAATCCTAAATTTCATAAAGATGCAAAATTAATTAAAGAGGTGAAAAAAATTGATGAGAATGTATTTAAAATTGCAAATAAAACAACTGGTGAATACGGATCAGGAGGTATGTTAACTAAAATTGAAGCAGCAAAGATATGTGGTTTAGCAGGATGTAAAATGGTGATCTCAAGTGGTTTAATATTAAACCCATTAAAACATATTAATTTATCCAAAGAGTGCACATGGTTTTTGCCAGAAATTTCAAAACTAGATGCAAGAAAGAAGTGGATAGCAAGCTCTGTTTCACCAAAAGGTGAGTTGATGATAGACAATGGGGCTATTATAGCTCTTAAAAAAGGAAAAAGTCTTCTTGCAGCTGGAATTAAAAATATAAAAGGTAACTTTGATAAAGGGGATCATATAAAAATTGTAGATGAGAAAAATTTTGAATTAGGAAGAGGTTTAAGCTCATTCTCATCTGAAGAGATAAGTAAGATTAAAGGGCAACATTCTGACAAGATTAATAAAATATTAGGGTATAAAACTAAGTCTGAAGTAGTTCATAAAGATGATATGGTGGGATTTAGTAAATGAAAAATTATTTAAATAGAATTGGAATAAACGCAGTTAAAGCAGGATTAAAAATTATTAATAAAGAAAAAAAAAATAAAATTTTAAAGGATTATGTGAGCCTATTAACTAAATATAATGACAAAATTTTAAAAGAAAATTTAAAGGACCTGAAGATAGCTAGACAAAAAAAACTTGATATTAATTTAATAAATAGATTAGAGCTTAATGATAAAAAGATTGAAGGTATCAGGAAATCTGTATTAGAAATAATTAAACTCAAAGACCCAGTAAATAGAGTGGTTTCTAAATGGAACCGACCGAACAAATTAAAGGTTAAAAAAGTTACTATTCCTATTGGGGTAATTGGAGTTATTTATGAAAGTAGACCAAACGTAACTTCAGATGTCTCCTCCTTATGTTTTAAATCTGGAAATAGTGTAATATTAAAAGGAGGTTCAGAAGCTTTTAATTCTAATAAAATTATCTCAAAATTATTCAGAAAAGCTCTTAAGAAAAATAAGGTAGATGTAAATTTTGTTCAATTTATTGAAAAAAAAAATAGAAAAGTGGTAGATTTTTTATTGTCTAAAATGGAGTCTTACATAGATGTAATAATTCCAAGAGGCGGCAAAAATTTAGTAAAAAAGGTTAAAAAATATTCAAATATACCCACCATAGGACATCTTGAAGGTTTGTGTCATACATTTGTAGATGAAAACGTAAATCACAAAATGGCAAGTAAAATTATATTAAATGCAAAATTAAGAAACCCTGGAATTTGTGGTGCTACAGAGACATTACTTGTTCATAGAAAACTATCTAACGAAAAAATCAATTTAATTATTAATGATTTATTAAAAAATAATTGTGAAATATATGCTGACGACACTATCAGAAAAATTTCTCCAAAAAAAATTCATAAAGCAACGCCAAAAGATTGGTCGACCGAATACTTGTCATTAAAAATTTCTGTTAAAAAAGTCAACAATGTAGAGGATGCAGTCGAACACATTAATAAGTATGGTACCTCACATACTGAAGCAATTATTTCTAATAATAAAAAAAATACAAAATACTTTTTTGAAAATGTGAAAAGTTCAATATTAATTCATAATTCATCGACTCAATTTGCAGACGGAGCTGAACTTGGCTTTGGTGGTGAAGTAGGTATATCAACTAATAAGTTACCACCTAGAGGTCCTGTTGGTTTAAATCAACTTGTATCTTATAAATATGAGGTAATAGGAAATGGCCAAATACGATCTTAAAAAAAAAGTTAGACTAGGTATTCTTGGCGGAACTTTTGATCCTGCTCACAAAGGACATTTAAAAATTTCTAAAGTTGCTAAAAAATTATTCAAATTAGACAAAATTGTATGGGCTATTACAGAAAAAAACCCTTTTAAAAGTAAAAGTTTTTATAACCTTAAAAAAAGAGTTCAAATTGCAAAGAGTTTAACAAAAAAAACAAAGTATGTGACTGTGGGTTTTTATGAAAAAAAAATTAAATCTAATAAGACAATTAAGCTTATAAAATTTTTTAAAAAGAATCAAAGTTACGAAATTTTTTTTATAATGGGAGCTGATAATCTCATAAATTTTCATAAATGGAATAATTGGTCTAAAATTGGAAAGTTGGCAAAAATTTTAGTTTTTGATAGAAGTGGGTACAAGAAAAGATCAAAGGAATCAGTGGCTTATAAGAACTTAAAAAAAAGGGGTCTAAAATACATAAGTTTTAACAAGGTAAATATTTCATCTTCTCAAATAAGAAATATTTGATAAGGTAAATAATTAATGGCCGAAAACTTAGACTTAAAAAAAATCATCATCAAAACACTCGATAGTAACAAAGCTTTAGACATAGTATCTATAGATCTTAAAGATAAATCCTCAATAGCTGACTATATGATTGTTGCAAGTGGAACGTCTTCTAGACATATCCAGTCTCTTTCTGAACAAGTTTTGGAAAAGTTTAAAACTAATGGATTAAAAAATTGTAAAATTGAGGGAAAAGATAGTGCTGAGTGGAAACTGGTAGATGGAATAGACATTGTAGTTCATATTTTTAATCCAGAGAAAAGAAAGTTTTATGAATTAGAAAAAATTTGGTCTGAGTTAATTCCAAAAGAGAAAGTTATTGTTTAATGAGAATAATTATTTTCGTAATTATAATTTTTCATACGTTTACACTTGCATTTTCAAATAATGATAACATTTACGATAAAGTAGATTTATTTGGAGAAGTGCTTGATAAAGTCAACAAAGAATATGTTGAAGAGATAGATCAAGCTGAGGCAATGGATGCTGCAATCGATGGAGTCTTAAGATCGCTTGACCCATATTCTGCATATTTATCACCAGAGGATCTTAAACAAATGGAAACTGAAACAAGTGGTAAATTTGGGGGATTAGGAATCGAAGTCGGTATGGAAGCAGGTGTTGTAAAAGTAATATCTCCAATAGATAATTCTCCAGCTGACAAAGCTGGTGTTAAAGCAGGTGATTACATAGTGAAAATAAATGATACACAGGTACAAGGAAAGACATTGACTGAAGCCGTTGATTTAATGAGAGGACCAGTTGGAAGTAGTATCGAAATTACAGTTAGAAGAGTTGGGAAAAAGAAATCATTAATATTCAATATTACAAGAGAAATTATTCAAATCGCATCAGTGAAATCTAAGACTTATGATAAGAAAATTGGTTACTTAAGATTGACGTCATTTAATGAAAATAGTGGTAGTCAAATCAAAACTGAGATTAAAAAATTTAAAAGAGATAAAAAAATTGAAAGCTATATCCTTGACTTACGTAATAATCCTGGAGGATTATTATCTCAAGCAATTAAAATATCAGATTTTTTTCTTGAGGATGGAGAAATTGTATCGACCAAGGGCCGACAAAAAAGTGAAAATAGAAAATGGTTTGCAAGTAGTGGAGATTTAATAAATGGTAAAACTCTTGTAGTTTTAATAAATAATGGGTCTGCATCAGCATCAGAAATAGTTGCAGGAGCATTAAAGGATCACAAAAGAGCAGTTTTGGTTGGTGAAAGTACATATGGTAAAGGTTCTGTTCAATCAATAATTCCTCTTAAAAATGAGGGAGCAATTAGACTAACAATTTCAAAATATTATTTACCCTCAGGAAAATCAATTTCTGAGGTTGGTGTAGCTCCAGATATATCAATTGAAGAAGAGGAGAGTGATTTTCGAATTGATACAGAAACCGATAATCAATTAAATTTTGCTCGTAAACTTTTAGCAGGATAGATGCTCGAAAAGTTTAAAAAGTTGCCACTTAGAAAAGGAGTGGGCATTGTTTTACTTAATCAAAATAACGAAGTCTTTGTAGCAAAAAGAATAGATAATCCAAACAATTATTGGCAAATGCCTCAGGGTGGAATTGATGAAAATGAGGACTATCTTGATGCAGCTACAAGAGAGTTAGAAGAAGAAACAAGTATAACAAATGTTAAATTGATTAGAGAGTTGGACGGTTTTCAAACTTATCTGCTTCCTCAAAATCTTTTAGGAATTATATGGAAAGGAAAATACAAAGGTCAAATACAAAAGTGGTTTTGTATGAGATTTCTGGGAAGTGATAACGAAATAAATATAAAAACCAAAAAGCCTGAGTTCTTAGAGTGGAAATGGATAAACCTTGAAGATATTACGAAAAATGTGGTTGATTTCAAATTAGACGTTTATAATGAAGTCAAAAAAAAAGTGCTGGATATTTTAAAATAATCTAATTTAGTCTATTCAAAACATCAATTTTTTGATTTGCTATAAATCTTTTTTGGTCATCTAAATTTTCATCTTTTAAAGCTTCATTGGCCTCATTAATCATTGAGCTTAAATCGTCTTTTTTTATTTCTTTTATGTCGATAATTCTGCTGGTAAGAATTGACAAAGAATTTTCACTAAATTCAATAATTCCATCTTCAACATATAATTCTTTTACTTCATTGCCTGTAAAAACCTTGACTATTCCAGGTTTTAAAAAAGAAATTATAGATATGTGATCTTTCAAAATACCCATATCACCCTCAAACGCAGGTACCACTACTTCAGATACATTATCTAAAGAAAGGAATAATTTTTCTGGATTAACAATTTCTAAGTTAAATGAATCTGACATTATGCAGCGGCTTCTTTCTCCATTTTTTTAGCTTTCTCAATGGCCTCTTCGATGGTACCAACCATATAAAATGCTGCCTCAGGAAGATGGTCATATTCACCTTTACAAATTGCATCAAACCCTTTTATAGTTGAGTCTAGATCTACTAATTTTCCAGGTGATCCAGTAAAAACCTCTGCAACAAAGAATGGTTGAGATAAAAATCTTTGTATTTTTCTAGCTCTGGCTACAATTAATTTGTCCTCTTCGGATAGTTCATCCATTCCGAGAATTGCAATGATATCTTGTAAAGATTTGTAGGTCTGAAGCACTTTTTGTACTTCTCTAGCTACTCTATAATGTTCATCACCAACAATCCTTGGATCTAATATTCTTGAAGTAGAGTCTAAAGGATCAACCGCAGGATAAATACCTATTTCTGCTATTTGTCTCGATAATACTGTTGTTGCATCTAAGTGAGCAAAAGATGTTGCTGGTGCAGGGTCAGTTAGGTCATCTGCAGGCACATAAATCGCTTGTACTGAAGTAATTGAGCCCTTGTTTGTCGTCGTAATTCTCTCTTGTAGGTTACCCATATCGGTAGCAAGAGTTGGTTGATATCCAACTGCTGAAGGTATCCTACCTAATAATGCTGAAACTTCCGAGCCAGCTTGCGTAAATCTAAAAATATTATCAACGAAAAATAACACATCTTGGCCTTCTTGATCTCTAAAATACTCAGCAACAGTCAACCCAGTTAACGCGACCCTTGCTCTTGCGCCTGGGGGTTCGTTCATTTGACCATAGACTAATGCAGCTTTTGAACCTTTGCCCTCTGGCTTAATTACTCCTGAGTCAATCATTTCATGGTAAAGGTCATTTCCTTCTCTAGTTCTTTCCCCTACACCTGCAAAAACTGAAAAGCCACCATGTGCTTTAGCAACGTTATTTATCAATTCCATAATTAAAACAGTCTTTCCAACACCTGCACCACCAAATAATCCAATTTTTCCACCTTTTGCATATGGCGCTAAAAGATCAATTACTTTAATACCTGTAACTAATATTTCAGTCTCTGTAGATTGATCATTAAATTCTGGGGCCGCTCTATGGATTGGCCAATTTTCTTTACTTTTAACATCACCTTTTTCATCAATAGGTTCACCAATGACATTTATAATTCTTCCTAAAGTTTCTGGTCCAACTGGTACTTTAATTGGTGCGCCTGTATCTGTCACGTCATCTCCCCTTTTAAGACCCTCTGTAGAGTCCATAGCAATGGTTCTCACGCTAGACTCTCCCAAATGTTGGGCTACTTCTAAAACTAACCTGTTCCCAGCATTTTTACATTCGAGTGCAGTTAAAATCTCGGGTAATTCTCCTTCAAAACTTACATCGACAACTGCTCCGATAATTTGAGTTATTTTTCCTTTTCTCATATTATAAACTTTCTGCTCCTGATATTATTTCAATTAATTCTTTTGTAATAGCTGCTTGTCGACTTCTATTATATTCAATTGTGAGTTTCTCAACCATTTCCCCGGCATTTCTTGTCGCATTATCCATTGCGCTCATTCTTGATCCTTGTTCGCTAGCCGAATTCTCCAACATTGCTTTAAAAATTTGTGTTGAAATATTCTTTGGTAACAAGTTATTTAATATTTCATCCTCTTCGGGCTCAAACTCGTAATTCATAACATCATTTTTATCGTCTGATTTCTCAGATTTTAATGGGATAATTTGTTGTTCTTGAGGTATTTGGGTAATAACATTTTTGAATTTGTTAAAGAAGATTGTGCAAACATCAAATTCTCCCTTCTCAAATTTCTCAATTATCATTTTTCCTACTTTATCAGCATCAAAGTAATTTACATTTTTAGATTCTTTGAAAGAAATATTCTCAATTATATGCTCTTTATAAGCTCTTTTAAGTTGGTCAAATCCTTTTGATCCAACAGTTACTATCTTAAGCTCCTTGCCACTATCTAATATTTTTTTGAAATAAGACTTCGCTTTTTTGGTGATGTTTGAATTAAAACCTCCACATAAACCTCTGTCAGAGGTCATTACCACACAGAGATGCACATTATCTTTACCTGAGCCAGCTAAAAGCTTTGGTGCATTTTCTTTATCATTAATATTTTTAGACAAATTTAAGATTATATTGTGCATCTTATCAGAATAAGGTCTTCCTTTTTCAGCACTTTCCTGAGCTTTTCTAAGCTTTGCAGCTGCAACCATTTTCATTGCTTTTGTAATTTTTTGTGTAGATTTTACACTTGTTATTCTTTTTTTTAAATCGTCTAAACTAGCCATAATTATTTATCAAAATTTTTTTTTAAATCCAAAATAATACTCGTTAATTTTTTCTCATTATCTTCTTCAAGTTTTCCTGATGAAATTATTGAATTTATCAAATCTGATTGTTCAGATTTACATTTCTTAATTATATCTTTCTCAAATTTTGATATATCTTTTTGTTGAATATCGTCTAAGTGACCTTTTACACCACAAAAGACAGAAATGACTTGCTCAGCTACTGTCATTGGAGAATATTGTTTTTGTTTCAATAATTCAGTTAATTTTGCTCCTCTATTTAAAAGTTTTTGAGTTGACGCATCTAAGTCAGATCCAAACTGTGCAAAAGCTGCCATCTCTCTATATTGAGCAAGTTCAAGTTTCATAGATCCAGAAACTTTTTTCATAGCTTTTGTTTGAGCAGAAGATCCTACTCTTGAAACTGATAAGCCAACATTAATTGCAGGTCTTATTCCTTGATTGAATAGTTCTGTCTCTAAAAATATTTGTCCATCAGTAATTGAGATTACGTTAGTAGGTATGTAAGCTGATACGTCTCCTGCTTGAGTTTCGATGATTGGTAACGCAGTTAATGATCCTCCGCCATGTTCGTCACCTAATTTTGCTGCTCTTTCAAGTAATCGACTATGTAAATAAAAAACATCTCCTGGATATGCCTCTCTTCCTGGAGGACGTCTTAAAAGAAGTGACATTTGTCTGTAGGCTACTGCTTGTTTTGAAAGATCATCATAAATAATTAAAGCATGCATTCCATTGTCTCTAAAATATTCACCCATAGCACATCCAGTGTATGGAGCTAAAAATTGTAATGGAGCTGCATCTGAAGCTGTTGCCGCAACAATTGTTGTATATTCCATAGCTCCAGCTTCTTCTAAGGTTTTCTCTATCTGTCTTACAGTCGATCTTTTTTGACCTATTGCAACATAAATACAATAAAGTTTTTGTTTTTCATCACCTGACTCGTTTATTTTTTTTTGATTAATTATCGCATCAATAGCAACAGCAGTTTTCCCTGTTTGACGATCTCCAATAATTAATTCCCTTTGACCTCTACCTATTGGAACCAAACTATCAATGGATTTTAAACCTGTTTGCATTGGTTCGCTGACAGATTTTCTTGGAATAATTCCTGGTGCTTTCACCTCGACTCTACTTCGTTTAATACTTTTGTCTAAAGCTCCTTTGCCGTCTATTGGGTTTCCTAATCCATCAACAACTCTTCCAAGTAATTCTTTACCAACTGGTGTGTCAACAATCGCTCCAGTTCTTTTGACTGTATCACCTTCTTTAACTGCTCTATCATCACCAAAAATAACTACTCCAACGTTATCGCTTTCTAAGTTTAACGCCATACCTTTGGAGCCATCAGCAAATTCTACCATCTCACCAGCTTGAACATTGTCGAGTCCGTAAATTCTTGCTATTCCATCTCCTACAGATAAAACTTGTCCAATTTCTGTTACTTCAGATTTATCTCCAAATTTTTTAATTTGTTCTTTTAATATTTTTGTTACTTCTGATGGGTTAATATCCATTATACTTCCTTCATTGAGTTTTTCATTTTCGTTAATTTATTCTTTAAAGAGTTATCAATCATAATACTTCCAATTTTTATTTTTACTCCAGCAAGCAATGATTCATCGATCTTATAACTTAAGTTAATTTTTGAATTAAAGTCTTTAGTCATTTCCTCTTTAATTTTTTCTATCTGAGAGTTATCTAATTTTTTCGAAGATACAAGCTCAGCTCTTACTTCTCCTCTTTGAATTGAACAATAGTTGATAAAATCGTTTAAGATATTTTTTAAATAAAATATTCTTCTTTTATAAATAAGAAATTTAATGAACTTAATAAATAAGCTGTTCAATTTTACTTTTTCAAAAATTGCACTAAAAATCTCAAGCTGCTTATCTTGTTTGAATGTAGGATCTTTTATAAAAGTTGAGAAATCCTGAGAGTCTTTAATTACGCTGTATAAGGACTTTGCCTGAGTCTCGATTTCATCTAACACGCTATTCTCTTTCGCAAGCTCAAACAAAGACTGAGAATAACTGTTTGTTGCTTTAGTTTGGGAATTAGACAAGTTAGATCCTTTGTTTTTGCTGATAAATTTCCAAATTAATTAACATATAGGCAAGTAACGATCAAGTGAGAGCTTTAAAAAAAGCTACAAAAATAACAGTTAATTGAAATTTATTGGATCAACATCAACTGAAAGTTTTATTCCTTTTGGGATATTAAATCTTTTAAGAGCCATTTTTAAGTTTTTCTGAGCAGAAATATTCTTTGCAGATCTTAATAAAATCCTATTCCTGTAATTTCCTCTTACTTTATAAATTGGAGCATTTACTGGTCCAAGAATCTTGACTTTAAGGTTTTTTTTTAAAAATTCTGACAATTCAAATGATGCCTGGTCAGATTTTTTGCTATTTTGAGCACTAACTATTATTGATATAAATCTCTCGAAAGGAGGTAATAAATTCTTTTCCCTCAGAATTAGTTCTTTATCCAAAAAAATATAAGGATCAGGATTTACGATTTGTGATATGTAATCTGAGTTTAAATTCATTGTTTGAAAATAAACAGTTGAAGGCTTTCCTTCTCGACCGGCTCTACCTGATAGTTGGTGGTAAAGCTGCACAGTTTTTTCAGCACTTCTTAAATCGTAACCTCTAGAAGAATAATCAATATCCAATACAATTATACAGTTAAGGTTAGGAAAATGAAAACCTTTTGAAATCAGTTGCGTACCAATTAAAATATTAATCTTATTATCTTTTATTTCTTGGATTTTAGAAGATGAGTCCTTTTTATTCATAGTGTCACTTGAAAAAATTAAAGTGTTTTTGTCAGGAAAAATCTTTTTAATTTCCTCAAGTATTTTTTCCACACCTGGACCACTAAAGCTAAAATCACATTTAGAGTCCTTTGAAGAGCAGTCTCGTTCCATTTCAGTGGAATAACCACAATAATGACATAAAACTTTGTTTCTTAACTTATGATAAACAAGATTAATTGAACAAAAAGGACAGTCAAACGTTTTTAAACAATTTTTACATAATACAAATGGTGAGTAACCTCTTCTATTTACAAAAAATAAAACCTGATTATTCCTAGATAAATTCTCTTTTACTTTTTCAATCAATTCCTCTGAAATAAATGTTCCTTTTTTTTCACTATTTTTTATTTTTATAATTTCATAATCTGGCAACTTTGCATCTCTAAATCGCTCAGTTAACCTAGATGAATGAAACTTTTTTCCTTTGATATTTTTATAAGTTTCTATAGATGGAACAGCAGATATCAAATTGATAGGTATATTTTCAAATGATGCTCTTGATATTGCCATATCTCTAGCATGATAGTTTACACCCTCATCTTGTTTGTAGGATTGGTCGTGTTCTTCATCTATTGTAATAAGTCCTAACTTTTTAAAAGGTAAAAATAAAGCCGACCTAGCCCCTATGACAACTTTAATCTTTCCTGATTTCAAACCGCTCCAAATTATCTTTTTATTTTTCTTTGTAACTGATGAATGCCAAATAGCTGGTTTAAAACCAAAAAAAGAAATGAAATTTTTTTCAAATTCTCTTGTAAGGCCAATTTCAGGAAGTAAAATCAAAGATTGATACCCCTCATTTAGTTTTTTTTTAATTGCATTAAAATAAACTATTGTTTTTCCTGAACCTGTAGTCCCTTGTAATACATGAACTCTAAAATTTTTATCCCCCTTTTCTATTTCTAATAAACTTTTTTTTTGCTGAATATTAAGACTATAATCTTTAGTTGGGTGTTTTTTATTAAACTGATCGTAAGTGTCTGCATTATAATCTTCTTCTAAAGAATTATTTACTAGATGAAGTTTTAACGCCATACCCTTAGGAACAATATTATAATCGGAAAACCAATTTAAAAATTTTATTGTTTTATTTTCTAAAGGATCTTTTGTAAATTTTTTAATAATATTTTTGATTTTAAATTTTTTTTTAGGCCCTTCCTCAAAATCATCCCAGATAATACCTACCATTTTTTTTTTACCAAAAGGCACCTCTACATAATCGCCAATTTTTAGTTTTTCTTTTGAAGAGTATGTAAATGGGTGATCAAAAATGTTTGGTAATAGTACTGGTACTTTCATTTCATTATGAAAAATTTAAAAGTGTATTGGTAATTTATTACAACTCTATTTCTGTTGATATACAATAAATATAAAGTAATATCTAGACCTAAAGACTAAGATCAAGAAAATGAACACTAAAAAGTTTTTTATCATCAACCCAAGTTTTCTTAACTTTCCAACCGGCTTCATTTGCTAAATTTCTGAAAGATTTAATCGTGTATTTATGAGAATTCTCAGTGTGAATCTCTTCATTTTTTTTAATTGAATATTTTGAGCCATTGATTCTGATATTATTATTTTTTTTTGCTTTTAGTCTCATCTCAATTCTTTTTTTTGATTTATTATAAATTGCTAAATGTTTATAGAAATTTAAGTTTATATTAGTACCCAATTCGGTATTCATTCTTTGTAAAATATTTTTGTTAAATTTTGCAGTTACGCCTTTTTTGTCATTGTAAGCAGAAATAAGAGTTGGAATATCTTTAATTAAGTCAGCACCAATGATAATTTTTTTGGCTTTAAATTTCATTTTGAGCATTTTTAAAAATTTTACAGCATCCTTTTTCTCAAAGTTACCTATAGTTGACCCTGGGAAAAAAATAATTATGTTTTCTGATGAATTAATCTTAAAAGGTAATTTATCACTTCCTGAGAAATCATATCCTTTGGGAGTAATAACTACTTTTGGAAATTTCTTTTTAAAACTTTGAGATATTTTTATTATATAATCTTCTGAAATATCTAAGGGTATGTATTTTTTTGGCTTATCTAGGCTACTTAAAAAAATTTCTATTTTTTTGATATCCCCAGCACCTGGTTCAATTAAAACCGCACCTTTCCCTATTTTATTAGCAATTTCAATTTTATTATCTCTTAAAATTTTTCTTTCTGTTCGTGCTGGGTAATATTCTTTCAATTTAGTAATTTGTTCAAAAAGTTTTGATCCTTTAAAGTCATAAAACCATTTAGAACTTAGCTTCTTATTTTTCTTACTTAAACCGAAACTTACTTCTTGTAAAAATGATTTCATTTTATGTTAAGGGTAACTAAAAGACGGTTAATTGGCATTGAAAATCGCCCTTGTCTTTGAGTGTCAGTACTTTGTTTGGATATTGCTAAAAGTTCAGATAAATTTGTGATCATTAATTTTCTACTCTCCGGCTTTAAAACAAATGCAGCATAGAAAAATCCTGCTGCAATTTCAGCCACTTGAATAGCAGGTCCCTCCATAGATACAACATTTGTTTCGATATTTACTTTTGCTTCTGGGAAAGCTTTATGTATAAGATTACTTAGGCTTTCTGATCCTCGTATTCTTGGATCACCTAAATCAATCTCTCCATAATTAGGTATTTCTTTTTGTACATAACTATAAATTAAATCGTGTACTTCCTTATAATTAGGTGCTGCACTCATTGGCCCATCAACTAGAGCTACAAACTGACCTTCTGAAGTTAAAACTCGTCTGATTTCTTCTAATACTGGTAATATCGGGTCCATCAATGTTAAAGCCCAATGACACAGTACAATGTCAATAGAGTTATCATCGATTGTTGTCAATTTTTGTGCTTTTGACTCAATAAGATCTACTCCGCTGTTTATAAGACGAGTCTTGGCTAATGCTAATTCTTCAGGACACATGTCTACACCTTTTAAATTTAAATTTTTATTGCGATCAAATAAGATTTTTAATAGTGGCCCTGACCCACAGGCAAGATCTAATACTCGCAAACTTTCATTATTAGGTACTAGTTCAGCTAGCCATTCATAACTGTTACGTCCAGTTTCATCACGACAAAAACTTGCACACACTTCAGTAAATCCTGTATGTTGTTGATGTATAGTTCTTAAATGATCAACTAAAGCATAACTATCGGGATATAGATTGCGAGCAAGACTGTCGGTCCAGATCGAGTTTAGTCCTTTCTGATTGTTTGTATCTTTCATGATTTATCTTTAACTGGCCAACAAATTGGGTTTAGTGGACTAGCTGCTACATCTCCTGGTTTAACATTGGGCATAAATTTCTGCCAGTCACCTGATACCATCGTGGGACTATTAACTACTCTTGCTCCATCTCGGTAATAAGTATTTGCAAGAGCGATTCTACTACGATTGGTACGGTTACGTGAAGCGGTATGAAAATTTAAATTATGATGAAAGCTAACTTCACCTAGTTCAAAAGGAGTTTCATTCACGCTTACATTATTTTTTGAAAAAATATCTGATATCCCTCGGTCGTATCCGGTGCCAGTCTTTTCAAAGGTAACAGCATTGACTAATTTGTGGACATTGAGTGGATAGGCAAAAGATAGTGGTCCCATTTCAATAGGGGTTGGTTGTGCAGGCACCCAAGCGGTGACTACGTCATTTGTGTCGAGAGGAAAATGATGGTCATCGAAGTGCCAAGGAGTACGACCACAACCAGCTTGTTTGGCTAGCACATTGTCATGGTAAAGTCTAACAGCTGATACTTCGAGAAGATTTGCTGAAATTTGTCCTAGACGAGGTGATAATACGTAGGCGCGAAGCAATTTATTATTAGGCCAAATCATTTCAAGACTAAGGAATCGGTTATGTGCCCCTTTATCTGGATCAACTTTAAACTCTTCTTTTAATAAATTAATTAATTCAGCTCGTAGTTTTAACACTGACCCGGGGGATAAAACCTTTTTAAGTTTTATGAAACCATTTGTTTTAAAAAAATCAATTTGATCATCAAACAAGTGGTACGGTTCTGCTAACTCTGAAATAACCTCATCATCTGTTGGTATTGAAATATCTGGTAAGGGATCGGCGTTAATAATTTCATCTTTTTTAACATCATTATCTGCTAAGCTAACATACCAGTCCCACCAGGCTTGATTGTCCTTGTCCCATGGTTTACTGATATCGGTAGCATCAGATATTTTAGAATTAAAATTATTATCAGATTTTGTCATTAGGAGTATCTTATGGTTTTATTATAAATTAATAAGAGCGCGTTTTGACATAAGGTTATTTGTGATTTTTAAGAGTGTATTTGTCTTTTTTCAACAGATAAAGCTGCCTCTTTTATTGCTTCAGAAAATGTTGGATGAGCATGACACGTTCGTGCGATATCTTCAGAACTCGCTCCAAACTCCATTGCAACTGCCATTTCTGCAATCATTTCTCCTACGTGAGGTCCTATCATATGTACTCCTAAAACTTTATCAGTGTCTTTATCGGCTAAAATTTTAACGAAACCTTCAGGCTCATCGATCGCTTTAGCTCTTGAGTTAGCCATAAAAGGAAACTTTCCAATTTTATAAGACTTGTTTTTTTCTTTTAGTTGTTCTTCTGTTAAGCCTATACTTGCTACCTCAGGAGTGGTGTATATTACTCCCGGAATTAAATCGTAGTTTACATGACCAGATTGACCTGCAATTATTTCTGCAACTGCAATCCCTTCCTCCTCTGCTTTATGGGCTAACATTGGCCCATCAATTACATCTCCAATGGCATAAATATTTTTTGCTGAAGTTTGGAATTTTTTGTCAATTTTAATCCTTCCTTTTTCATCTGATTTTACTCCTGCAGAACTTAAATTTAAATTGGATGTAAATGGTTTTCTTCCAATTGATATTAAAGCTACATTACAATTAAAATCTTTATTATCTCCATTCTTATCTGAAGTTGTAATTTGTACCCCACTATTAGTTTTTTTGATGCTAGTTACTTTTCTATTTAGGTGAAACTTAATATTTTGTTTCTTCAATATTTTCATAAACTCTTCTGAAATCTCTCTATCCATTCCAGGTGTGATGTGATCTAAAAATTCGATTACATTGACTTCAGCCCCGAGACGAGACCAGACAGAGCCCATTTCTAAACCTATGTAACCCCCACCAACGACAACCAGACTTTTCGGAACTTCTTTTAAAGATAAGGCGCCAGTTGAAGAAACGATCGATTTTTCATCGAATTCAACGTTAGGCATAGGCATCGCTTCAGATCCAGTTGCAATAATAATATTTTTTGCCTCAATTTCTTTTATTTTACCATCTTCGCCTTTTATTGATATTTTCTTCTCAGAAATAAAACTACCAAAACCTTTTAAGTAAGTTACCTTGTTTTTTTTGAAAAGAAATTCTACACCCTTGGTCAAGATTGAAACTGCTTTATCCTTATTTTTCATCATCTTATCTAAATTGAGTTTCACATCTCCTGTCTCAATTCCAAGTTTAGAAAAATTTTTAGCCTTTTTAAAATTCTCAGACAAATTTAATAAGCTTTTTGAAGGAATACATCCAATGTTTAAACAAGTGCCACCCAAAGCACCTCTAGCTTCTATACAAGCAGTTTTTTGACCTAGCTGAGCTAATCTTATAGCGCAAACATATCCACCTGGTCCGCCGCCTATTACTACCGAGTCAAATTTTTCTGTCATAAACTATAAATTTAAAAATAATCTTCTTGGATCTTCCAAGTTATCTTTTGTATTTTTTAAAAAAGATACTGCCTCTTTCCCATCAATTATTCTATGGTCATATGATAAAGCTATATACATTATTGGTCTAATTTTAATTTCACCATTTACCACATGTGGCCTTTCTACAATATTGTGCATTCCTAAAACTCCGGATTGAGGTAAATTTAAAATTGGTGTTGATAACATTGATCCATAGACACCCCCGTTACTGATAGTAAATGTCCCACCCTGAAGATCGTCAATTGTAATCTTTCCATCTCTTGCTTTATCAGACAATTCTTTAATTTTCTTTTCTATGTCTGCGAAAGACATTTCATCTGCATTTTTTAAGACTGGAACCACAAGACCTTTTTCGGTGCCTACTGCAAAACTTATATTATAGTAGTTTTTATAAATTATGTTCTCTCCCTCGATTTCAGCATTAATTGCAGGAAACAGTTTTAGACTTTCAATACAAGCTTTAACAAAAAAGGACATAAAACCTAGTTTTATGCCAAACCTATCTTGAAAATCACTTTGATTTTCTTTTCTCATGTCAATTATACCGCTCATATCAACTTCATTAAAAGTTGTAAGCATTGCTGCATTATCTTGAGCTTGTTTGAGTCTTTTAGCAATTGTTAGTCTTAGCCTTGTCATTTTTATTTTTTCCTCTTGGCCAAACTTTATTTTCCGCTCAGAAGGTCCAGGTTTTATATTCATTAAACTTAATAGATCACCTTTTGAAACTCTTCCACCTCTGCCAGTTCCTTGAATTTTTTTTAAGTCAATTTTATTATCTGCAGCAATCTTTCTCACAGCAGGAGAAACAGATACATCCTTTGTTTTTTTAGAGTTCTCTTTTTTAGAGGATACTTCATCTGTAAGGATTAATGGTTCTTCCTTACTTGTATTTTCATTAGGTTCTAAAATTTTTTCTTCCTTATCGAACAGTTTTGTTTCAACTTCTTTTGTCTCAACTTCTTTTTTTAAACTAATAATATTATCTTCGTTGTGTACTACTTTCTCTTCTTTAGGTTCATCCTCAGTTTCATCTTTTTTTGAACTTCCTCCGATTATTGATCCAAGAACAGCTCCTACCTCAACCGTTGAGCCATTTTGAGCATTTATTTCGCTTAATACTCCATCTGAGGGAGATGGAACCTCTAGATTTACTTTATCAGTTTCAAGTTCAACAACAGGTTCATCGGCTTCGACACTATCACCTTTATTTTTTAACCATTTAGCTACAGTTGCTTCTGTTATACTTTCTCCTAAAACTGGAACTACAATTTTGTCTGACATTATTCTAAAATTTTATCTATAATCTCTTTTTGTTGTTTTGCATGTCTCTTCGCATATCCAGTAGCTGGTGAAGCTGAAGGATTTCTGCCTATAAACTTTAATTTCTTTTTAACCTCTAAATTATCTAAAGTCCATTGAATATAATCTCTTACTGAAAACCAAGCACCCATATTTTTAGGTTCTTCTTGGCACCAAATAAATTTAGCGTATTCAGCATATGGTTTAATAGCTTTTGTCAAAGACCTTACCGGAAATGGATAAAGTTGTTCTATTCTTATAAAAACAACATCGTCAATTTTCTCTTTTTCTCTCGCAGCCAAAAGATCAAAATATATTTTTCCAGAGCAAAGAATGACTTTTCTTATCTTTTTTGGTTTTTTTAGTTCAATTAATTTGTTCTTTTTATTTAAGGCTTGATCCTCTAAAACTCTATGAAATGAATTATTTTTATCAAAGTCCTCTATGTTTGAAACACAGTATTTGTTTCTCAACAAAGATTTTGGAGTCATTATAACAAGTGGCTTTCTGAATTCTCTGTGAATCTGTCTTCTAAGAGCATGAAAATAATTTGCTGGAGTTGTACAATTAAGCACTTGCATATTTTCTTGAGCACAAAGTTGCAAAAATCTTTCAAGTCTTGCTGAAGAATGTTCAGGTCCTTGTCCCTCATAACCATGGGGAAGCAATAGAACTAATCCTGAGGCTCTAAACCATTTTCTCTCTCCAGAGGCAATGAATTGATCAATTACGACTTGAGCGCCGTTCGCAAAATCTCCAAATTGCGCCTCCCAGATCGTTAAGGTTTCTGGCTCTACTAAGCTGTATCCATACTCAAATCCAAGTACTGCTAGTTCAGATAAAAAACTATCTACAATTTCAAATTTTTTCTGTTTTGTAGATACATGATCTAACGGCACGTATCTTGAGTTATCTATTTGATTTCGTAAAACTGAGTGTCTTTGGCTAAATGTGCCACGACCACTATCTTGACCGACTAATCTCACGGGAAATCCCTCTTCGAGTAATGTTGCAAATGCTAATATTTCTGCATTAGCCCAATCAATATTTTTTTCATCTTGTATACACTTATCTCTATTTTCAAAAACTTTTTGTATAGTTTTATGAATATTAAGCTCTGGTTTTAAAAAGTTTATTTTTGCAGAAAGTTTCTTTAATTTCATCGTATCAACTCCTGTCTGTCCTCTTTTATCCTTACCTTTCTTTGGTTGATATCTTGACCATGTCCCTTCGAACCAATTCAGTTTTGGTTTGTAATCATTTGCAGTTTTAAATTGATCATCCAAAAGTTTTTTAAAGTCGTTTACTTTATTTTTGAATTGATCTTCAGTTATACTGTTATTTTTAATAAGTTTTTTACCATATATATTTAAAGTAGATGGATGTGATCTTATCTTTTTGTACATTAAAGGTTGTGTAAAAGAAGGCTCATCTCCTTCATTATGACCAAATCTTCTGTAGCAAATCATATCAATTACAACATCTTTGTTAAATTTTTGTCTAAACTCAATTGCGATTTTAGCACAATGAACAACTGCCTCTGGATCATCTCCATTGCAATGAAGAATGGGAGCTTCTACAATTTTTCCTAAATCAGATGGGTACGGGCTTGATCTAGCAAACCTTGGACTAGTGGTAAAACCAATTTGGTTATTAACAATTATATGAATTGTTCCACCTGTATTATGACCTTTTAAACCTGACATCGCAAAACATTCAGCTACAACTCCTTGCCCTGCAAATGCTGCATCCCCGTGAATAAGTAAAGGTATTACTTTTTTTCTTTCTGTGTCTTTATGAAAATATTGTTTTGCTCTAGTTTGACCAAGAACTACAGGGTTAACTGCTTCCAAATGAGAAGGGTTATCTGTAAGACTAACATGTACAGAGTTTCCATCAAAAGTTCTGTCTGATGAGGCACCTAAATGATATTTTACATCACCTGTAGAGTCTTCGCTTGAGGAAGCAAATTCACCAGCAAATTCATTAAAAATTCTTTTATAAGACTTTTGAAGAACATTTGCTAAAACATTTAATCTACCTCTATGAGACATTCCAATCTTAATTTCTTTAACTCCTAATTGGCCCCCTCGTTTAATAATTTGCTCTAGCGCTGGTATTAAAGACTCTGCACCATCAAGGCCAAATCTTTTCGTGCCAACATATTTTTTTGCTAAAAACTTTTCAAAACCTTCGGCTTGAATAATCTTATTTAATATTGCGTCTTTTCCTTTTTCAGTAAAACTTATTTGGTTCTCCTCTTTTTCCATTCTTTCTCTAAACCAAACTTTCTCCGTTGGATTTGTTATATGCATATATTCAGCACCTATTGACGAGCAATATACTTTTCTTAATTTTGTGATGATTTCATTTATTGAGGCATAACCCACATCCATATATGAATTAAGATAGATTTTTCTGTCAAAGTCCTCAGTTTTGAAACCATAGTCATTTGGATGTAATTCATAAAGATATTCTCTTTTCATTAAACCAAGAGGATCAAGGTTTGCTATAAGGTGGCCTCTGATTCTATATGCTCTTATCAATGCGATTGCTTTAATAGAGTCTATTTTCTCCCTCTCAGAACCATTTAGATTTTCCTCAAGTTTTTTATTTTTTTTTGGATCTATCGATATCTTTTTTGGACTCCATGAAGGGCCTGATATTTCTTTTGAAACTGAATTTAGATCTTCATTTAAATCACTAAAGTATTTTTTCCAACTATCTGGCAATTTAGGGTCATTCTCTATAAATCTTACATACATTTCTTCTATGAACTGACTGTTAGATTTATTAAGAAAAGACTGCTGCTTAAATTCTAAATTTTTTGAAGAGCTCATTTAAGACTATTATAGTATTAACATTAAAATATTAAAGACCCAATTTATTTTTTAATGTGATTCCCATTTCTGCAGGAGATTCTGCAATTGTGATACCTGAATCTGTCATTGTATCGATCTTATCTGAAGCTCCACCTTTGCCACCAGAAATTATTGCTCCTGCATGTCCCATTCTTCGTCCAGGAGGTGCTGTGATACCAGCAATAAATCCTACCATAGGCTTTTTAATTTTATGATTTTTAATAAATTCTGCTGCTTCTTCCTCTGCAGTTCCCCCAATTTCACCAATCATCAAAATAGACTCAGTTTCTGGATCGTTTAAAAACAAGTCTAAACAATCTATAAAATTGGTTCCATTAATTGGATCTCCTCCTATTCCGATACATGTTGACTGACCTAATCCGTTTTCAGTTGTTTGTGCAACAGCTTCATAAGTTAGAGTTCCTGATCTTGAGACTATACCAACAGATCCCTTCTTATGAATATTTCCTGGCATGATGCCAATTTTACATTCGTCTGGTGTGATAATTCCCGGACAATTAGGTCCAATTAGTCTGGAAGCTGAGTTTGATAATTTTTCTTTTACTTTTAACATATCCAAGATTGGAATCCCTTCAGTTATACAAACTATCAATTCGATCTTAGCCTCAATTGCCTCGATTATTGCTGCAGCAGCAAATTTTGCAGGGACATAAATCATTGTTGCATTTGCATTAGTCTTATCTTTTGCTTCTTTTACAGAATTAAAAACAGGTTTGTTTAAGTGTGTTTGTCCTCCTTTACCTGGAGTTACGCCTCCAACTAGATTTGTCCCATATTTTATTGACTGTTCAGAATGAAATGTTCCATGGGCGCCTGTGAAACCTTGGCATATAAGTTTAGTATTTTTATTTATTAAAACTGACATTTTATTCCACTTGTTTTACAATTTTTTTTGCTGCGTCCCCTAGATCGCTAGCTGAGATTATTTTTAATCCAGATTCATCTAATATATTTTTTCCTTCTTTTGAATTGGTTCCAGCAAGTCTTACTACAAGAGGTATATTTATTTTGGTTTCTTTTGCAGCCTCTACAATTCCTTGAGCAAGGACATCACACCTCATAATCCCTCCAAAAATATTTATTAGTATTCCTTTTACATTTTTATCTGATAAAATTATCTTAAACGCGGCTGCAACCTTTTCTTTAGATGCACCGCCTCCTACATCTAAAAAATTTGCAGGTTCTTGACCATGCAGTTTAATTATATCCATTGTTGCCATTGCTAATCCTGCTCCGTTTACCATACATCCAATAGATCCATCTAATTTTATGTAAGCTAAATCATATTTACTTGCCTCTATTTCTGTAGGATCCTCTTCATTTAAATCTCTTAATTCCAGTAATTCTGGATGTTTGAAAATTGCATTGTCATCAAAGCTTATTTTTGCATCCAGACAAACAATATTGTTTTCCTTTGTAAGTATTAGTGGATTTATTTCAATTAAGCTTGCATCGGTAGAGACAAACGTTTTGTAAATTGATTTAATAATCTTAATACATTTTAGATTTGCATCATTATCTAGATTGAAATTATGAATAATTTTTTCACAATCCTCATCTTCAATATCTTCCTTAAAACTAATTTTTACAGTATTAATTTTATTAGGATCACTTTTTGCAACTTCTTCGATGTCCATCCCACCCTGATCGCTAGAAATAAAAGCAATTTTAGAACTTGCCCTATCAATAAGACAGGATAAATAAAATTCCTTTTTTATGTTGGATGGCTCCTCTAGATAAAGTCTTTTAACTTCTTTGCCACTTGGTCCTGTCTGATGTGTAATTAATTTTTTTCCTAACAAATCCTTTGCAGCTTTTTCTAGATCAGATAAATTATCTAATATTTTAACTCCACCCGCCTTACCTCTCCCGCCTGCATGTATTTGTGCTTTTAAAACATATTTCTTGAGATTGAGTTTTTTTGCTTTTTCTAAAACTTCTTGTACAGTAAAACAAGCCTCTCCATTAGGAACAATGGCGCCAAATTTTTTTAATAATTGTTTAGCCTGGTGTTCGTGAATATTCATTACTTTTTCAAGCTAGGGTCAATTTTTACTGCAGCCTCCCAAAGCTTATTTACAGCATTCACAGAATTAATAAATTCAGCCTTTTCTTTTTCATCAAGTTGAATTTCGACTATTTTTTCTACTCCATTTTTTCCAATAACAACTGGAACACCTGCATAAATTCCGTTAAAACCATATTGACCTTCTAATTGAGCGGCACAAGGTAACTGTAGTTTCTTATCACCTAAAAATGCTTCAGCCATTTGTACTCCTGAAGCAGCTGGCGCATAATATGCAGAACCTTTTTCCAAAAATTTTACAATTTCACCTCCACCATCTCTTGTTCTTTGATTGATGCTTTCTAGTTTTTCTTTAGAAATAGCACCTGAATTGACAAGATCTAATAAAGGTTTTCCAGATACTTTAGTGAATCTTGGCATTGGTACCATCGTATCTCCATGTCCGCCCATGACCATTGCGTCTATTTCTTTTACTGGAACCTTTAACTCTTCTGATAAAAAAAGTTTAAATCTTGAGCTATCTAATATTCCTGCCATACCAACAACTTTTTTAGCTGCAAGCTGAGAATATTTTTGGAAAGCCATTACCATAACATCTAGGGGATTTGTTATACAAATTATAAAAGCGTCTGGAGAGTTTTTTTTAATTCCCTCTGCAACTTGTTTGATTATTTTTAGGTTAATACCTACTAAGTCATCTCTGCTCATACCAGGTTTTCTGGGGACCCCAGCAGTTATGATAATGACATCAGAGTTTCTAATATCCTCATATTTATCCGTTCCTGAAAATTTTACATTAAATCCATCAACTGAAGATGATTGTGCAATATCAAGAGCCTTTCCTTTAGCAATGCCACTAGCAACATCAAAAAGGACTACTTCATCAACTAGTTCTTTTACTCCTATCAAATGGGCTAAAGTTCCACCTATTTGTCCTGCTCCAATCAAACTTATTTTTTTCATATTTTCCTTTATGTTATTTCATTGTTGGCATTACAAACTCAGGGTCTGAACCAATTCCTGATGGCCAACGTGATGTGATAGTTTTTAGTTTAGTATAAAACTTTACACCTTCAGGACCATGCATATGCAAATCTCCAAATAAAGATCTTTTCCATCCTCCGAAACTATGAAATGCAACGGGGACAGGAATAGGTATATTTATACCTACCATCCCGACTTTTATTTTATTTGCAAAAGTTCTTCCTACATCTCCATCTCTAGTATAAACGCTTGTTCCATTTCCGAATTCGTGATCGTTAATCAGTTGAATCGCGTCATTGAAATCTTTAACTCTTACGACAGAAAGCACTGGACCAAAAATTTCTTCATTATAAATTCTCATATTTTTTGTGACGTTATCGAACAAACAACCGCCAATAAAGAAACCATTCTCATATCCTTGAAGTTTAATATCTCGACCATCTACAACTAACTTTGCTCCCTCTTTTACTCCAAGATCAACATACCCTTTAACTTTTTCTAAATGTTCCTTTGTAATTAGAGGTCCCATTTCAGAATTTTTATCAAGACCTGGACCAACCTTTAAAGCCTCAACTTTTCTTGATAATTTTTCTACAAGTTTGTCACCAATCCCTCCTACCGCCACTGCAACTGATTGTGCCATACATCTCTCTCCAGCTGAACCATAGGCAGCTCCCATGAGACCGTTGACAGCTTGATCCATATCGCAATCTGGCATTACTACACAATGATTTTTTGCTCCCCCTAATGCTTGCACTCTTTTTTCGTTCTTCGCAGCATTTTCATAAATATATTTTGCTATTGGTGTTGAACCTACAAAACTAACAGCTTTTACATCTTTATTCGTTAATATTGAGTCAACTACCTCTTTGTCACCATTCACCACGTTAAAAACTCCGTTAGGTAATCCAGCTTCTGAAAAAAGTTGAGCAAGACGAATTGAGCATGAGGGATCTTTTTCTGAAGGTTTTAAAATAAAAGTATTTCCACAAGCAATTGCCATTGGGAACATCCACATTGGAACCATGGCAGGGAAATTAAAAGGTGTGATTCCTGCACAGACACCTAAAGGCTGTCTCATAGACCAGCTATCTATGTTTGTTCCAACATTCTCAGTAAACTCTCCTTTTAGCATTTGAGGAATACCACATGCAAACTCAACTATTTCAAGACCTCTTGTAAGAGAACCCTTTGCGTCCTCATAAACTTTTCCATGTTCTGAAACAATCAGTTTAGTCAATTCATCATAATTTTTTTCAATTAATTCTTTATATTTGAAAATAATTCTCGCTCTTTGAAGGGGGGTGACTTGGGACCATTTTTCGAAAGCTATTTTTGCATTTTCTACAGCGTGGTCCAAATCAGATTTTGTTCCAAGCATTACCTCTGACTCTGGTGCGCCTGTTGCAGGGTTAAAAACTTTCCCTTTTCGTGAAGACGATCCTTTATAAATTTTACCATTTATATAATGTTGAATTAAATTCATCGGCGAAATTATTTAATTAAGTAATTAGCTAGTTGCAAGCATTTTCTTAATTGAGGCTATTGCTTTTGCTGGATTTAAACCTTTGGGGCAAGCATTAGTACAATTCATAATAGTATGGCACCTATATAACTTAAGTTCATCTGCAACTTTTTTTAATCTTTCTTTTCTATCTTCATCTCTTGAGTCAATTATCCATCTATAAGCCTGTAAAAGAACTGCGGGCCCTAAATATTTATCACCATTCCACCAATAACTTGGGCAAGAAGTTGAACAGCATGCACACATTATACACTCATAAAGCCCATCCAGTTTTGCTCTATCTTCCTTGGATTGAATATTCTCTTTTTCAGTTTTTAAGGTTGTCTTTAACCAAGGTTCAACAGACTCATATTGTTTGTATAAAGTACTGAGATCACCTATCAAGTCTTTTAAAACTCTCAAATGTGGTAATGGATAAATATTAATATCTCCTTTAATTTCTGAGTGTGGCTTTGTACATGCTAATCCATTTTTACCATCCATATTCATAGCACAAGAACCACACACTCCATGTGCACAAGACCTTCTGTAAGCAATTGATGGATCTATCTCATTTTTAATCTTATTTAATAGATCTAAAACTTTCGAAGGACAATTATCCATGTCTACTTCGTAAGTATCAATCCTTGGATTTTCTCCTGTAGACGGATCCCACCTATAAATATTTACTTTGCGTATGTTTTTTGAGCCAGTCTTGTCTTTAAAAAACTTACCTTTTTCAACTTTAGAATTTTGTGGTAAGTTTATTTGAACCATCAATAAACTCTTTCTTGAGGTGGAAAGTATTGAACGTCATTTGAAAGTGTTGATCTGTGAACAGGTCTATAGTCAATTTTGGTCTTTTTGCCATCACACCACGATAATGTATGCTGCATAAATTTTTCGTCATTTCGCTTTGGAAAATCTTCTCTAGCGTGAGCTCCTCTACTTTCTTTCCTGTGATAAGCGGAGTCCATTGTAGTTATTGCTTGTCTAATCAAATTATCAAATTCTAATGTCTCTACTAGATCAGTATTAAAAATTAGAGATTTATCTTTTACCGAAAGGTCATCCATACCCTCAAAAGGTTTTCTAATTTCATTTACACCCTCTTTTAATGTTTTTTCAGTTCTGAAAACAGCACACTTAGATTGCATTGTTTTTTGCATTGCCAGTCTTAAATCTGCAGTATTATTCGTTCCAGATGCATTTCTAAGTCTATCAAATCTCTCTAAACATTTATCAGTCTCAGATTGAGAAATTTCCTCATGAGGTGTGCCTGGTTTTACTAACTCTGCCGCTCTCTTGGCCGCAGCTCTTCCAAAAACAACTAGATCAATTAAAGAGTTTGATCCAAGTCTGTTAGCTCCATGAACTGACACGCAGGCTGCTTCTCCAATTGCCATCAATCCTGGAACAGTTTTTTCCGATCCATTTAAAGTTAAAACTTCAGCTTTATAATTTGTGGGGATACCTCCCATGTTATAATGAACAGTTGGAACCACTGGTATAGGTTCTTTTGTTACATCTACGTTCGCGAATAATCTTGAAGACTCTGATATACCTGGAAGTCTTTCTTCTATAACTTTTGGGTCTAAGTGGTTCAGGTGTAAATGAACATGATCTTTTTCATTTCCAACTCCTCTTCCCTCATTAATTTCAACTGCAATTGACCTGCTTACAACATCCCTTGAGGCAAGATCTTTAGCTTTTGGAGCATATCTTTCCATAAATCTCTCTCCTTTGGAATTTACTAAATAACCACCTTCACCCCTTACACCTTCAGAAATTAGAGTCCCATGACCATAAATTCCTGTTGGATGAAATTGTACGAACTCCATATCTTGCAAAGGTAAACCAGCTCTAAGCACCATTGCATTTCCGTCTCCTGTACAAGTATGTGCTGATGTTGCAGAGTAATAAACTTTTCCATAACCACCTGTTGCAATTATTGTAATGTGTGATCTGAATCTATGTATAGTTCCGTCATTTAAATTCCAAGCAATTAAACCTTTGCACTGGCCATCTTTCATTAAAAGATCCAAAGCAAAATACTCGATAAAAAATTCTGTTTTATGTTTTAAGGCCTGGCCATATAAAGTGTGCAGTATTGCATGTCCGGTTCTATCTGCTGCTGCACACGTTCTTTGAACAGGTTCATTACCATAATTTTTTGTCATTCCTCCAAATGGACGCTGATATATTTTTCCATCTTCAGTTCTGCTGAAGGGTACACCATATTTTTCTAATTCTAAAACTGCTCTAGGGGCTTCTTTGCATAAATATTCTATACAATCTTGATCACCTAACCAATCAGCACCTTTAACTGTATCGTACATATGCCATCTCCAATCATCTTCACCCATGTTACCCAAGGCTGCAGAGATTCCACCTTGAGCAGCAGAAGTATGACTTCTAGTTGGAAAAACTTTTGACACACACGCTGTTTTTAATCCTGCTTCACTTAAACCTACGGCTGCTCTCAAACCTGAGCCACCCGCGCCAAGTACAACTACGTCATATTCATGGTCAATAATTTTATAAGATTTCATAATTTATAAATTAGATATAAGTATTATTGTAAATAATGGAATAATCAAAGATGACAAAAAAACACCAATATTTAAGAGCTTTTTGGTGCTCTCTACGTGAATATAGTCTTCAAAAACTTCACTTATACTTAAAGCAGAATAAAAAAACATTGAAATAAGAAATAAAGAAAAAAATAATTTTGAAGGTTGAGAAGATAAAAACGCTAAGACCTCAACATAACTAGAATCATAAAGTGAAACAAAATTGAGTAAAAACCACAACATAAGAGGAACCATTGCTAAAGATGATATTTTTAAAAAAAGCCATTTCTTTGTTGCTTTAATCATAATTGTAAAAAACCTCTTGAAGAATAGATTAAAATTGTTAGTAAAAAGGAACCAAAGATAACCAGAAGCCCAGTTATTTTTGTTGTTTTTAATTCAAAACCTAATCCAATATCCCAAAACCAATGTCTTACTTCGCTTAAAATTTGGAAAGTGTAAGACCATATTAAGCTAATAATAAAAAATTTCCCAATTACTGAGTTTAAAAATAATTTAAAAATCTCATAGGCACCTTCACCAAAAAATAAACTACTTGCCCAAATGCAAATAAAAATTAACAGAAAATAATTTACAATGCCCGTTATTCTATGTGAAATAGAAACAAGGGATGACACATGCCAATTATATATCTGAATGTGAGGAGATAATGGATTATTTTCTTTCATAATTATATTATCTTTTAATATAAGCCTCCGCAATTTCAACAGCGTTTAAAGCTGCCCCCCTTAATAGATTGTCAGAAACAATCCACATATTTAAAGCATTCTTTTTGCTATTATCTTTTCTAATTCTTGAAATAAAAGTCTCGTTTTTACCTTCTGCTTCAACTGGTGTTATGTAACCACCATCAGAATTCTCATCAACTACTTTACAGCCCTCAGCGCTATTTAATAACTCTTTTACTTTTTTAATAGTAAAATCATTTTCAAATTCAATATTTACTGACTCTGCATGTGAAACAAGAACTGGAATTCTGACACATGTTGCAGTAATGTCAATTTTAGTGCCTAGTATTTTGTTGGTTTCATGAATCATTTTTAACTCTTCTTTAGTATAACCATCATCAGAAAAACTATCTATGTGAGGTATTGCATTAAACGCAATTTGCTTCGTGAAGTTTTTAGACTCAAAATTTTTATTATTCAATATAGACTTTGTTTGATCAATTAGTTCATCCATAGGTTTTTTTCCAGCTCCTGAGGTAGACTGATAAGTGGAAATAACTACTCTTTTAATTTTAAAAGAGTCATTAAGCGATTTTAAAACAATAACCAGTTGTGCAGTAGAGCAGTTAGGATTTGCAATTATATTTTTTTTTATATTTTTTAAATGGTCTTTGTTTACTTGAGGAACTATCAAAGGTACATCAGGGTCCATTCTAAAAAAACTTGAGTTATCTATAACAACTGAATGTTTAGCTGCTAAAGGCACATATTTTTCAGAGATTGTTTTTCCAGCACAAAAAAAAGAGAGATCTACTTTAGAAAAATCAAAATTTTCTAAATTTTCAATTTTAATTTCTTTATCACCGAATTCTAAAACTGATCCGGCGCTTTTAGATGATGCAACAAAGTATAGACTATTTATTGAAATTTTCTTTTTATGTATAACTTCAATAATTTTTCTACCGACATTTCCTGTGGCACCTACGATTCCAATATTCATGATGTTTAACTTATACTAAATGAAGGGTAAATCGCAAACTGTTCCTAAAAATATTTTATCATTAATATCTATCTTAAACTGATGTTTGCCATCCCAATAAGGTTTATTAATCATAGCAATGCCAATAACCTTTTTAAAAGTTGGTGAATAAGCAGCTGATCTAACATATCCAACAATGTTATTATTATCATCTAATAATGTTTTCTCACAATACATATCAATTTTATTATGATCGATTTTTACACCCATCAATTTTCTGGATATCCCTTCTTTTTGAATTTTTTTTAATTTTTCTTTGCCTAAAAAATTTACATCAGAGTCTAAATTAATGAATTTGTCAAAGTTTGCTTCAAATGGATTATCTCTATTGTCAAAATCACTACCGTAAGACAATAAAGCTGACTCAATTCTCTCAATTAAATTAGGACAACCAGCTCTTACATTAAATTCTTTACCATATTCAAACAAGTAATCATATAAATCTTGACCTGCCTTATTGTCTTCAACATAAACTTCGAAGCCTCCTTGTTTTGACCATCCCGATCTTGCTATAAAATAATTATTTCCTTTAAAATTAAAGTATTTAAAATTAAAAAATTTAAGATTTCTAATTTCCTCACCAAATAACTTAGCCATTAAATCATCTGAAAGGGGACCTTGGATAGCAAGTATATTTACGTTAGGTTCGTGAATCTTTACATCGAACTTATGCCCTGCAGCTAGGCCCTTTGCAAAAAATATTACATCAGCATCTGCTATTGAAAGCCACCACTTATCCTCTGCCAATTTATTTATTATTGGGTCATTGACTAGACAGCCGCCGTCGTCAATCAGAGGTGCATAATAGCATCTTCCAACTTTTGATTTTGATAAATCTCTACATGTCATTAATTGAACAAGTTTAGCAGAGTCCTTACCCGAAATTTCAACTTGTCTTTCTGCAGAAACATCCCAAATTTGAACAAACTTTTTTAAATGCTCGTAATCTGCTTCTACAGATTTAAAAGTGACTGGTAATAACATGTGGTTGTATACTGTATATCCGCTTACACCGTGGGCCTCGATCCTATCAGTATAAGGAGTGCTTCTTAATCTTCTAGATTTTATAATAGAAAAATTTTTCATTTTTTTAAAAATTCTGCTACCTTTTCTCTCATTTCAAAAGCTTTTTCAAACATAATCATATGTCCACACTCATTTATTATTTGTGTCTCTGAATTTTTAATTAAATTTGCGAATTTTTTTCCATTTTCAGATGGTACCATTTTGTCTAAAGCCCCAAAAATTAATAAAGTAGGGCATTCTAAGGCGGCTGATGCCTCTTTTCCATTTTTGTAATTATTACAGGCTTTTAAATCAGTGGCCAATATTTCCTTTACCTCTCTAGAAGAATTGATAATTTTTTCGACAGGATTACCTCCTATAAATTTTCTTGAACCTTCGTAACCCCATTTCATCATTAAATGAACTGCCTTTTTATCCCCAGAATCTGCTAGATCTATTAAATCTTGATTAACAGGCATTTTGTAGGAGCCCGCTAGAAAAACTAATTTAAAAATACTTTTTTTAAAACGGGAACCATACTCTAAAGCCTCTAAACACCCTTGAGAATGTCCTACTATTGAAACTTTTTCAATTTTTAAAAAAAGTCTTACACTTTCGATCCAATCTGCAATTTTTTCAATTGAATCAATGCAAGGACCTTCTGAATTTCCATGACCAGGTAAATCTAAAGATAAAATATTTAGACCTTTATTAGATAAAAATTGTTCTGTAAGGGACCACACAATATGTGAGAGTCCACTTCCATGCAAAAGAAAAACTGTTTGTTTTTCTGGATCAAAATCTTTACCTGCTGTGGATGCAAATACCTGCTTCTTATCTATTTCAAGATTCAAGTTAATTCCTTGGCCTTTTTCCTTAACTCAAATTTCTGAATTTTTCCTGTTGAAGTTTTTGGCAATTCGCAAAAAGCGATTTTTTTTGGAATTTTGAAGCCAGCTAATGTTTCTCTGCAAAAATCCATAAGTTCTTTCTCGCTTGTTTCTTTATCTTTTACTTTTTCTATAAATGCACAAGGAACCTCGCCCCATTTTTCATCTGGTTTAGCAACTACTGCTGCTATTGAAACACTAGGGTGTTTGGCCAAAGTATTCTCTATCTCTATAGAAGATATGTTCTCACCACCAGAAATAATTATATCTTTTGATCTATCCTTAATCTTTATGTAGCCATCTGGGTGCACTACAGCTAAATCTCCGGAGTGAAACCAGCCGTGAGCCATAGCTTTGTCAGTTGCTTCTTTATCTTTAAAATAACCTTTCATAACTATGTTTCCTTTGATCATGATTTCGCCAATCGTTTTGCCATCTTTGGGCACAGGACTCATAGTTTCTGGATCAATTACTTTTGTGTCCTCTGTATTTGGATATCTTACACCTTGTCTGGCTTTAATTTCATTTTTTTTATCTTCATCATAAGAATTCCAGTCGTCATTCCAAGCACATTGTAAAATATGACCATACGTTTCGGTTAATCCGTAAACATGCATTACTTCAAAACCCAAATTTTCCATTTTCTTAAAAATAATACTTGGGGGTGGGGCACCAGCGGTTAAAACAAAAACTTTTTTCTTCAACTTTTTCCTCTCAGATTCTGAAGCACCAGTGATCATATTAAGAACTATTGGTGCACCCCCGAAGTGACTGATGTCATGTTTTTCAATTAATTCAAAAATTTTTTTAATATCTATAGCTCTTAAACATATAGTTTTTCCGTTCAACATTGGAATTGTCCAAGGATATCCCCATCCATTACAATGAAACATTGGAACGACTGTTAAAAAATTTAATCTATTAGGCATATTCCAAGCAACTGCACTCCCTGTTGACATTAAATAAGAACCTCGATGATGATAAACTACACCTTTTGGATTACCTGTTGTTCCCGAAGTGTAACTTAATGAAATTGCCTGCCATTCGTCTTTTGGTTTTTTCCAGGTATAATTTTCATCTCCAGTATTTAAAAAATCTTCATATTCTTTATCTCCAATTTTTTTAAGCAAAGATTGATCTGCTTTATCGTCTTGGATATCGATTATTAAAGGCTTAGATTTTACGCTTTCTAATGCTTTGTTTATTACTGAGTGAAGTTGTCTATCTACTATAAGAACTTTTGCCTCTGCGTGGTCTAAAATATAGGAGACTGTTTTTGCATCCAATCTCGTATTAATAGTATTAAGAACTGCTCCTGTCATTGGCACAGAATAGTGAGCTTCAAATATTTCAGGGGTATTGAAAGCCATTACCGAAACAGTATCTCCCTCTTTAATTCCTATCTTCTCAAGCGCGCTAGCAAACTTAATACAGCGATTATATATTTGTAACCAAGTATATGAACGATTTTCGTATACCAGTGCCTCATAATTTGGATATATATCTTTTGCTCTTTCTAGAAAACTTAAAGGGGTTAACGGAACAAAATTAGCATTATTTTTATCTAAATTTTGGTTGTATTTATTCATTAATTAAATTTGGCATTCATAGTTGTATGACTACCACTTGTTCCAACTATATAATGTGACTGTGCCCTAGGTAAAATTTTTTCAAAATAATACTTTCCTGTATTTATTTTATCCTCATAAAATTCTTTATTTGTATTTTGTTTTTCAAAACTTATTTTTAAAGTTTTAATCCAAGCAAAAGCCAAAGCCGTGTAACCTAACACTTTTAAATAATCATTACATGCTGCGCTCGCATCGTCCTTATTTGAATTAATTTTTTCTCTCATCCACTTTGTAAAAGACACCAAGATTTCTTTATATTTCTCAAAGATGTTTAAAAAACTTTCTAAATTTTTTTCGTTTTTATAATTTTTGATTTCATTATCCATTGATTTTATAAAGTTTTCAAATATGCCTTCTGAAGAAATTTTTCGGTACACAAGGTCAATTGCCTGAACAGAATTTGTACCTTCATATATTGGTGTTATTCTATTATCTCTGAATAATTGTTCGATCCCTTGATCTTTTGTATAACCATAGCCGCCAAATACCTGAATTGCATCGTTGGTAATTTCTACACCATTATCTGTAAAAAATGATTTAATAACTGGAGTGAGCAATGCAACCATATTTGATGCATCACCTCTTACATCTTTATCATCGTGAGATAAACTTACATCAATTTGCTGTGACAACCAAAAGGCAAAAGATCTTTGGCCCTCAATAATTGATTTCATATTCATTAGACTTCGTCTTATATCTGCATGTTTGATAATTAAATCTGTTTCTCCATTTTTGCTGTTGTTTGCTTTTCCTTGCTTTCTCTCTTTTGAATATGCAACAGCGTTTTGGTAAGCAGTTTCAGCAATTCCTAAACCTTGTACACCAACTACAATTCTTTCTAAATTCATCATTGTGAACATGGAGTTCAAACCTTTGTTTTCAGGTCCAATCATAATACCTTTCGAATTTTCAAAATTTAGAACACAAGTTGGTGAACCTTTAATTCCCATCTTGCTCTCAATTGAGTTTGTGCTGACACCATTTCTAGAACCTACAACTCCATCGTCACTGACCTCAAATTTTGGTACAAGAAATAAGCTTATTCCCTTTGTTCCTTTTGGTGCATCTGTTGTTCTTGCTAAAACTAAATGAATTATATTTTCCGTTAAATCATGGTCCCCAGAAGTAATAAAAATTTTTTGTCCAGTTATTTCATAGGTTCCATTGCCTTTTGGAACTGCTTTTGTTTTTAATAAGCCTAAATCAGTTCCACACTGTGGTTCTGTTAAGCACATTGTTCCACTCCATTTTCCCTCTACTATTTTTGGAAGAAATTTATCTTTTATGCTTTGCTCAGCATGAGTAAGTATACAATTGTAAGCTCCAATACTTAGTTCACTATACAATTTAAATGCTAAACTTGATGATGACAACATTTCCTCGAAAAAAGTACTTACGGTTTTTGGAATACCTTGACCTCCATATTTTGGGTCACAAGAAAGGGAAGTCCAGCCATCTTCAATAAATTTTTTATAGACTTCTTTGTAGCCTGGAGGTGTTCTAACAACACCGTTTTCATATACACAAGGATTTTCATCTCCTGCTTTGGCTAATGGCAAAATCAGATCTTGGTTTATTTTTGCTGCCTCTTCTAAAATCCCTTTAACAAGTTCTGAATTTATTTCTTTATACTTTTCAATTTCTTTATATCTTTGATTATCTTTAAGATTATCAAAAAGAAACATCATTTCTTCTACTGGTGCAGTATAAATAGTCATATTTTTTCTAATTATCTAGGGTAAGTTAATTTATTTATTTTTGCAAACACGCAATAATCGCATCTCCCATCTGAGAGGTAGAAACTTCTTTTTTTCCCTTAGAAATAATATCTTTTGTCCTTAATCCATCATCCAATACCTTTTGAACAGCGTTATCTAAGGCTTTAGATTCTTTATCTAAATTTAATGAATATTTTAATGCCATTGAAAAACTTAATATAGTTGCAATAGGATTTGCAATTCCTTTACCAGTTATATCAGGAGCTGAACCATGCACAGGTTCATACATCGATCTCATATTTCCATCTTTGTCTTTAGCTCCTAATGATGCAGATGGTAATAATCCTAAAGAGCCTGTCAACATTGCAGCTTCGTCTGATAGGATATCTCCAAATAAATTATCAGTTACGATTACATCAAATTGCTTTGGATTTCTTAATAATTGCATAGCACAATTATCTGCCAACATGTGAGTTAGCTCTACGTCTTTATATTCTTTGTCATGTAAAATTTGAACTTCTTCTTTCCAAAGCTGACCTGCTTCCATCACATTGGATTTTTCACATGATGTAACTTTATTATCTCTTTTTTTAGCTAAATCAAAAGCAACTCGCGCAACTCTTTCAATTTCTTTTGTAGTATAAGTGTGGGTATTTATTCCCTTTCGTTCACCATTATCTATCGGTTTGATCCCTCTCGGCTCCCCGAAATATATTCCGCCTGTTAATTCTCTTACTATCATAATATCTAAACCTGAAACAATTTCTGGTTTTAAACTTGAAGCGTCCACTAATTGCTTAAAGCAAATGGCAGGTCTTAAATTAGCAAAAAGTTTTAATTCTTTTCTAAGTTTAAGAAGTGCTCTTTCAGGTTTTTTTTGAGAATTCAAGCTTGTCCCATTTAGGTCCTCCTACAGCACCAAGTATTACTGCTTCACTCTCTAAAGCTTTATAAAACACTTCATCGGTTATGGGTGTTTTGTATTTATCATATGCTGCTCCACCAACAAGATCTTCATCAATTTCAAAATCTAAGGATTTGTTTTTGTTAAACCACTGAATAATCTTTTTAACTTCGGCGATAACCTCTGGGCCTATTCCATCTCCTGGTAAAAGAAGAATTTTTCTTTTTTTAACTTTAATCATTAAAAATCCAAGGCCTTGCTGACTTAACCTTTTTTTCAAACTCGTTGATATGGGATGATTTTTCTAATGATAAAGCAATATCATCTAGACCTTCAATCAAGCATTTCTTTTTAAAGGGATCTATTTTAAATTTTAATTCATTATTTCCAAAAAGAATTTTTTCTTCTTTTAAATCAACTTCAATTTCCTCTTTTCTCTTTGAATATTCAGCTAACTCTTTTATTTTTTCTTCATCGAGAATTATCGGCAAAATACCATTTTTAAAACAATTGTTATAGAAAATGTCGGCATAGCTTGAGCTTATAACACATGTTATTCCAAAGTCTAAAAGTGCCCACGGAGCATGTTCTCTCGATGATCCACAGCCAAAATTATTTCCAGCTATTAAAATTTTTGAATTATTGTATGGGGATTTGTTTAATATGAAATTATCGATATTTTTTCCATCATCATCGTACCTCATTTCATGAAATAAGTTTTTTCCTAATCCTGTTCTTTTAATAGTTTTTAAAAACTGTTTAGGAATAATCATGTCTGTGTCTATATTTACAATCGGTAAATAAGCTGGAATGCTTTTAAGTGAGGTGAATTTTTTCATTAGTTTTGATATTTTCTAACATCATCTAAATTTCCGGCGATAGCAGCAGCAGCTGCCATACCTGGGCTTACTAAGTGGGTTCTTCCTCCTCTTCCCTGTCTTCCTTCAAAGTTTCTATTCGAAGTAGACGCACATCTTTCTTGAGGTTTTAATTTATCGGCATTCATTGCTAAACACATTGAACATCCAGGTTCTCTCCATTCAAAACCAGACTCTATAAATATTTTATCTAGACCTTCTTGTTCAGCTTGTTCTTTAACTAAACCAGAACCAGGGACAACCATTCCATGTACATGTGAAGCCTTTTTCTTATTTTTTAATATTTGTGCAGCCTCTCTTAAGTCCTCAATTCTTCCATTCGTACAACTTCCTATGAAAACTTTATCAATTTTAATGTCTTGAACTTTCACATCAGGTTTAAGCCCCATATAATCAAGCGATCTATTTATTGAATTCTTTTTATCAATATTTTTTTCATTTTCTGGATTGGGGATTTTTCCATTAATTGAAACTACATCCTCAGGCGAAGTTCCCCATGTAACCATAGGCGCTATTTCATCACCTTTTAAATTAATTTCTTTATCAAATTTTGCATCACTATCACTTTTTAACTTACTCCAATAATCAAGAGCTTTTTCCCAGTTTTCTTTTTTTGGAGACATTGGTCTATCTTTTAGATAATTAAAAATCTTTTCATCGGGTTGAATTAATCCTGCTCTAGCTCCACCCTCTATAGACATATTACAAATAGTCATTCTCTGTTCGACAGAAAGATTTGATATGACCGAACCAGCATATTCTAATACACATCCCGTTCCTCCGGCTGTTCCTATTTTTCCAATAATTTGAAGAATTACATCTTTTGAAGTTACTCCTAAAGGAAGTTTTCCATTAACATTAATTCTAAAATTTTTTGCTTTTTTCTGAACAAGGGTTTGTGTTGCTAAAACGTGTTCAACTTCTGAAGTTCCTATTCCAAACGCTAAGGCCCCAAAAGCGCCGTGAGTTGCGGTGTGGCTGTCTCCGCAAACAATAACTGTTCCTGGTTGAGTAAAGCCTTGCTCGGGTCCTACTATATGAACTATTCCTTGTCTTTTATCATTCATTCCAAAAAGTTTGATATCAAAATCTTTGCAATTTTTTTCAAGTGTTTCTACTTGAATTCTAGAGTCGTTGTCATCAATTCCTTTAGATCTATCAGTAGTAGGTATATTATGATCAACAACAGCAAGGGTTAAATTTGGATGTCTTACATCTCTTTTACTATTTCTAAGTCCTTCAAAAGCTTGTGGGCTAGTCACCTCATGTATCAAATGTCTGTCCACAAATAGTAAAGATGTACCATCATCCTGTTGGTGGACTAAGTGATCACTCCAGATTTTATCGTATAAAGTCTTTGGCATTTAAAAAAAGATTATTTTTTTAATTCAGTAGAAATCTTACTATCTTCTTTTTTCTCTTCAAGTTTTTTGGGTGTCTCAGCGACTTTTGTCTCAGTTTTTTCCTCAGTATTCTTTTGTTCTGTTGCTGGTAACACATTTTCTTCTGTAACCTGCTCAGGTTTGGCCTCAATATCAATACCAATTTTCTTTTTTATCTTTTCTGCAATTCTTGCTGATTTACCGGTTCTTTCTCTTAAATAGTATAATTTTGCACGTCTTACTTTACCAGATCTTATAACTTTGATTGTATCAACTATTGGACTATAAAGTGCAAAAGTTCTTTCAACACCTTCTCCAAAAGAAATTTTTCTAACTGTAAAGGATGAATTTAAGTCTCTATTTTTCTTTGCTATGCAAACACCTTCAAAATACTGAATTCTATCTCTTTTTCCTTCAGTAATTTTTACACCAACTTTTATAATATCTCCTGGATAAAACTCTGGGAGTTTTTTTTCAGCTGAAATTTTTTTAACATTTGCTTTATTTATGTCTTCAATATTTTTCATGTTTAAATTTTGCAATTTTAATCCTTTTTATATTTTTGCCATAAATCTGGTCTTCGGTGCCGTGTTATAGCCTCAGATTGTGATAAACGCCAGCTTTTAATTTTATTATGATCTCCAGATAAAAGTATGTCAGGAACACTTAATTTCTCCCATATTTGAGGTTTGGTATATTGTGGATACTCCAAAAGCCCATTTTCAAAACTTTCATCTTTTGTAGAATTTATATTTCCTAATACTCCAGGCACTAATCTTAAAACTGTGTCTAAAACAACAAAAGAAGCCATCTCTCCTCCAGAAAGGATAAAGTCACCTATACTTATCTCCTCTACATTTCTAGAGTCTAGAACTCGTTGATCAACTCCCTCGAAGTGCCCACATAAAATATTAACTTTATTTTTTTTAACAATATCCTTTGCAATATCTTGATTAAAAATTTTACCTTTTGGTGTTAGATAATAAACTGTTTCTTTTTCACCCAAATTTGCGTCCAAAGATTTTGCTACTACATCTGGTCTCATTAACATGCCTACACCACCACCATATGGAGTATCATCAACAGTTTTATGTTTATCATCTGCGTAATCCCTAATATTTATAAGTTTTAAATCCCAAAGCTTTTTTTCAAAAGCTTTTTTGCAAATACCTATTTCGAAAGGTCCTGGAAAATATTCAGGATACAAAGTAAAAATTTTCGCTTGAAACATAGTTATTTTTTCTTTTCTTCCTTAGGGGCCTCTGCTTTCTTTTCTACTTTTGGTGCTTCAGCTTTTTTCTCTTCCTTAGGGGCCTCTGCTTTCTTTTCTGCTTTTGGTGCTTCAGTTTTTTTCTCTTCTTTAGGTGCATCCGCTTTCTTTTCTGCTTTTGGTGCATCAGCTTTTTTCTCTTCCTTAGGGGCCTCTGCTTTCTTTTCTGCTTTTGGTGCTTCAGACGAGTCTTTCTTTCTATCTTTTTTCGGAACAGCTTTATTTGGATTATTTCCTGGTTTAGGCATTTCCATTAAATTATTTTCTCCAAGTAATCGAGCAACTCTAGTTGTTGGCTTTGCTCCTTGGCTAAGCCAGTACTTTATTCTTTCTGATTGCAATCCAACTCTTTCCTTTTTTTCTTTTGGCATTAGAGGATTAAAAAAACCTAATTTTTCTATAAATCTCCCATCTCTTGGGAATCTACTGTCTGCAACCACAATTTTATAAACTGGTCTTTTTTTTGTTCCTCCCATTGATAATCTTAACTTTAACATTTGTTTCTCCTTTTTATTTAAGTTGATTGAATAGCTCAGGTGGAATTCCTTTTTCCATTAAGCCTTTTGTATTTCCTTTTGACATCTTTTTCATCATGTCAGACATCATTTTAAATTGTTTTAACAATTTATTGATAGTGGCAATATCTGTTCCAGAGCCATTAGCAATTCTTTTTTTTCTTGAACCATCGATAATTTTTGGATTTTCTCTTTCTTTCTTAGTCATTGAAAGTATTACCGCTTCATTTTGTGTAATTATTTTTTCGTCAACACCGGCTTGGTCCATTTGTGATTTTATTTTTGAAACTCCAGGTAAAAAAGACATCACGCCCTCTAGCCCTCCCATTTTTTTCATTTGTCTTAATTGAGAAAGATAATCTTCTAAAGAAAACTGACCTTTCCTTAAACTCTCTTCAGTTTCTTTAAGTTTTTCCTCGTCAATTTCGTCTGCTGCTTTTTCTACAAGGGATACGATATCCCCCATTCCTAAAATTCTGTTAGCAATTCTATCAGGATGAAAACTTTCAAAATTTTCTATTTTTTCTCCAATACCTAAAAATTTAATTGGAACATTGGCAATATGTTTCATGCTCAATGCAGCTCCACCTCTACCATCACCGTCAGCTCGAGTTAATATTATTCCAGTAACCTTTACTGTATTGGAAAATTCTTTTGCAACACTCGCTGCTACTTGTCCAGTTAATGAGTCCGCAACAAGTATAGTCTCTGTTGGTTTTATTACTTCTTCGATTTGTTTTATCTCAGACATCATCTGTAGATCTATTTGAGTTCTTCCAGCAGTGTCAAAAATAATTACATCAGATCCATTTAAATTAGCTGCAGATAGGGCTCTTCTGCAAATGTCAGCTGGAATTTGATCTTTTATCACTGGCAAGGTTTGGATATTATTTTGATCACCCAAAATTTTTAGTTGTTCCTGAGCAGCTGGTCTATAAATATCTAAACTTACCATCATAATTTTTTTCTTATTATTTTTTTCTAAAAATTTTGAGAGTTTTGCAGTTGTGGTTGTTTTTCCTGAACCTTGTAAACCAACCATCATTATTGTTACCGGGGGATTGGACTTTAAATTAATTTCTTGATTGCTGTCACCTAAAAATGAAACAAGCTCATCGTGAACAATTTTTACAACCATTTGTCCTGGAGCTGTAGATCTTATTATTTCTTTTCCTAATAATTTTGGTTTAACTTTTGTTACAAAGTCTTTTACTACCTCTAGCGATACATCTGCCTCTAGTAAAGCTTGTCTAATAAGCTTAAGACCCTCATCAACCTGTTTTTCATTTAGAGATGGCGCCTTTTTAAATGTATCGAGTATTCCCTCGAATTTATTTGTCAAATTTTCAAACATAATTTCTTCCAGCAGCAATCGCACCAGTGGGCGAACCCTCGCTGACTGGTGTCGATCTCTTTGTTTCCAAAGACACCGCAAAATGCTGTTTTTGCGGAAGTTGTGAGAAACTATAATAGAGGTTCAAAAAGTCAATAAATAAGTTAAGTATTATTATATGGATTTTAAAGCTTATAAAATGGATGGACTTGGAAATGACTTCGTCATAATTGATCAACGTGAAAAAAAATATGATTTAGACAATTCTCAAATAAAAAAAATTTGTAACAGAGGCAATATTGGTTGTGATCAACTAATTCTTATTAATAAAAGTGATAAATTTGATGCATTTCTCACTTTTAAAAATTCAGATGGCTCGGACTCCGCAGCATGTGGAAATGGAACTAGATGTGTAGCTAGCTTGTTATCAAAAGAAAGTTCAAAAAACTTTATTACTGTTGAAACTTCTTCAGGAAAATTAGAGTCGAAAATTTTAAAAAATAATTTGATTCAAACAAATATTGGAAAACCAAAAACTAATTGGGATCAAATACCTCTAAGCGAGAAAATTGATACAAAAAAAATAAAAGTTATGGTTGGTGATATTGAGTTTTTAGGAACAGCAATTAATGTTGGAAATCCTCACATTATTTTTTTTATAAACGAATTAGAAAAGATCGAAATTAAAAAAGTTGGACCGATCTTAGAAAATCATGAATTATTTCCTGAAAAAGTTAATGTTACTTTTGCAAAAGAGCAAAGTAAAAATCATTTTAAAGTATTGCACTGGGAAAGAGGAGCTGGTCTTACAAAAGCATGTGGAACTGCAGCATGTGCAACTGCTGTAGCTGGTGAAATTAACGGTATTTCAAAATTTCCAACTGAAATAGAGTTTAAATTAGGAAAAATTAAAATCAATAAAGATGAACAAGGAAACGTTATTATGGAAGGTTCAGTCTCAGAAATTGAACATATTAATATAAATATATGATTAATATTTTTCAAAAATTTAAGGATGGTTTAAAAAAAACTACATCAAATTTTTCAAAAGGTATAAAGGATATTGTTGTTAACAAAGAAATTGACGATAAAACTTTAGAGGAAATTGAAGAATTTTTAATTCAATCAGATGTTGGGGTTGAGGCTTCATCAGAGATTAGACAACAAATAGCTAATAGCAGAATTGATCCAAGTAAAAATAAACTGGATGAGATTAACAAAATTCTTAAAGAATATATTCTCTCATTAATGAAACCTTTAGAAAATAAAAATTTTTTTCATCAATCCAACGAGAATAGAACAATTTTAGTTTCAGGTGTCAATGGAGTAGGAAAAACAACCACAATTGGGAAAATGTCTAAAATATTTCAAAATAATAATAATAAAACAGTACTAGCTGCTTGTGACACATTTAGAGCTGCAGCAATAGAACAATTAGAAAACTGGTCAAAAAAAGTTGGAAGTGAAATAATAAAATCAGATGCAGGAAGTGATCCTGCGTCTGTCGCTTTTAAGGCAATGGAATATTCAAAAAAAAATAAAATTCATACAGTTTTGATAGACACAGCAGGTAGATTGCAGAACAAGAAAAACTTGATGGATGAGTATAAAAAAATCGCAAATGTAGTTAAAAAAGTTGACAACAATGCGCCTCATGATGTTGTTCTAATCTTGGATGCAACCTCAGGACAAAATGTAATAAATCAAGTGACAGAATTTAATAATATTATCCCTTTAACTGGTCTTGTTATGACAAAACTTGATGGAACGGCAAAAGGGGGAATACTAATTGCTGCTGCAAAAAAATTTAAACTTCCAATAATTGCAATTGGTCTCGGCGAAAAAGAGGACGATTTACAATCCTTTGATGCTGAAACTTTTGCAGAAAATTTTTTAAGTTTAGAAAAATCAATTTAATTCATTGATAAAATTTTTTATATTCCCTAAAAGATCTTGGTCAAAATCCATCATATGATCATCGCCTGACTTAAAATAACTAAATTTTGGTTCTGAAAAACTCTCAAACATTCTTTTTCCCATACTAAATGGAACAATGTTATCTTTATCTCCGTGCATAACGAGTTTAGGGAATGTTATTTTGCTAATTTTATTAATGGAGTCATATCTATCTTTCAACAGTAAGTTCACTGGTAAATAAGGATAATAAATTTTTGAAAGTTCTACCATTGAGGTAAAAGGGGACTCTAAGATTATTCCTGCAAATGGAAATTTTGAACCAAGGTCAACTGCAACTGCTGTTCCTAGAGATTCTCCGTAAAGAATGATATTGCTATCATCAATGTTGTTTGAATTTAACCACCTTTTCGCTGCCATTGAATCATTATACAAACCTTCTTCTGTTGGTCTTCCCTCATTTCCACTGAAACCTCTGTAAGCAATAATTAAATAATTTATCTCTAATTCAGCTATCTCGTTTAATTTGTAAATTCTATTTTGTAGATTTCCTGCATTCCCATGAAAAAATAGTAATGTCTTATATTTCCTGTTTTTAAAATGGTACCAACCAATTAATTTATTATCTGACTTAACGAACACCTTTTCAATCTTATGTGTCAGTTTGTTCTCATCTAAATAGTTATTTTCGTTAGGATGATATAATAATTTTCTCTGCGACAGAAAAATTACCAAACAAATAATTACATAAATAGTGATTAAACCAATTAAAATATTGAAGATAAGCATAATTTTTTTATTAAACATTCTAAGCCTTTTTTCTTACCAAATAAACTCCAAGGAAAACAAGAAATGTTCCATATAAATGGAAAAGTTCTAAGGTCTCACCAAAAAATAATATGCCATAAAATGCTCCATAAACTGTAAATAAATACAAAGTAAATCCTGTCGTTGTAGCACCGAGATATTTTTGAGTGTAAGTGTACAATATAAAAGCAATTATTCCTGGTGAAATTGCAGCAAATATAACCCAAAAGAAAAATTTCAAATCAAATGTAGTTACGTTGATAAAATTTTGTTCAAATATATAAAATGGTAACAAGCTTAATGCTCCAAAAAAAGAAATGGCTGTAAACCTTTCAAAAACATTTAGGGAAGATTTCCAATTAAAAAGAAATATAGAATATAATGCCCAACCAATTGAAGCTCCTAACATCCATAAATCTCCCTTTGTAAATTTTAAAGATATCAAAGTAGAATATTGGCCTCTTACAATAATAATTAAAACTCCTAGAAGGCATGATAAAAGGCCAATGAATTTGAAAAAATTCATTTTTTCTTTAAAAAAAAAATAAGAAATTAAAATTATAAAAATTGGTGAAGAAGTATAAATAATTCCCATGTTTATTATTGTAGTTGTCTGACCAGCTATAAATGGAAAAGCTCCACAAACTCCACATCCCATTAATCCTAAAAAGAAAAGTTCTTTATATTCTTTTAATAAAATTTTTTTTTTAGATAAAATTCCGTAATTGAACAGCATCAATAAAAGAAATACTGATAACCATCTCCAAAAAGCTAGGGAGATAGGAGGAACAAATTCTACACCCCCTCTTGCAACTACAAGATTGCTCGCCATAAAAATAGGTTGAATAAAAAGAAGTGTGTAAGGTAAAAAATCCTTTTTTTTCACTTAGTTACTTAGACTTGTCAAAAAAAGCTTCGTAAATCATCATGACAATTGCACAGCCCATTAATATGTAAACAGGCAATACATCAAGAAAACCAATCATCATTGATCTTGTTAATGTAGTAGCTAGTCCTATTAAAAAGAAGATCGCAAAAGATAATCCAACTAGTGTAGTAATTTTATTCATTAAATTTTTTACTTTCTTTTTCTAGCCAATTAGCAACACCTAAAAATCTTTGATCATCATATTTGTCACCAATTAACTGAAGTCCTAATGGTAAGTTATTTTCCCCCTGAAGTAAAGGAAGAGAAATTGCAGGTGTGTGCATATAAGACCAAACTCTATTGAAATCAGCGCTTCCAGTGCTTTTCAAACCTTTATCAGCCACACCCGTGCTACATGGACTTAGTACTCCATGATAGTCCTCAAAAACTTCTTTATATGACTCATAACTTCTGCTCATAAAATCGACTGCATCAAGATATTCTTTTGCAGAATGTTTCATTCCTCGAGAAATTGCTGTTTGCATTTCTTTTGAAAGTTTATTTTTAGATTTCTTATAATAAACTTGAAAATTATTTGCTAAATCAGTTTCGTGAACAATCTGATGATATTTATCAATATCTTTAAAATAAGAGGGTGTATCAAATACCTCAATATTTTTTTTAAAAGATTTAATAAAAAATTCAAAGGACTCTCTTGATTTTTTATCAATTTTTTTCCAACTTTCAGTTTTATAAAAAATAAATTTTGGATCAAACATTGGACCTTTTTTACACTCCTCCAACATAAATTCAGATGAATAATGAATGGTTGCTTTATCATATGAGTCTTTCTTAATTAAAACTCTAGCTAGTAACGCAACATCTTCTACAGTTTTTCCAAATACTCCAATATGGTCTAAATGATAGGATGTTCTTAAAACTCCATTTCGTGAAATTAAACCATAACTTGGTTTATAACCCACTACCCCACAGTAAGATGCAGGCCTTATTACCGAACCTCCAGTTTGTGATCCAATTGATAGTGGTGCCATGTGGGATGCTATAACAGCAGCAGAACCACTTGAGGATCCACCTGGTGTTCTAGAATAATCATGAGGGTTTCTAGTTTCTGGAGGAGCAAGAAATGCTAGTTCCGATGTATTAGTTTTACCCATTATAAGAGCTCCAGCAGATTTTAATAAGTCTACTATTTCAGCATTTTGAGACTCAGTTTTACCTTTTCTTAAAACAGTTCCACATTCAGTTGGCATATCGTAGGTTCCAATTATATCTTTAAGTGCTACTGGAATGCCATGAAGAGGACCAACAGACTTTCCAGATCTTCTATGTTCATCTGCCTCCTCGGCTTTTTCTAAAAGAAGTTTTTTGTCAAAATGTGCCCATGCCTTTACATCTTTTTCGAATTTATTTATTTGCTCAATATATGATTTACATAAATCAACAGAGTTTAAATCTGAATTTCTAATTTTTTCCGCAATTTCGGAAACTGATAATGAAAAGATATTGGACATTAAATTTACTCTGCAAATAACGCATCAGGTAGCCATAAAGCTATACCAGGAAATATGTACATCAAAACCATTGCAAGAATTACTATTGCTAAGAAAGGCATAATTCCAGTGAATATTTGCATAAGCTCTACATTTCTACTCTGAACACCTTTTAAGTAATAAGCAGACATTGCCATTGGTGGCGTTAAAAAAGAAGTTTGTAAATTTAAAGCAATTAGCATTGCAAAGAAATAAGGGTTAACTCCAAAAAACTCAACAAGGGGTAAGAATATTGGAACAAAGATAATTAAAATTTCTGTCCACTCAAGTGGCCATCCTAATAGGAAGATTATTATTTGGGTAATTACTAAAAATTGCCATGGTTGAATATCCATTGACTTAAAGAAAGTTTCAAAAACCTCGTGTCCTCCAAGGTATGAAAACACAGAAGCAAAGGTCCATGAACCCACAAATAACCACATTATCATCGCACTTGTTTTTGCAGTTAGAAAAACCGACTCTTTAAAGTTTTTCCATTTTAAAGATTTATAAAAATATGAAAGCACTAATGCTCCAAAAGCACCAACTGCAGCAGCCTCAGCTGGAGTGGCAAGTCCTGCTAAAATTGTACCAAGAACTAATATTATTAATGAAAATAATGGGACAAAAGATACTAAGACCTCTTTTAAAATTTCTGCTCTAGGAGGAATTTCCTCAGCGGCAGGTCTAGGTGCTAAAGATGGATTAAAATATGCTCTTATGATTACATAAAGAATATACAATCCAGCTAACATTAAACCTGGAAAGATTGCAGCTGCAAAAAGTCTTAAAGGTGACAGCTGAGCTATAACAGCATAAACGATTAACATAATGCTTGGTGGAATTAGTATTCCTAAACAACCTCCAGAACAAATCACACCTGATGCAAATTTTTTATCATATCCAGCTCTTATCATTGCCGGCCAAGCTAGAAGTCCCATTAAAGTTACAACAGCACCAATAATTCCTGTTGCTGTCGAAAATAAAGCGCAAGTTACAAGTGCTGCAACAGCCATTGACGCTGGCAGTCGATGAGATGCTAATCTAATTGCAAAAAATAATTTTGCTACAATTCCTGCTCTTTCTACAAGATAGCCCATAAAAAGAAATAAGGGGACTGCAGTTAAAACGGTGTTATCCATTATCGTATAGGTATTTTGCACCAATAAAGAAAATATCCGATTATCGAGTAAATGATCCATCCTACTTGGATCAAAGTAAGCATAATAACCAAATCCAACTCCCATCGCTAATAAAGTAAATGCAATTGGAAAACCTAATAGGACAGCAAACAAAAATAAACTCATCATTAAAATTGCTATCTCAGGATTTGTAAGTTCAAATAACATCTGCTTGATCGTCCTTTTGTGAAGTTCTCATTAATACTTTTTCTGTTTCCTCAGCGTCTGCTGATAATCTTTCTGGCCAGTGACCTGTTTTAATACATATAATTGCTCTAAACACTTCGCTAACACCCTGAATTGCTAATAACAATCCAGACAAAGGTATTATAGATTTTGCCATATAAATTTGTATTTGTGCTGGACTATTCCAGCTAGTTTCTTTTATTTTCCAAGCCAATGCTGCGTATTCGTATCCGTAAAATACTAAAGCTAAAATACCTGGAAAGAAAAAAATAAAATATAAAACTAAATCAATCCAACCTTGAACTCTTGTTGGAAATAATCTGTAAATAACATCTCCTCTAACATGCGCTTCAGTCGATAAACAGTAAGCGCCTGCCATCATGAAAATTGCTCCATACATTTGCAAACTAAAATCAAAATTCCATAAAGTTGGGCTGTTAAAAGCATAAGCCATTATTACTTCATAACATGTTCCGCCCATTAAGATTACTATGCACCATGAAAAAGCTTTACCCATTGATGCACTTAAAGTGTCTGCAAATTTTATGAAAGATTTCATAGTACTACTTTATGTTAAGTTCTACCTATTAATCAAATAAAAAAAAGGGGGCCAAAAGGCCCCCTTAATTTAATTAAGATAAATCTTTAGATTTTAACTTTTCCTAAAGGTCCGAACTCATTTTCATAAGCTAATCTGTAATTAGGCTGATTCATCAGCAAGTACTTCATTACTCTTTTAGCGTATGCTTTTTGAGAATCGACGATTTTCTTAAAGAAAGCATCTTTCTTATTGAAATCACCGATAACTTTATCCCAACCTTTTAATTGTTGAGCTAAAATTTCATCAGACGTTTGGTAAACGTTTACTTTATGTTGGTTCATTAGTTTAGATAAATCTGCTGAATATCTTACTAATGCTTTAAAGTAGTTATCTGTGTTCGCAGCATAAGCAGCATTTTTCAATATTGCTTTGTTTGCTGGAGACAGACCGTTAAACGTTTTATTGTTAATTGGTATTTCAAACATCTCTTGTGATTGGTGGAAGCTTCCTAAGTGATAATGCTTAGAAACATCTTGCATACCAAACTGAGAGTCTGAAGTTGGGTTGTTAAACTCAGCTGCTTCAATCAAACCAGTCTTCATAGCTGGCTGGATTTCACCACCTGGCAACTGTCTTACGACCATTCCCATTGCAGTAAGAACGTTAGTAGCAAGACCAACTGTTCTGTACTTCATACCTTTAACGTCAGATACTTTTGTTACGTTCTTTTTAAACCAACCGAAAGGTTGAGCTGGCATAGGCATATGGAAAACACCTGTGTAATCGAAACCAACTTTTTTTAAAGTTTCTTCATACAGTTTTCTTCCTCCACCGTACTCCATCCATCCCATAACTTCTTGAGATGACATTCCGTAAGATGGTCCAGTTCCAAATAAAGATGCGGCTGGGTTTTTACCATACCAATACGCAGTTACCCAGTGTCCCATATCTACAGCACCTGAACTTACTGCTTGGCCGATCTCACTTGTTTTTACAACTGCCCCTACAGGTTGAAGATCAATTTTAAGTGATCCACCTGACATGTCGCTAACCATTTTGCAATAGTCTCCTGCCATTTCAAAAAAGATGTTAGCACCACTTGGCCATGCCGCTTGCATTTTTAGAGTTTGTGGCGCTCCAAATGCAATGTTTGGCATTGCTACTGCTGCTGTTGCTGCTGCACCAGTTGCTGCTGCTGCCTTAAAGAACTTTCGTCTTGAAGGAATTTTTCCCTTCAATGATTTTTTTTCTTTAATCATTATTTTCTCCTCTTGTTAAGTTAATTAACTTGCAACTATTTAAGCATAATAATGAAAAAGAGTCCTACTGTTAATTCGCGCGTAGGTAATTTATTTACAACTACGAGTGGTATTATTTTATTAATTTACTTTATTTTTACATGAACCTGTTTGGAAAAATTCGCCAATGTTATCAATCGCTAGATTTGCCATTGCGGTTCTAGTTTCTTTAGTAGCACTACCTAAATGGGGAAGAATAAAAGCACTTTTGTGTTTAAGATAACCAGGATTTAAATTTGGTTCATTTTTATAAACATCTAAACCAACTGCGTAAACTTTTCTTCTATTTAATGCATCAATTAAAGCTTCATCATCTACAATATCTCCCCTTGCAACATTGGTGACAACTGCGCCTTTTGGTAAAAGCTCTAAACTATCCTTATTGATTAAATTAATTGTTTCTTTTGAAGCAGGACAACAAACTGAAAGAACATCTGAAACAGACAACAAACTTTCTAATTTTTCATGATAGATAGCCCCTTGCTCTTTTTCAGAATTTAATTTTGATCTGTTATGATAATGAATAATCATTCCTAGGGATTTTGCAATTTTAGCTATTTTTTGACCAATTCTTCCCATTCCTAAAATACCTAATCTTGATCCTGTAAGCTGTTTTCCAATCAAATAGTCTGCTGACCACTTCCAGTCTCCAGCTCTTGCTCCCTCTATCCCCTCTGAAGCTCTTCTGCATGCTCCAAGAATTAAAAGAATGCCTATTTCTGCTGTAGCATCTGTTAGAACTTCTGGTGTATTTGTAACGGTAATATTTCTTTTTTTTGCAGCATCAAGGTCAATGTTACCAAATCCAACCGCAAAGTTGGAAAGAATTTTCACGCTTTCTGGTAACAAATTTATAGTTTCTTTGTCTAATTTATCGGTCAACGCAGAAAGAATACCATCACAACCTTGGCTCATTTCTATTAATTTTTTTTGAGAATATAATTCATCATTTGAATTTAGTTTCACATCATAAAGCTTTTTTAATTTTTCCTCATTAGAGTCAAGTAATTTTCTAGTAACTAATATTTTTTTCATAGTTTAACTAATTTAGGTCAAAAATTTTACCAGGATTCATTATGTTGTTTGGATCCATAGTTCTTTTAATTAATTTCATTGTTGGAAGATTATCGGCGTGTTCTTTTTTTAGATACTCCTTTTTATGTAATCCCACTCCGTGTTCGCCAGTTATTGTTCCCTCAAGTTCTAATGTTTTCTCAATTAAAATGTCACTGAATTTTCTTATCTTTTCGTAAGTTTCTTTTTTTTCAGGATTGTAAGGGAGTAAAACATGGAAATTTCCATCTCCTAAGTGACCAACCATTGGGGCTCTTAATCCAAATTTTTTAACCTCTTCTTCCGCAAATTTTACACATTCAGTTATTTTTGAGATCGGTAAACACACATCTGTTGAATAAACCCTACCATTATCTATTAAAGCTTTAACTGAATAATATACATCCCATCTTGCTTTCCATAGTTTATTTCTTTCCTCTAAACTTTTTGCCCACTTGAATGAACTTCCATTATTATTTTTTGATAATTCTTCCACTATTTTGATAGATTCTTTATTTGATACCTCTGAACCGTGAAATTCAAAAAATAATGTCGGGAGCGCTTTAACATCTTCCAATTTTGAATAGTTTATACTTATTTCCATTTGATCTTTATTGAGCATTTCAATTCTTGCAATTTGGATACCATATTGAATAACCTCTTGTGCAGTTTTCACTGCATCTTCTAAAGATGAAAAATGACAAACAGCACTCATTATACTTTCGGGAATAGGAGATAACCTCAATTGAATTTCAGTTATAATTCCTAAAGTACCTTCTGATCCTACAAATAAATTTGTTAAATTATATCCAGCAGAAGTTTTTTTTGTTCTTCCTCCTGTATTCATTATTTCGCCATTAGGAAGAACAACTGTTAAACCAGTTATTACAGTTTTCATGGTACCGTATTTAACTGCCATCGTTCCAGAGGCAGATGTTGAAGCCATTCCTCCTATTGCAGCGTCTGCACCAGGGTCAATTGGGAAAAAAACACCATCCTCTCTCAAATAATCATTTAGTTGTTCTCTTGTTACACATGCTTGAACCCTACAGTCGAAATCTTGTGTGTTTACAGTTAAAATTTTATTCATTTTTTCTAAAGAAATTGTTATTCCTTTATCATTGCCGACTACATTTCCCTCAAGAGATGTGCCGGTACCAAAAGGGACGACTGGTACTTTGTGTTCATTGCAAAGCTTTAGTATTTTCGACACTTCTTCGTTCGTTTCTGGGAAAACTACTGCTTTAGATAAAATCGGATCGTAAGTATCTTCTCCTCTAGAATAATTTAAGCGTGTAGACTCTGATTGAGAAAATCTACCATTCAAAATTTTTTTTAATTCTTGTTGAAGAATGGTGTTCATAAGATTTGATATTATCTAATATTTTTTGGAAATACTATTAAAACTATTTCAGCATTTTTTTGATATTTTCTAACGCTTGAGAAATATTATCTCTTGATGCAGCAAAACTGAATCTAACGTAATTTTGGCAAGTTTCGCCAAAAGCTGATCCAGGAACTATGGCTACTCCTGCTTCGTGCATAGCCTTCCTCGCAAATTCAGCACCGTTCATACCAGTTCCAATTACTTTTGGAAATGCATAAAATGCTCCACCTGGTAAGCTACACTCGACACCTGGTAAATCATTTAACCCTTTATAAATTAAATCTCTTCTTTGAGTAAATTTTTCCATCATTGCATTAATTGAGTCATCTGGTCCATCTAAAGCGGCAATACCTGCAAACTGAGCTGCAGCATTAACACATGAAACACTATTGATTAATAATTTATTAACGTGCTCGATTAAGTGTTGAGGCCAAAAACTCCAACCAAGCCTCCAACCTGTCATTGAATAAGCTTTACTCCATCCCTCTAAAACAATTAATCTTTCCCTTAATTCTGGATAATGGAAAAAAGATGGCATTTCTTTATTATCAAAAATTTGTCTGCTATAAATTTCGTCGCTTAATATTGTTACATGGGGATATTTTTTTAAACCATCAGCTAAGAAATCAATATCTTTTTTTTCAACAAAACTTCCTGTTGGATTGTTTGGATTAATTAAGACTAACAATCTAGTCTTGTCAGTAATTAAAGATAATATTTTATCCGGATTAAATTTTAAATCTTTATCCTCCGTTAAATCATAAGGTACAGATGTTGAGCCAGTATAATTTATCATCGACTCATATATTGGGAAAGCAGGTGTAGGATGTATTATTTCTGCTCCTGGTTCACCAAAACATTGGATAGCATAGCTCATAGTAGGTTTTCCACCTGGCATGATGAGAATTCTGTTGAAATCAATATCAACATTGTAACGTCTTTTTATCCACCTTGTGACTGCCTGACGACATTCTGGAATACCATTTGACATTACATATCCATGATGTCCATCATCAAGTGCTTTCTTTGCTGCTTCAACAACATGTTTTGGAGTTTTAAAATCTGGTTGACCTAATCCTAAATGGATCATGGGTTTACCTTGAGCCTCCAATTTTTTTGCCTCTGCAAGGACGGTAAATGCAGACTCAGTTCCCAACCTATCTAAGCTTCTAGCCAATTTCATAAAATTATTCTATAAATTAATTTTAAACTATTCAACTCTTTATCTTCTAAATCTTAAATTGCTTCTATTGAGATCTGAAATTTTTGTACATCCCATTAATTTCATATTTCTTTGTAGTTCTGCTTTATATTGTCCTAAAGCTCTTTCAACACCTGCTTGACCAGCTGCAGCTAAAGCATAAAGATATAATCTTCCTCCTGCACAGGCCTTAGCACCAAGAGATAATGCTTTTAACATATGTGTTCCTCTTTGAAATCCGCCCTCGCAGATAACATCTAATTTGTCTCCAACTGCATCTACAATTTCTGCAAGTTGATCGAAAGGCGATCTAGATCCATCAAGCTGTCTTCCCCCATGGTTCGAAACCATTATACCTGTACATCCAATATCAACAGCCTTTTTTGCGTCCTCTACGCTCATAATTCCTTTTAATGCAAAGTGACCTCCCCATTGAGAACAAAGTTTTTCTGCATCTTTCCAATTCATAGATTGATCTAACATAGTAGAAAAATAATTTCCGATTGAAGAATTTGTGCTTGTACCTTCCTTTACGAAATCTTGAAGATGGGGTAGTTCAAACTTTCCTTTTGTTAAGTAATTTATTCCCCACATTGGTTTAGTCGCAAAACTAAATAAACTTGATAATGTCAATTTGGGAGGTGATGTAAAACCAGTTCTTAAATCTCTTTCACGATTTCCTCCAGTTATAGTGTCGACTGTCAGAGCCATGACATCAAATTTTGCAGCTTTTGCTCTTTCTAAACACGAAGTATTTAATCCTCTATCTTTATGAAAATAAAATTGAAACATCTTAGGAGTATCTATCATTGATGATATTTCCTCTACACTGACTGTAGCTAAAGCAGAAACTCCAAACATTGTATTAAATTTTTGGGCTGCTTTTCCAACTGCTCTTTCCCCATCATAGTGAAAAAGTCTTTGAAGTGCTGTAGGTGAACAGTAAAAAGGTAGATCAAGTTTTTTTCCAAATATAGTTGTTGATAGATCAACATTCTCTACACCTCTTAGGACATTTGGAACTAAATCCACATCATCAAACGCACTTGTGTTTCTAGCATATGTAATTTCATCATCCGCCGCACCATCAATATAATGGAATATCGGTGACGGAAGTTTTTTCTTAGCTAGTTTCCTAAAATCTCTAAAGTTATGACAATTTGAAAGTCTCATAAGTATAATTTAAAAACTTTTCATAAAATTGAACATATAACTATTTGCCCCAGGATTTTTTTCCCCTAAACTTGCATTTGATAAGTGATTATATGAGAAACCCAGCTCAGAATTTGGTGAAACGTCAAGTGAAAGTTGAAGCTCACTTTTAAATTCTATAGGATGACCCAAGTCTTTTCCATCGCCCTCAGAATATAAACCGGGTGTAAAACTTGGTGTAATATTTAATTTACCTAAATCATACTCTGCTTGAATTCCGGTATAAAAATAACTTGCAGAGTCTGCTGTTATCATAAATCCTGTAACTGGTTTAATTTTACCTAAAAAACTATCTCTGAATAAATCTTCATTTAAATGTTGTACGCCAATTATCTCAGAATTTTTTCCTTTATCACTAAAATCAAAGATTCCTGAAAAAAAACTAAATTGGTGATTATCTTTAGGCTTTAATTCATCAGTATAAACGCTCTTAGTAAGTCCAATGAGTATTGTAATAGCCATTAAAATTTTAATTATTGTTTTATTCATATTTTTTTAAAATTCTTTTTCCTATTATGGCACCTCCAATTAAAAATAACAATAAGGGCAAAGCCCACAATAAAAGGGTATTTCTTGATATACCTGGATCATATACTATCCACTGACCATATTTCTCGACAAGAGATGAAAATATTTCCTCATCGGTTTTCCCGTTCTCTAATTCGCCTTTAATATATTTTTTCATACTTTCGGCAAAATCTGAGTTAGACTCGTGAATTGTTTGACCCTGGCAAATTAAACATCTCAAATTTTTAGTAATGTTTATAGTTTGCTCTTCAGAAAAAGTTGATGCCATAGTGATATTTTTTAAACTTAAAGAAATTAAAATAGAAATTATTAAAATTTTAATGGTTAGTAATATTTTTGATTTCATAAACATCCTTATCATTTAATGGTCCTATATATTTTTTCAATACTTTATTGTCCTCGTCAACTAAAAATGTTTCTGGAACACCGTAAGCACCAAAATTAATTGATATTGTTCCTTGTTTATCAATAAAGATTTGGTCAAATGGATCTCCATGTAATTTCAAAAAGTTTAATGCATTTTTCTTTTTATCTTTATAGTTTATTCCAATCATCATAATTGAAGTATCGTTCTTTAATTCTAAAAGTTTGTCACTTTCATCCTTACAAGGTTCACACCACGAAGACCAAATATTTATCAAATAAAAATTTTTCCCAAAAAGAACTTTATTAAAATTAATTTTCTTTTCATCAATTAATTCTACAACTTCAAAATCAGTAAAAATTTGATTTTCGCTCATTTTGGGGAAGTAAATTTTTTCCTTTTGGAGTGCGAATTTTAAAATAAAAAATGATATTATTAAAAGTGTTAATATTATTAAACTAAATATTGACTTCTTTATTTTTTCTAAAAATTGCAAACATGCCTCCTAGCATAATTATTAAAGTTGAAATCCATATCCAAATCATAAAAGGCTTGTGTTGGTATCTCACGTTAAAAAAATTTTGATCTTTAATTATGTTTATTGTAATAAATCGGTCTTTAAATAATGTAGTTTTAATTGATGCTTCACTAGTAGCCATTTCTGGTTCATTATAAATTCTAATTTCAGGTTGAAGATTAATAATTTTATTTTTCTCATCAAGTACTTCAAAAAAACCAATGATTGATTCGTAATTTTTTTCTTTTTCTACTGCGATTTTTTTAAAAATTATTTTTTCATTTTTAAGTGTAAAACTTTCTCCAACTTGAATATTCTTAACAATCTCTTTCGATGAAAAACTATTTAATAATATAGATATTAGAAGTAACGAAAATCCAGTATGTGAAAATATTTGTGCAAAATTTTTTGTTTTCTCTCTAAATTGATCTAAACTTTTGAAAAGCAAGTAAAAAAAACCAACAAATAATAAAAGAACAAATATATTTTTTTCTCCAATATAATAAACAGTAATAAGGGATAAAATTAGTGTAAATACGATTACAAGAAAACTTTTAACTCCAATCTTAAAGTTTGTTTTAATCCATTTCAAACTAGGGCCAATAGACATAAAAAGAACGAATGGAATAAGGAAAGGTAAAATTAGCTTATTATAAAATGGTGGCCCCACCGAAATTTGCTCATCTAATATTACATCAAGAAATATTGGGTAAATCGTACCAATTAAAACAACACTTAAGAAATACAATATAAACCAATTATTTATTAGGACCGCAGTTTCTTTACTTAGTGTAAAAATTTCACTTTTTTGAGTAAAGTTTTTATTTTCATAAGTTATAAAAATTACAAATGATAATAAAACTAAAACTAATAAAAACGTTAATATATAAATTCCTCTGGATGGATCATTTGCGAAAGTATGAACTGAATTTAGAATTCCAGATCTTACCAAAAAAGTTCCAACCATACTTAATGCAAAAGTAATTATACATAAAACAATTGTCCATTTTTTGAAAAACTCTCTTTTTTCTAGAGTTAAAATACAGTGAAGCAATGCAGTTAAACTTAACCACGGCATTAGAGATACGTTCTCAACTGGGTCCCAAAACCAAAAACCACCCCACCCAAGTTCATAATATGCCCAAATCGAACCTAACAGAATTCCACCTGTCAAAAAAATCCAAGAAAATAAAATCCAAAATTTAATATTTTTAGCCCAACTTTTGTTTACATAATTTGAAATCATTGAAGCTAATGCAGCTGAAAAAATTATGGATGTTCCAACATAACCCAAATATAAAATTGGAGGGTGAATACCTAATGCAGGATCTTGTAAAATAGGATTAAGTCCAAGTCCTTCTTTTTGAACAGGAAAAATTTCGTTAAAAGGATTTGATGTTTTTAAAACAAAGATGAAAAAACCAATTACAATAATCTGATGAAACAATGTAGTTAACAGTCTGTAATTATTTGGTTCGTTTCTAGATTTAAAAATAAATCCTAATAACACTCCAGTTAGAACCAATAACCATAAAAGTAAACTACCTTCATGATTTCCCCAAGTCCCTGTAATTTTATAAAATAAGGGTTTCGTTGTGTGAGAGTTATTATAGACAGTCTCGTTGCTAAAATCTGAAATTATAAAAGAATAAATTAAAGAAATAAAAGAAATAAAAACAAAAAAAAACTGGAAACCAATTAAACCAAACGTTTTATTAGAAATAACCAAGTTGTTTTTTTTTAATTGGATCGAGGAATTAAAAAAAATAAATACTGATGTCAACAATCCAAAAATTAACGAATAATATCCTAATTGTGAAATAACCAATTTATTCTCCTAAAGATTTTTTAACTTCTGGTGGCATATAATTTTCATCATGCTTAGCTAAAATTTTATCCGCTACCAGAAATTTTTTATCATTTAGAAATCCTTCTGCGACAACTCCTTTTTCTTCTTCAAATAAATTTGGAACTGTTCCAGAAAAGGTTACATATAACTCATTTTTAAAATCAGTAATTATGAAGTTGATTTTGTTATTGTTCATCATAACTGAGTCTTTTTTTACCATGCCTCCAACTCTAATTTTTTTGTTTGAAATTTCTGACAAAAGATTAATTTCACTTGGGGATTTAAAATATACGACATTATCTTTCAAAACTTTAAGAACTGTAAAGGTTGTAAGAGCAATTAATGTTAAAAATACGGTGATGAAAACGAATCTTAACTTAACTTTTTTGCTGTACATCAATTATAATTAGATTTTTTGTGCAGCGTTACTTGAAACTAATACCTGGTTAGTTCTCTGTTTGTAGGCCTCTTTGTATTTAATTTTTTCTAAATGATTAAATTTTAATTCAAATTTTTTATTTTCTTTTACTAATTGTCGATTGATTATTATATATAGTGTAGAAAAATTAATTAGCGTAAATGCAAACGCCGACCATACAAACAATCCATAACCATTCATTAATAATAAGTTTATCACAATCTATCTAGTCCTTTAGTCTTAATCTTTATCAATTCTATATTATATTTCATTAAAAAAATTAATACAGAGAACAGAGCAAATGCCGCAGTCATGAGCAATAATGGTGTCAACATCGAGGAATGAATTGTAGTTTCGGAAAGAATTTTAACTGAGGACGGTTGGTGAAGACTCGCCCACCAATCTACAGAAAATTTAATTATAGGCACATTAACAAAACCAGCTATGGCCACTAAACTCGAAATTTTTGCAGCTTTATCATTTTCAAATAATCTCCATGATGCAATATAAAGAATATAAAACAAAAATAGCACCAACATTGAAGTAATTCTAGGATCCCAAGCCCACCATGTTCCCCACGTTGGTATACCCCAAATAGAACCTGTCACTAAAGCAATAAGGTTAAAAACTAAGCCTGATGGTGCAAAACTTTTTGCAATGATTACAAAATTTTTATTTTTAAAGATAAAAATACCTAAAGAAAGGAAAGCTATGAATGAAAATATTCCTAAAGAAATCCATGCTGCCGGAACATGTACATACATAATTCTCACTGCATCACTTTGGATATAATCTTCTGGTGATAACAATAAAGATTCAAAAAGACCAAGTGTAAGGAATATAACGAAAAGAGAGAATACAATTATTCTCGTTAATTTTGAGAGTGAAATTATTTTTAGTATTTCAAAAATTTTGTTCAACATTTGTGTAATTGTAAGGATTTTATTATAAACAAATTAACTGATCAAGAACGTTGAGGGAGATAATGTTGGGAAATATTTAACATCCTTGATCAGTAAATAAACTATAAATCAAAGGTATGTCTAAGATTTGAAAGAATTGTGTTTAAATGATGACCCTGCTAATTAATTCGACTGTTTGAAGTAAGAAGACCCTTTTTTTCCAGAAAATATCTCATTAATTAATGGATGTTTAATTGGTTCTTTTGAATCATCTTTGAGAAGATTTTGTTCAGAAACATATGCCTCATAAGTAACATCCTCATTTTCAGCTAATAGGTGATAAAATGGTTGGTCTTTCCTAGGTCTTACATTTTTCGGTATAGACTCATACCATTCTTCAGAATTATTAAACTCAAAGTCTACATCGTAAATAACACCTCTGAAATCAAAGTGTTTGTGTTTTACAACGTCGCCGATTGAAAATTTTGCTTTTTGAACACTCACACTAAATAATATGGGTATTTGGGATAAAAAATCAATAAAAAAATTATTAAAAGTTTATAAATCTGATAATATTAAGTTGTGAATAAGTCGCTAATAAAATTTTTAACTGACTTTGGTCCATTAGTAATTTTCTTTTACTTTTACTATAATTCTGGAAAAGATCTTCAAGTAGCTATACCGCCTCTTATAGTTGCGACAATAATTTCTGTCTTGATTGTTTGGTTTTTTGAGAAAAAAATTCCTACAGTACCTCTAGCGGGAGGTATTCTTATAACTCTTTTTGGAGGATTAACTATCTACTTCAATAATCCAATTTTTATTTATATGAAGCCAACAATAATTAATATTTTATTTGGCTTGTCACTTTTTTTTGGAAAATATTTCACCAAGGAGCCTCTTTTAAAATTAATTTTGGGAAAGTCATTGCCCTTAAATGATGAAGGATGGAATATTTTAAATTTTAGATGGATATGGTTTTTCTTTGGCTTAGCCATTTTGAATGAACTTATTTGGCGAACACAAACTGAGGAATTTTGGGTAAATTTTAAAGTATGGGGTATGCTTCCAATTACTTTTATTTTTACAGCTTTTCAAATTCCATTAATTAAAAAATATTCTCGAAATGAATAAAAATTTAAAATTAGTTATTAATAACTCAATTAAAAAATACGAAGAAAAATTTTTTTTCGAAAAAAGTGAGCTTAAAATTATTTTAGATTTATACGCAAAAATGGTTTCGAACGGTTCTTGGAAAGACTATGGTCTTAATATTTCAAACAAACAAATAAGTTTTAGTGTTTTTAAAAATGCTGCTGAAAACGCAATTTATAATATTTGCAAAAATTTCAAACCAAATAGCAAAAACTTAAAGTATTGTATTACTGATAGTAGGGGCCGTATATTAAAAAATTCACACGATCTTGAAAATTTGATTAATAAAGTGAATTGGAAAAAACTTTAATTATCTTCTCTGACCAAAAAGCCTTAGAAGCATTATGAATAGGTTTATAAAGTCTAAGTAAAGTGTTAATGCACCCATTATTGCTTTTTTGCCAGATATTTCGACAGTATCTGAAGCTGAATACATATTTTTAATCTTTTGTGTGTCATATGCAGTCAGACCGACAAAAATTAAAACACCTAATATTGAAATTACAAAATACATCATCGCAGATTTTAAAAAAATATTTACTAATGAAGCAATTATAATTCCTATCAATCCCATCATTAAAAATGAACCAAACTTAGTTAAGTCTCTTTTAGTTGTGTAACCATAAATACTCATAGCACCAAAAGTTGCTGATGTAATAAAAAATACTCTCGCAACACTTACTCCTGTGTAAACTAAAAGTATCCATGATAATGATAATCCCATTAAAGAAGCAAATACCCAGAAAACTGTTTGTGCTTTAGCTGCTGACATTTTGTTAATACCGAAACTCATATAAAAAACTATTGCTAGGGGTGCTAGCATAATTACCCATTTTAAACCTGAAAAGAAAATTGCGTTACCAAAACTTGTAAATGAAGCGATCGATCCTGCAGAATCTGTAACTACAGACATTTTAAATGAAATTAATGAAATTATCCCAGTTAAAAGCACTCCAGTTGCCATGTAGTTATACACTTTTAGCATGTAAGCTCTTAAACCAGCATCCCAGACTGCAGTTTTTGCAGAAGTTGCTTGGAAAATATTTTGTCTGTTAAAATCCATAAATCGAATATATTAATTTTACAAAAATTTTCAATGGTCTAAAGGTACCAAATTATAATAATTTTATGAATTATAAGAAACTAGGCAGTACAGACGTCGATGTGAGTACAATTTGTCTCGGAACCATGACTTGGGGGGAGCAAAACTCAAAGGCTGATGGTTTTGAGCAAATGAATTATGCAATTGAAAATGGTGTAAATTTTTGGGACACAGCAGAAATATATGCGATACCAATGAGAGAAGAAACTTATGGTGAGACTGAAAACATCATAGGTGAATGGTTCAAAAAAACAAAAAAGAGAGACAAAGTTATTTTGGCTACTAAAGTTTCAGGTCCTACTAGTAAAGAATACATAAGAGGTGGTGGATGCAGTTATGATAAAAAAAGTATGTCTGAGGCATTAGAGAAAAGTTTAAAAAGAATGCAAACTGATTATATCGATTTATATCAATTACATTGGCCTGAAAGAAATACTAATTTTTTTGGTCAACAAGGATATGAACACGACTCAAATGAAAAAAATTGGATTGCTTTTGAAGAGATTTTAGAAAATTTGAAAAAGTTTGTAGATGCAGGGAAAATTCGATATGTAGGTCTTTCAAATGAAACTGCATGGGGTTTGGCAAAGTGTCTTGAGCTCTCAAAGTTAAAAAATTTACCCAAGATGATGGCTGTTCAAAATCCCTACAACTTACTCAATAGGACTTATGAAGTTGGTCTTGCTGAAATATCGGTAAGAGAACAAAGTGGTTTGTTGGCTTATTCTCCATTAGCTTTTGGTTATCTCACAGGAAAATATAGAAATAATAATATGCCAAAAGGTTCAAGGATTGATCTTTATAAAGATTTCACTCGCTACAATAATGAAAATAGCATTAAAGCTATCGAAGAATACTATAAGATTTCTCAAAAATTTAATTTGGATTTTGCTCAAATGTCTATAAAATTTTGTGAAATACAGCCTTTTGTTACAAGTGTAATAATTGGTGCTACGACCATGCAACAGTTGAAAACAAATGTAGAAAGTGTAAATGTAAAATTAAATAATGAAATTATTAATGAAATTAACGAAATTCAAAAAAAATATCCAAACCCATGCCCTTAATAAATAAAATCACAGCTTTACTATTTTGTCTTCTAATTTTCTCTGAAGCCTCAGCTCAGGAAATTAAAAAAGTTGGTAAATTCAAAGACTGGGAAACAATAGTTGTTACAGATGGAGCAAAAAAACTATGCTTTGCGCAATCGAAACCAGTTTTACAATCACCAAAAAAAAATCCAAGAGAAGCAAGATTGTTTATTAGTTTCAGGCCAGCTGATAAAATTAAGGATGAAGTAAGTATAACGTCTGGTTATCAATACAACACTCAAAATTCAATTACAGCTAAATCTGGAAAAAATAAGATTAAGTTTGATGTTAAAAAAGAAAATTTTGCCTGGATAGGCGATACAGGTTTAGAAAGAAAGATGGTTAATGTTATGAAAAAGGGATCAAGAATTATGATCACAGGCTATAATCAATCAGGATCTCAAACAATTGATCACTATTCTTTAATGGGTTTCACAAAGGCTTACAATACTGCAAAAAAAAGTTGCGCTTAATATCTTAAATGAAAAAAAACAAAAAAATTGTTTTAGCCTACTCAGGCGGACTTGATACATCTATAATTCTAAAGTGGTTACAAGAAAATTACGATAGCGAAGTAATTGCCTATACTGCAGACATCGGTCAAGAAATGAACCGAAAAAAAATTATTAAAAATGCAAAAAAACTTGGTGTTAAGAAAATAATAATTAATAATTTAAAAAACACATTTGTAAAAGAGTACGTGTTTCCAATGATTAGAGGTCATGCAATTTATGAAGGGGTTTACCTTCTTGGAACATCAATTGCGAGACCATTAATTGCAAAAGATCAAATTATGGTCGCAAAAAAATTTAAAGCTTTCGCTGTTTCACATGGTTCAACAGGTAAAGGAAATGACCAAGTTAGATTTGAACTTGGATATCATTATTTTGGTCCAAAAATAAAAGTTATTGCTCCTTGGAGAATTTGGAAATTAAAATCAAGAACAGATTTAATTAGTTATGCAAAAAAACACAACATCCCAATTCCAAAAGATAAAAAAGGTGCACCACCTTTTTCAGTAGATGACAATTTATTTCACACATCTACTGAGGGTAAAGTATTAGAAAATCCAAAAAATTCAGCCCCTGAATTTATTTTTCAAAGAACAACTTCTCCTGAAAAAGCACCTAATAAACCCAGTTATGTTTCCATTGGTTTCAAAAACAGTGATCCAGTTAGTATTAATGGAAAAAAATTAAATCCAGAAAAACTTTTAGAAAAATTAAATAATATTGGTGGAAAGAATGGAGTTGGAAGAGTTGATTTAGTTGAAAATAGATTTATCGGAATTAAATCAAGAGGTGTTTATGAAACACCAGGTGGAACGTTACTTTTAATTGCTCATAGGGCAATAGAGTCTGTGACACTTGATAAAGATACAATGCACAAAAAAGATTCTATTATGCCAAGATACGCAGAATTGATTTACAATGGTTATTGGTTTTCAAGAGAAAGATTTAAACTACAAAAAATTGTGGATCTTAAAAAAAATAAGGTAAATGGAAGTGTTAAGCTTAAACTTTATAAAGGGAATGTTACAATTCAATCGAGAATGACAAAAAGCAATGCTTACTCAATGAAAAAAGTTTCTTTTGAAGAAAATAAAACTTTTAATAAATCTAATGTTGAAAGATTTATAAATTTCCATAAAAAAAAAATAAAGTAAAAAAAAATGAATTTCGTAACCTCCAGAGCGAAAGCTATTGAAAAATTAGATAATTTTGTAGAAAAAAATCTTTCAGATTATTCAAGGTTAAGAAACTTTGATTTTGGTCCTGATAAAAGAAGTAACGTTTCGTGCCTATCCCCCTATGTTACGCATGGGGTTCTTAATGAAATTGAAATTATCAAAAAATCACTTACAAAGTTTTCCTTTTCAAAAAATGAAAAATTTATTCAGGAAATTCTTTGGAGAACTTACTGGAAGGGTTGGCTTGAGTTAAGACCAAACGTATGGGCTGATTATTTAATAAGTTTAAACAATATAAGAGAGAAATTTAAAAATAATAAAGAATACTTAAACGCAATAAGGGGAAACACTAATATTGAATGCTTTAATGAATGGGTAAAAGAACTAAAAGAAAACAATTATCTTCATAATCATACGAGAATGTGGTTTGCAAGTATCTGGATATTCACATTGGATTTACCTTGGCAACTAGGTGCAGAATTTTTTATGCAACATCTTTATGATGGTGATGCTGCATCTAATACTCTTGGATGGAGATGGGTTGCTGGAGTACAAACTCAAGGAAAACATTATTTAGCAAGTGAATGGAATATTAAAAAATTTACTAATAATAGATTTAACAATATTAAATTAAATGAAAACGCACCACCAAAAATTTCTGAAAAAACATACTCAATTGTAAAACAAAATTTTGCAAATTCTCAAGATATTTATCAAAATAATTTATTAGTTTTTGAAAATAACTTGTCTTTTGAAACAACTGATTTTAAAGATTTTAAATTTAAAAAGATTTATTTGATATCAAACAAAAATGAAAACAGATCCATTAAACTAAGTGAGAAAGTAATTGAATTTAAGTCTCATTTAATTAAAGACCAAGAACAAAGAATAAAAAATCAGTCAATTGAGTGTGAGATTAAAGATATAAGTGAGGTCAAAAATATAGGTGAAAATATTGTTGGTTTATATCCCACAGTTGGTGAAAATTTAGATTATTTAAATTCAAATAACATTAAACTCAATTTTTTATACAGAAAATTAGATCAGTTTTCTTGGCAATATTGTAATAGGGGTTTTTTTAATTTTAAAAATTATATCCCAAAAATTATTACAATGTTTACTTAGACGAACATCTTTTTGAGCAATATTTAACTTTATCCCAATTTAATCTCCATTTTTTTCTCCATTTAAATGGTCTTTGACAAACTGGACAAATTTTAGTTGGAAGGTTTTGTTTCTTCATTAAGTTGATGTTTGTTTTTCAGAAAAAGAAAGTAAGCAACAAATTCATAAAGATAATGAAAAATTATAAATAAAGGTTTGAAGCTAAATATTTTAGCTAAAAATTTATATTTTGGAATTTTAGACCAAATTATTACAAATGCTTTGGCGCCACCTATAACCTCGCCGTTATCGATTACATGTAATCTTCTTAATAATTCTGCTGACGATTTTGAAGTGAGGTTTATTGCTTCCTGATTATTTGTAATATCAACCCATTCCAATTTATTATCTGAGTGTTTTTTATAATGGTCAATTTCCATTTTGCAGATATTGCATGAGTTATTAAAAAAAACTTTTATTTTCATTAAAATTTATCTCTAATAAAATATTTATAAAATTTATAAGGAGTGGCATAAATAGGCTTTGACGCCACATCATCAACCATCACAACTTTAGGGTTCCAGCCGAATGCAAATAAAAAAAACACTATTATAAAAAACTTTTTTGTAATTTTTGAAATATAATTTGTTTGAATTTTTTGATTGGAAAGTTGAATAAAATTTTCTTTTAATAAATACAAAAATGTAAGTAGAGAAAAAGTGTAGCTAATGTGAACTACTCGCGCCCAATCATACATGGCTAGATATAAAATTGTACTTGGTAAAAAAGCAAATAAAAAAGGGAAAAAAAGATTTTTAAATTTTGAAATAATCAATATCTTATTTTCGCTGTTAATTTTTGAATAAAGAGAGAGTAGATAAAGAGGAAAAAATCCGACCACAATTATAATTAAATACCTTAAAGCATAGGTAAGTTTAAATTTATTTAAAAAATCTTTATAAAGTTCAGAGAAAGAGTTTGCAGACTGATTTCCAACATAGTGACAGGACATGTAACATTTTTCACCAAATTGATTTTTGAGAAAATCACTCATAACAGAATAATTCTCCTGGGAAAATGGATTTAGATAAATTAGTATCACAAAAAATATTGATACAAAATAACTGATTAAAATATATAAAAGTTTTTTATCGAATCTATGAATCTTAAAAACAAATAAATCAATTAAAAAAATAAAGGGAAAAAATAAAAATACCGGTTCCCATGTTAAAATACTTATTGGAAATAAAACCAATTTATAAATATACTGAGTCTTTAAATTTTTAATATCAAAGAATAGATAAGATAAAAAAATAGTAAAAATTATTAGTTCTTTTCGTCCCAATACCTCTATTTCTGCGACTGGGTATAAAATAAAAATTGGAGAAAAAATTCCTAAAATTATTAATCGGTTTTGAAACAAATTTTTACAAAATAGAATAATCAAAAGGTAATAGCTTATGAAAAAGAATAATTGAAATAATAATATCGAGTCTCTTAGTTTAAGGGACAAAAAAATTGAAAAATTTGTAATTATTTCCCCTATTAGACCCCGGCGAACAAAACCTCCTTCATAATTTATAAGCCAATCTGAAAGACTAGAGTCATTTCCAACATCGTGTTTTGAATAAAGAAAAAAAATTCCAAAAAAAATAAGTGTTAGGACATAAATTTGGAAATAATTTGACCAATTTTTTTTTATATTCTCAATCATATTGATGCATCAATAAATCAAACTTTATTCTCAATAATCCTATAAAATTGATTAGTGCAATTTTTGGTAGCCTCCAAACATGAAAAATTTGGGTGTCACCGTATTTTCTTTTTTTATGTTTAATTCCTATTTCTAATATTTTGTAACCCTTGTAGATCGCCCGAGCGTTATATTCCCAAAAAAATCCCTCTGGCATAGATGGAGTAAAACTTTGAAGAGATTTGTAAACATCTTTTCTAATTAGAGAAAAGGCAAAACTGGGATCTTTTAGTTTAACTTCAAAAAAAACTCCATAAACAAATCTTGCAAAATCTGAAAAAAATTTTCTATATAAAAAGTCTCTTCTTTTTATTCTATATCCAACAACTAAATCAGCTTTTTTTCGTACGTTCCAAAACTTAAAGATTTGTCTTGGATCACATTGGCCATCTGAGTCCATTATTAATAAATAATCAGCGTTAGCTTTTTTAATACCTGACATCACTGCTGTTGAGTACCCTTGTTTTGTTTTTTTGGATAATATTTGAATTTTGAATTTTTTTTTCAACTTTTCTAGAATTTCTAACGTATTATCTGAACTACCATCCTCACAAATTAAGAAGGAAAATTTAATTTTCTTTTTTAAAATATTATTAACTTTTGTTATGAGATTTTTAATATTTTTACCCTCGTTGTGAGCGGGCATTAAAATCTGCAAAGAATTAGACATCTTTGACTTTTGTACACTATTATGATTTTAAAAAGTATTTTTTTTAATGAAATTATCGGCTTCTTTTAATATTAATTTCTTTCTATCTAGGTTCATTTTATCATAAATTCTTACCATCATTGACAGTCTTGGATTATTTAAAAAAAATTTTCTGTTTTTGTTGATGAATCTCCAATAGAGACCATCCATAATATTGCACCAATCCCCTTTTTTAAAATCCATCATTTTTAAAAAATAGCTTGAACCACAGATATATGGTTTAGTTGCAAATATTCCCCCATCGCTAAAGAGCCCCATGCCGTAAACATTTGGTGACATTACCCAGTCAGATGAGTCAACAAACATTTCCATAAACCATTTATAGACAAAAATTGGTTTAATCTCGCAAAGATTCATTATATTTGATAAAATCATTAATCTTTCAATATGGTGAGACCAGCCATGATCATTAGCATTTTTAATTGCATAATCTAAAGGAGGCAACCCTGTGTTTCCCTCATACCATGAAGGTTTCATTTTTCGATTATGTTTAAAAAAATTTCCAGTTTCTAATTTATTATCAAAATTTTGATAAATTCCTCTCATAAATTCACGCCAACCTATTACCTGTCGTATGTAACCTTCCAAAGAATTAATTCTAATTTTTTTCTTTTTATGACTTGTTAAAATTCTATCTAATATAACTTCAGGTGTAATTATCCCTAAGTTTAAATAAGGACTAAGTGCACTATGAAATAATATATTATTACTCTGATCAACAGCATCCTCATAATCTCCAAATAAATTTGATTTTTCTTTGATAAAAAAATCTAATAATCTAATTACATCTTTAAATTCGGTTGCAAACCAGAAATTTTTTGTTGAACCAGGATGTTTTGAAAAATTTTTTTCTATTATCGTTTTTAAGTTTTTTGTGTGAGTAGTCTCATTTATTTTTGGAAAAGCCGGTATTTTTGTTCCTTTGGGAAGTTTTTTTCTATTATCTTCATCAAAGCTCCATTTGCCCCCAACTGGATCTTCACCATTCATTAAAATATTCATTTTTTTTCTGGTTTCCTTATAAAACACTGCCATGAATGGTTTTTTTGATTTATATAAATATTTTTTAAAATCATCTCTTGAATTCAAAAACATTGGAGTTTTTATTATGTTTAGTTTAATCTTATTTTTTTTGATAAAATCCAAAATTTTCTTCTCAAACGGTTTATCTTCTATTTCAAAAAAAGAAATTTCTTTAATTTTATTCCTTTTAACAACCTTTTGTATTTTTGTTAAATAGTCACTTTTAAAATCAGCGTTATCAATCCTTGAATAAGTTAGTTTGAAACTATTTTTCTTTAAATTATCTGCATATGATCGCATCGAAGATAAAAATAGTAATATTTTTAGTTTATGATGTTTTTCATATGTGCATAGGCCAAAATCTTCTGCCATAAAAAAAAGATGGTCATTTTTGAAGCGGCTTAAGTATTTTAATGGAAAAAGTTGGTTTCCAAGTGTAATAAACAATTTCATAATTTATTTATAAATACTATTATAAGATATGTCAGGAAGATATTTAATATTTGGTGCGACAGGTTCTATCGGCTCAAATTTATCAAAAATGATGGCTAAAAATAATGAAGATGTTCAACTTATTGGAAGAGATGAGGTAAATTTAAAAAGTATTTCTTCTGAAACAGGTTATAAATATTCTGTCGTAGATGTTCTTGACTCTGCAAAAATTGAAAGTTTAAAAAATGAATTCGCAAATGATGAAATAAAAGGAATTGCATATTGCGTAGGTTCAATAGACCTAAAACCATTAAGAATGGTAAAAAAAGAAGATTTTCAAAAGTGTTTCGATTTAAATTTTTATCCAATAGTTGAAACAATTAAAAATTTCCAAGAAAGTTTAAAAAAAAATAAAGGCTCTGTTGTAATTTTTTCAACTGTTGCTGTCAGAAGAGGTTTTACTAATCACAGCATTATCGCATCTGTCAAGGGAGCGTTGGAAGGATTAACTGTTTCTTTAGCAGCTGAACTTGCTCCAAACGTTAGAGTAAATTGTATTGCACCAAGTTTAACTAAATCAAAAATTGCTGAACCGATGCTCAGAAACAAATTAATCGCAGAAGGTATTGCTAAGGCTCATCCCATGAAAAGAATTGGTGAAGGTAAAGACGCTGCAGCGATGGCAAAGTTCTTGTTGACCGATGAAAGTTCATGGATTACAGGTCAAATAATAGGTGTGGACGGTGGAAGATCAAAGTTAACTTAATCTAAATTATTAAAATACCATTTTTATAAAAATAATATATTCTTTTTAATATTGTGAACAAATATTCAGCAAATGAGCTTTTTAAGATAGCTTATAATCATCTCAAAAAAAAAAATTTTGGAAAATCCGCAGGTCTTTTTGAAAAACTCATAAATGATTATCCACAAAATTTATCTATACTTAGAAATTTAACTAATTGTTATATGCACATGGGGGAATTTGAAAAAGCCGAGACTTCCATAAAAAAGGTGATTAGTATTAAACCAGATGAACCATTTGTATATCAAACTCTTGTATCTATATTAAAAGATCAAGACAAATTAGAAGAAGCAGCCTTAATTATTAATCAAGGTTTAAAAAATAAATTAATTAATGAAAAATGGGAAATTCAAAAAAATTTTTTTTTTCCTAAAATTCCACTCAATAAGAATGAAATTAAAAAATATAGACAAAAAATAGAAGAAGAAATTGAAAAAATATTAAATATAAATTTCCAAACAGAACTGGATTACGATAAAGATCAGATAATTGTTCCACCTCATGTTGATCTTTCCTATAGTGATCATGATAATTTAGAATTGAATAAAAAAAATGTTCTTGCATTTAAAAAATTATTTAAAATTTTAAATGACGAGACTTTCTCTAAAAAGAAAATTCAAGAAAAAATAAAGATCGGAGTGATATCAGAATTTTTTACTGATCATACGATTGGTAAACTATACAAAGATATCATCTTCAGTCTTGATAAAAATAAGTTTGAAGTTTTAATTTTTCACTCTCAAAAAACTAATCCTGGTGAAATATTTAATGAGTTCAAGAAAAAAGAAGAAGAAGGTATTTTAAAAAATAAATTACTTCCAATAAAATTATTAGAAAAAATTAATGTTATAAAAAATTTTGAACTTGATATAATTTTTTATCCAGATATAGGTCTTTCTGTAGAGTTTTATTATCTTGCTCTTATGAGATTGGCAAGATATCAAATTACTACTTTTGGACACCCAGAAACAACAGGCAGTAAATCTATTGATTATTATTTGATCTCTAAAAACTGTGTAAATAAAAATACTCAAAAACACTACTCTGAAAAATTACTTTTAATGAATTATTTGCCAATGGTTTATCCTAAACCAATCGTTAAAAAAAAACTTTCTAAAAGCGATCTTGAAAGGAAAAATATCTATTCTTGTCCGCAAACTTTATTTAAAATCCATCCGGATTTTGATCAAATAATTTTTGATATAATTGAAATGGATAAAAAAGCCATTGTATATTTGATTAAAGATAGAAATAAAGTATGGTATAAAAAATTAATAAACCGATTAAGTAACAACAATAAATATGATCCAACAAAGATAATATTTCTAGATCCGTTATATTATGAGGATTATCTTCTACACATTGGAAAGGCCTCAGTCCTACTCGATCCAATTTATTATGGAGCAGGAAATTCTTTTTTTGAGTCAATGCTTTTTGGAACCCCAACTATAACTCTTCCTACTGATCATATTAAATCAAGATTAGTGTTGGGTGCTTATAAACAAATGGAAATTGAAAATCCTCCGATTGCAAAAAATATTAAGAATTACGTTGATTTAGCTGTTGATTATGCAAATAGAGATGACATTGGTAAATTAAAAAAAATTTATCGTGAAGCAGCAGAAAAAAAATTGTTTAATACAAAAAAAGCTGGCGAGGAGTTCAATAAAATTTTATTAGATTTATTTAATTAGTTTGAGTTCTCTTAAAGCAGTCTATTGTGTTTTTTATCAAGCATGCAATTGTCATCGGACCAACTCCGCCAGGAACTGGTGTTAATGCTTTGACCTTTTTTGAAACTTGTTCAAAATCCACGTCTCCAACTATACCTTCGTCAGTTTTATTAATACCGACGTCAATAATTATAGCATCTTTCTTTACCCAATCACCTTTTACCAATTTTGGAATACCTACAGCAGCAATTATTATATCTGCCATTAGGCATTCGGATTTAAGGTTTTTTGTTTTAGAATGAGTGATTGTAACAGTACAATTTTCTTTAAGAAGTAACTGTGCCATTGGTTTCCCGTTTAAGTTAGATCTGCCAATAATTACAGCTTTTTTGCCGCTTAAGTTTGGTTCAATCTTTTTTAATAAAAAATAACATCCGAGAGGTGTGCAAGGTATTGAGCTTTCGTAACCAGAAGATAAATTTCCTACGTTTATAGGATGAAAACCGTCAACATCCTTGCTAGGAATAATTGCTTCAATCACTTTTTTTTTATTAATATGTTTTGGAAGGGGCAGTTGAACAAGAATACCAGATACTGAGTTATCCTTGTTTAAATCATTTATTTTTTTTAAAATAGTTTTTTCATCAACATCATTTGGATATCTTATAACATGAGAATTTAAACCAACTTCATTGGCAGATTTTTCTTTATTTCGAACGTAGATTTGGCTCGGTGCAAGTTCACCTATTAATATTACGGTTAAACCAGGTACATTATTAAACTTTTTTTTCAACTCAATAACTTCGTCTTTAAGTTTAAGTCTGAGTGAGGCTGCCTCTTTTTTTCCATCAATTAAAATCATTTTATAAAATTGGTCTTATATAATATTCCATACACATTTGCATAATCCATATCAACATTAGTAATATTACTGGTGAAATATCAAATGCACCAAGATTTGGTAAAAAGGCTCTTATTCTGTTAAGAAAAGGTTCAGTCATCCGATAAGTAAAGTCTAAAACTGAATAAACAAATCTGTTTCCGGTATTAATTATATTAAAAGCAACTAACCAACTTAAAATGACATTTGCAATTACTATATATGAATAATACTTGAGTATCGTCATAAAGACTATGTAGATTATTATCATTTTTTTTCTACGTAAATTGATTGACTAGGAAACGCAAACGATGCTTTATTTTTTTCTACAATTTCCTTAATACCAATTGCTAATCTTTCTTTAACTCTTAGCCACTCATTCCAGCTATTTGTTTGTGTAAAACATCTTACATACATATCTATTGAGCTATCCGAAAATTTATCCACTCTTACTGCTAAGCCAACTTTTGTGTCAAAATCTTTACTTTCTTTAATAAAATTTTCAATTTGGTCCCGTACATTTTTTAACTGTTCTATAGTAGTGTCGTACTGAAGTGTTATTGTCCAGCTTATAAGCCAGTTTGTAGTTTGGCTTATGTTTATTACAGCGTTTTCAGCAAATTGAAAATTAGGTATTATAGCTAATGATTTATCAAACTTTCTGATAGTAGTTGATCTAAATCCAATTTTTTCAACAATGCCCTCTATAGTACCTTCAACTAAAATCCAGTCACCCATTTTAAATCTTTTTTCAACAAGAACCAAAATTCCTGAAATTAAGTTTTTAAATAAGTCTTGTGCACCTAACGCAACTGCAACACCAAATAACCCAAGTCCTGCTATAATTGGACCGATCTTAATTCCCCATAGTTCTAATACAGCTGCAGCACCGAGTATAAAAATAAGTATTTTTAAAGACTTAATTATCCAGCCAATTAATTCACGTGTTAAAATTCTATCTAATCCACTTAAGATATAAGAAATTGGTTCTATTATCTGATGAATAATCCAGAACAATAAAATAGTAATCAATGTTCTATTTACGTTATCAACGAATGAACTAGTTTCATCACTAAAGGTCATATAATAACTTGCAAAAAAGAAACCTAGCACTATTGGCAAAAATCTTGCTGGACCAACTAAAGATTTTACGAATGTATCATCTAATTTATTAGTTGTTTTATTAGATATGATTTCCAATTTTTTTAAAATTAGTTTGCTAATAAGGCCTCTGAAAATTAAAAATATCAAAAATATTCCTAAACCAATCAGAATTTGGCCAATATCAATTCCTAAAATTCCTTGGTCCCAAACAGAAAGAAATAGATCTTTAAAATTTATAAAAACTTCCATATCTAAATTTTATATAATAAAAATTCTTCTTCACCAGGATTAAATAAGAAGATTTTCTTCCATTTTAGCTCATTTAATACAGATGATGTTTTTTCACCTATACACATTAAATTGGTTTCCATCCAATAATCGTCCAACTCATATTTTTTAATCAAATTTAAAAAACTTACAGCGCTATTTTGAGAATAAATATAAACAATATCTGGAATTTTTTTTTTTAGTTCACTTAAAAAATTAGAACTTAAATCCTCAATGTGAGAAACGCTGTAATTTATTAGTCTTTGAACATTTAATCCCTCTTTAATTAGATCTTTATCTAAATCATATGAAACTAATTCACCACTAACATACAAAATTTTCCCAGTTTTTTTTTCTAAATTTTGCAAGATTAATTCTCGCAAATTTTTTACATTTCCCCCGGCTGAAAATGTGTTATAGAAACCTTTTTGTTTTGCAGTTTTTTCTGTTGCATCACCGACACAAAAACATAAACTTTTTTTATCAAAATCTTTTGTATTTAAATTTCTAATTGCATTTGAGCTCGTAAAAATGATGATCTTATATTCTGAACTATTAAGTTTAGGGTAGTCTAATTTATTTATTTTAATTAAAGGAAGATGAGATACAGTAAAACCTTTGTCTTTGAATCTGTTGATTAAATCTATTGAGTCTTCTAAAGGTCTAGTTAACAAAACATGCATTTATTTATCCATCTCAAACTGTTTTTTTAAATCATTGCCAGCTTTTGTAGCAATTTTTAAAGCTTCTTCTGTTTTACATTCATCTTTGTAAGTAAATTTTTTTTTTCCATCATCAGAAAATAACTCAGCTATAATGTTTACATTTTTACCTCTTACATTAGCATATATGCCTGCAGCGGTGTTGCAGTCACCCCCTAATAAACTTAAAATTTTTCTTTCAACTTTTGCTTCGATTGAAGTTTCAAAATGGTTAATTTTTGAAAGGATGTTATTTAATTTATCATCGTCTGCTCTTGACTGTATAACAATTGTTCCTTGACCAGCTGGAGGAACTATTTTCTCACATTCAAAAACCTCTGATATTCTGTTTTCTATAGATAAAGATAATAAACCTGCTTTTGCCAAAATAATCGAGTCATATTGATTCTCATCTAATTTTTTTATTCTGGTGTCAATATTGCCCCTAATTAATTTAAAGTTTAAGTCTGGTCTTAAATGTTTTAATTGAAATTCTCTTCTTAATGAGGAGGTGCCGATTACTGAATTTTTTTTAATTTTATCAAGTGTTAATTTTTCTTTATTAATTAAAACTTCTTGAGGATCATTTCTTTTTAGAAAACACTCCATCTTTAGACCTTTGGTTTTAAAGGATGGAACGTCTTTTAAAGAGTGAACAGCTACATCAATATTTTTACTTATAAGTTCTTTTTCAATATTTTTTATGAACTCTCCTTTGCCTCCAATCTCACTAGTCCTTCTATCTAAAACTAAATCACCATCTGTGATAATTTTTTTAATTTCTATTTCAATATCAAGTTCTTTAAGAAAAGCTTTTTTTGCAATTTCAGCATATTTTAATGCTAATTTACTTCCTCGAGAACCAATTATAAGTTTTTCCATTTATTTAATTTTTTTATTTTTAGAGTAAATTACATTAATAAAAACCTTTTATGAAAAAAAAAACAATCATTATTGGCATAGAAACTAGTTGTGATGAGACTGCTGTATCCATATTGAGAGATAATGGAAAAAATAGACCAAAAATTTTATCAAATGTTGTTTCAAGTCAATTTGAAGTTCATAAAAAATTTGGCGGAGTAGTTCCAGACTTAGCTGCTAGAGCACATCTTGATAAGATTGACATCATGACTAAGAAAGCTTTAAAAATTAGTAAAGTAAAATTGAAAGATATTGATGCTGTTGCAGCAACTGCTGGGCCTGGTTTAATAGTTTGTTTGTCAGTTGGTTTAAATTTTGCAAAAGCTTTGTCTTTATCTTTAAATAAACCTTTAATAGCCGTAAATCATTTGGAGGGACATGCCTTAAGTCCAAAATTAAATTTTGATATCAAATATCCATATCTACTTTTTTTAATTTCGGGTGGACATACTCAATATTTAACTGTTAAAAAATTAGGTGACTACAAAAGGCTTGGCACAACGATAGATGATGCGCTTGGTGAGGCATTCGATAAAACAGCAAAACTTTTAAATCTTGGTTACCCAGGAGGACCTGAGATCGAAGAATTGGCAAGGAAGGGTGATGAGAATAGGTTCGTGCTACCAAAGCCTATTTTAAATAGAGGCGGGTCTAACTTATCTTTCGCTGGTCTGAAAACAGCAATCTTAAGATTAAAAGAGTTCATAAAGACAGACAAAGATAAAAATGATCTTGCTGCAAGTTTTCAAAAAACTGTTCTTGATATTTTGTATAAAAAAACAAAAAAAGCTATTGAACAACATTTAGATCTTTATCCAAAAAATAGAATTTTGGTGGTTGCAGGAGGTGTTGCTGCTAACAAACAAATCAGAATTACTATAGAAAAATTATGCCAAGAAGAAAAATTTAAAGTTTATTTTCCTGATTTAAAATTGTGTACCGATAATGCAGCGATGATAGCGTTGGCAGGTCTGGAGAGATACAAGAAGAAAAAATTTGATAAACATGATTTTGAAGCGAATCCAAGGTGGCAATTGGATAGCAAAGCAAAGTTTCTCAAAGGTGCTGGAGTAAAAATTTAAATGCAATATTGGTTAATTAAGTCTGAGCCAGACGTATGGTCTCTTACTCAACAAGAAAAAGCAGGTGTCAAAGGAGCAATATGGGATGGTGTAAGAAATTATCAAGCAAGAAATAATTTAAAAAAAATGAAAAATGGTGATCTTTGTTTTTTTTACCATTCAAATATTGGGAAAGAAATTGTTGGTATAGTAGAAGTGATAAAAGAAGCTTTCTTAGATCCAACTGACAAAAAAAAGATGTTCGTTGCAGTCATGGTTAGATTTAAGCAAAAATTAAAAAATCCCATAAAATTAGAGGATATTAAAAAAAATAGCTCTTTAAGTGAAATCCCCCTTATTAAACAAAGCAGATTATCAGTTATGCCAATTGACTCTAAAAGCTGGAAAATATTAAATAAAATGGGTAATATTTAGCATGCCAAAAAAAACTAGAAAAAAGAAAAAAGGTAAAAAGATTAAAAAGAGAAAACCTACAAAGAGGAAAAAAAAGGTTTCTAATAAAACAAAAAAAAGAAGGTCTTTAAAACCTAAAAAGAGAAAAATAAAGAGAAAAGTAAAATCATCTGTTAGTCAGCCTAAAGAAGATGGTGAAAAAATTTATAAGACAAAATCTGAATGGATTAAAAAAGCTTTAGTTACGAAAAGCTTGTATGAAAAGAAATACAATCAATCTTTAAAAGAAAATGACTCTTTTTGGAGAAAAGAAGGAAAGAGAATAAGTTGGATTAAGCCATATTCTAAGATTAAGGACGTCAAGTATAGTAAATCTGATGTGCATATTAAATGGTTCTATGATGGAACTCTTAATGCCTCAGCAAATTGTATAGATAGACATCTTAAAAACAATAAAGATAAGACTGCAATAATTTGGGTTGGGGATGATCCAAAAGTTCAAAAGAAAATAAGTTACAAACAACTTCACTCGGAAGTATCTAAAATTGCAAACGGACTTAAAAATATTGGTGTTAAAAAAGGTGACAGAGTTACAATTTATTTGACTATGATACCAGAGCTTGCATACACTATGCTGGCATGTGCAAGAATTGGTGCAATACACTCTATAATTTTTGGAGGATTTTCGCCCGACAGTATCGCAGGTAGAATTAATGACTGTAACTCAGATTATGTTGTGACTGCTGATGAGGGGGTCAGGGGTGGAAAAACAATTCCATTGAAAGAAATTACAGATGAAGCCTTATTAAGTTGCACGAACGTAAAAAAATGTGTTGTTGTTAAAAGAACAGGAAATAGAATTAATTGGAATGATGACAGAGATGTCTGGTACCATGACATAACAAAAAATGTCCCTGCTGTGTGTGAACCTGAGGAGATGAATGCGGAAGATCCTCTTTTTATTTTATACACATCTGGTTCAACAGGTAAGCCTAAAGGTGTGCTTCATACTACGGGCGGTTATATGGTGTATGCCTCGATGACTCATCAGTATATATTCAATTATAAACAAAAAGATATTTATTGGTGTACCGCAGACATAGGTTGGGTCACAGGACATAGTTATATCATTTATGGACCTTTAGCTAACGGAGCAACAACAATTATGTTTGAAGGAATTCCAACTTATCCTGATAGCTCAAGGTGGTGGCAAATTGTTGACAAATATAAAGTTAATATTTTTTATACAGCTCCTACCGCAATTAGAGCTTTAATGAGAGAAGGTGAAGGTCCTGTTAAAAAAACTTCTAGAAAAAGCTTAAAACTTTTAGGGACTGTAGGAGAGCCAATCAACCCAGAGGCATGGGAATGGTATTACAAAACAGTCGGTGATAGTAAGTGTCCAATTGTTGATACCTGGTGGCAAACAGAAACAGGCGGTATACTAATTAGTCCACAGACTGGAGCAATAGATCTTAAACCAGGTTCAGCAACAAAACCTTTTTACGGAATAAAACCTGTAATAGTTGATAAAGATGGAAATGTTTTAAAAGGCGAAGCCCAAGGAAGATTATGTATTGCTCAATCATGGCCTGGTCAAATGAGAACTGTCTATGGAGACCACAATAGATTTATTGAAACATATTTTTCTCAATTTGATGGAAAATATTTTACTGGTGATGGATGTCGAAGAGATAAAGATGGTTATTATTGGATCACTGGAAGAGTTGACGATGTTATAATCGTATCAGGTCACAACTTAGGTACTGCTGAAATAGAAAGTGCTTTCGTGGCTCATCCTAAAGTAGCAGAAGCTGCAGTTGTAGGCTATCCTCATGACATCAAAGGAAACGGCTTGTATTGTTATGTGACTCTTAATGTGGGTGAAAATCCTGATGGTGATTTGGAAAGAGATTTAAAGCTTTGGGTAAGAAAACAAATTGGACCGATAGCTACGCCCGACATAATACATTTTTCACCAGGACTTCCAAAAACAAGATCTGGAAAAATAATGAGAAGAATTTTACGAAAGATTGCAGCCAACGAACATGATCAACTTGGTGACACTACAACCTTAGCAGATCCTAGTGTTGTGAAAAGTCTTGTTGATGAAAGAAAAAATATTTAAAAATTAATTCTCTTTTCGAATTCTTCTTTAATATTATCCCACTTAAGTATCATAGAGTTTAAAACAATTTTTCTATCTAAAGTTTTTAGTTCTTCAGCAATTGGCGCCCATTCATATAAAGCCAAAGCGCTCTTATTAAATGGTAAAGAGCTAAAATATTTTTTCCAATCAATTTCTTCTAATCTTTTGTCAAAAGTGGCTTTGCCTTTTGCAATAATATCATCTGGCATTCCATTCTTAAGTTCATCATGCATGATCTCTTCATAAATCATTTTGGATTTTGCTGTGTCTTCGTATTTAAAGAAATAATTCAAGTATGAGAAGCTGTAGAAAGTAAGATCTTGAAGGGCCACATAATAAATATTCCATTTTGCTTTATTTATTGAAGATAAAAACACTTCATTATCAAAATGCAAAACGTATCTAGTTCCCATTCTGGTTTTTAAATAACTATAAAGAGTTACCTGTGTCACCCAAGCTGATTTTTGTTGAATAAATTTTTTTAAGTCGTCCAAATTCCTCAATTTGCTCTTTGGGAGCACTGCTTTAAACATTGCAACGAAATAGACTTTAAAATCAGAAAGACTTATATCTTTTAGATTGAATTTGTATTTTAGCATTATTTTCTACTACAAGTTGTCTAATTGTGTAAAAACACACTCAATTGTAACATTTTTAGGGGTTCCAATCTATGTCATTTTGGGTAATGTTTCGTCTTTTAACCTATAGGGAGGGAAAAAAAATGTCAAAACAACAACAACACTGGGAAAAAACTAGAATGTTGCTATTTATAACATTAGCAATCTGGTTTGTTTTCTCTATTGGCATCTTTTTCTTCGGCGCCGAGATGGAAGCGTCATCAATAAGACCACTTGGATATCCGTTGTCTTATTACATGACATGTCAAGGTTCTCTTGGAATTTTCGTAATACTAATTTTCTGGTTTGCGAATAGACAAGAAAAAATTGACGAAGAGTTCGGCTACACTGAAAGAGAGGATGACTAATGTTTAAAGGTAAATTTATAGACAATCTTCCTAAGATTTATGGAACATACACCGGCGGGTTTATTGTTTTCATAATCTTAATGGCGATTGCTGAACAAGCTGGAATGTCGGCGAAGTTAATTGGTATTTTCTTTGTTGCGTTCACAGTTTTAATTTATGCGTTAATTGGTTACCTATCACGTACAATGCAAACAGATGCATATTACGTAGCTGGAAGACAGGTTCCAACAGTATTCAACGGAATGGCTACTGCAGCAGACTGGATGTCTGGTGCTTCATTCGTTGCGATGGCTGGAGGAATTTACTTTAAAGGTTACGGCTATATGGCACTGCTTGTTGGTTGGACGGGTGGATACGTACTAGTTGCTTCGCTATTAGCACCATACTTAAGAAAGTTTGGTTGCTACACAGTTCCAGATTTTATCGGAACTAGATATGGCGGAAACTTAGCTAGACTATCTGCGGTAATAGTCTTAACAGTTGCATCATTCACATACGTGACTGCACAGATAAACGCGACAGGAACAATTGCATCAGTTGCACTTGATATTCCTTTCGAGATTGCTGTGTACGTTGGTCTTGCAAGTATATTGATGTGTTCAATGCTTGGTGGAATGAGAGCAGTTACTTGGACGCAAGTTGCTCAGTACATCGTACTGATTATAGCATACTTGTTACCAGTTTTCTGGATCAGTAACAAAATGGGTGCGGGAGTATTTCCACACTTTATGTTAGCAGATGAAGTAGCAAGGATCGCTGAGTTAGAAGCTCAGTTTGGTCTTGGCGAAATTAAAAACTCTGCAGCTGACCTAAAACAGGTGCCAAAAGGCTTAGCAGGTATAACTAAAGCGCACGCAGAAGTTAACACAACACCTTGGAAATTTATTTCATTAGCGGTTTGTATGATGGCTGGAACAGCTTCATTACCACACGTTATGATGAGATATTTCACAACTCCAAGTGTGAAAGCTGCAAGAAGATCAGTAGGTTGGTCACTATTCTTTATATTCCTACTATACTCTTCAGCACCAATGTTAGCGACTTTGTCTAAACTATCACTAATGGATCCAAATTTAGCTACTGGAATTATTGGTAAATCAATTGCTGAAGTTCAAGCGATTGACTGGTATCAAAACTGGAACCAAGCAAACTTAATGTTTGTAAGCGACTTTAACGGAAATGGAACACTTGAATTGAACGAGTTTTTCATGGGTGGTAAAGCCGTTGTATTGGCTACTCCAGAGATAGCAGGATTACCATATGTAATTTCTGGTCTAGTTGCTGCTGGAGGTATGGCTGCTGCCATGTCAACAGCTGACGGATTAGTGTTAGCGATATCAAATGCTCTATCGCATGACGTTTACTACAAGATGATTAACCCTAAAGCAGAGACAGCGAAAAGACTTATCGTTGCAAGGGTATTACTTGTATTAATTGGTTTTGCAGGAGCAACAATTGCAGCTCTTGAGATTCAAGGTATCTTAGGTTCAGTCATCTGGGCTTTTGACTTTGCGATGTCAGGATTGTTCTTCCCACTTGTATTAGGAGTATGGTGGAAGAGAGCTAATGCTCAAGGAGCAGTCGCTGGAATGTTAGGTGGTTTAATTGCTGGTACAGCATATCTAATTGCTGTAAGAAGTGGTTACCCTGGATTCTGGGGAGTTACTCAATTAACATTTGGTATTGTTGGATCTTTAGTAAGCTTAGTATTAATGGTGGTAGTCAGCTTGATGACTAAAGCACCTGATGCTGCTACTCAAAGAATGGTTGACGAAGTACGAATACCTAGCGGTAAAGCGATACTTGGTAAACAACACTAAATAATTACTTTCGAAGGGGCGAAAATTCGCCCCTTCAATCTTTTTAAATTCATGTACGCAAATTTTCATCCAATGGTTTATTTAATCGACTACGTCATGGGCGTAATTATGTGGACACTAATTGGAAGAGTTGCGATGAACATATTTCAAAGAGAGGACTCTAATTTCTTCTTTATGAAGATATTTGTGAAGATGACTGATCCATTTATAAGAATATTTGCATTTATCACTCCGTCCTTCATCATAAAGCCTTTGGTGCCACTTTATGTTGCTTGGTTCTTCTATATGTTTAGATTTTACTTAATGCCTTATCTATTAGGCTATTCTGTAATGGGAATGTTGTCATTTCCATTAGAAAGTGAAATTGCTATTCAGATATACCAAATTTTCGGTAAAAATTGATTCAAAAAAAAAACAAAAATTGATACTAGTATTCTAAGTATCAATGAAAAAAATTCAAATATCTCCATCAATTCTTTCAGCTGATTTCAGTAATTTAGAAAAAGATATAAAGAAACTTGAAACGGCAGGAGCAGACATGATTCATGTAGATGTGATGGATGGTCACTTTGTGCCCAATATTACTATTGGTCCACCTGTTATTAAAGCGCTGAGAAGCAAAACTTCACTTCCATTTGACGTTCATTTAATGATTAGTCCAGTTCATAAATATATAAAGGATTTTGCAAATGCAGGAGCAGATATTATTACAATTCATCCAGAGGCTACTCCTAATTTACAAGAGTCCATTGATGAAATAAGAAGTTTTAAAAAAAAAGTAGGCATATCTTTAAATCCAGATACTAAAATTGATATTGTTGAAGATTACTTAGATAAAGTAGATCTAATACTTATCATGAGTGTTTATCCAGGTTTTGGTGGTCAAAAATTTATATCTGATGTTTTAGAAAAAATTAAAAGCTTAAAAAATTTAAAAGATAAAAAAAAATTAAATTTTGATATTGAAGTTGATGGTGGAATTAATTTTTCAAATTTCAAATCAGTAATTGATGCTGGGGCAAATGTCTTGGTATCAGGGACTACAATTTTTAAAGAGAACAATGGAGATATAAAAAAGAATATAGATTTTCTAAAATCGATTTGATTTATCATGATAGCTAAAGAAAAATTTTTGAATAATTCTCTTTCTTATCTTTATAAACAAATTAGAAAAGTATATCTCAACTCAAATATTTATAACCGGAAGATATCTAGAGTATTTGACGGAGGGTTGAATTATGTTCCAAATTTGAGTTTACTAAATTGTATTATTAAATCGAAAGAGAGAAATTTTAGGATTGAAGATTTTAGTCTTGAAGATGTTTGGAACAAAATTGATCTTAATGATAAAGATTTTAAAAAGATTCATAGTTTTTATTGGTTGTTTACAATTAACTTAAAATCATCAAAAAAAATTACTCAAAATATAATATCGAACTGGATTGGAAATTATGAAAGCTATTCACCTAAAAGTTGGGAAACAGATACCTTGGCAAAAAGAATTATTTCATGGATTGCTAATAGCCAGATTACTTATGAAAACGCGACAGAAAATTATAAAATTTTATTTTCTAGAAACATTAAAAAACAGGTAAATCATTTAATTAATGAGATTGATAACTCTTCAACTTTAAACGACAAAATGTTGGGGTGTGCTGCGATAATTCTTGCCAGTTTATCTTTTAATGGCCAAACAAAATATCTAGACTTTGGACTAAATTTGTTAAAAAAAATTATTAATTCATCTTTTGAATTAGATGGATTTCCAAAATCTAGAAGTCCAAGACAACTACTTTTTTACATGAAATATTTGATATTTATAAGGGAACTACTTAGAGACTCACAGAATGAAATTCCTGAACATCTAAATGAAATTATCTATTACTTAGGAAAATGTTATGCATTTTTCTTTAAAGAAAATGAAAAGAAATTTTTATTTAATGGTAATCAAGAAATAAATAACCGTGATTTTCAAAATTTTCTTAAAATCCATGACTATAAATTTAAAAATAACTTAAATTGTTTGGGTGGTTACGCAATTCTCTCGCATAAAAAAAATTGTTTGGCTATGGATGTTGGATCATCCCCAGAAAAGAAAAATTCATCAGAATATCAATCTGGGGCATTATCTTTTGAATTTTTTTATGACAATGAAAAACTCATTACTAATTGCGGTTACTATCAAGATTTTAAGCATAAATTAAATATTATTTCAAAATCAACGGCATCACATTCAACTATTTCAATTGATGACAGTTCTTCATGTTCTTTTTCAAAAAATCCTAATGGTCAAAATTTTCTCAAAAGTAAACTAAAAATATTCGATAAAAAAATAGAGGACGATCAAGATAAATGGCATATCTCAGCAAAACATGATGGTTACCAAAAAAAATATGGCCTAAATATTCAAAGAGATCTTATTTTTTTCAAAAATGAAAACAAATTTGTTGGAACTGATAAAATTATATCTAAAAGAGGTTTCCAAAATTTGGAGTATGAAATTCGATTCCATCTTATGCCTGGTACAAATGCGATTAAAACACAAGATCAAAAATCTATATTAATACAACTAAAAAAATCTGGTTGGAAATTTACTTGTGATAAAGAAATTTTTGATATTGAAAAAGGTCTTTATTTTGGGAGAAAAAACTCTTTTTCAGAAAATCTAAATATATTTATAAATGGGTTTATCTCGAATGAAGAGGAAGAGATAAATTGGGTGATTGAAAAAATATGAATTTAAAAAAAATTAATCGAGCCCTAATTTCAGTTTCTGACAAATCTGAACTTACAAAAGTTTTAAAAATTCTTAAAAAATTTAAAGTTGAAATATTAAGTTCTGGAGGTACTTATAAAAAAATTAATAGTCTTGGTTATAAAAGTATTGAAATAAGTGATTTTACTAATTCTCCAGAAATATTAGATGGAAGAGTAAAAACATTACATCCAAAGCTTTATGGAGGAATCTTATTCAAAAGGAACAACAAAAAACATCAAAAACAAATTAAAAAAATTGATGTCAAAAAGATAGATTTAGTTATTGTAAATTTTTATCCTTTTGAAGATACAGTAAAAACAGGAAATGATAAAAAAATAATCGAAAATATCGATATTGGGGGACCAACCTTAGTTCGAGCAGCAGCAAAAAATTATGAAGATGTAACAGTTATTACAGACACAAATCAATATATTGCACTTCAAAATGAAATGAACAAATATAGAGGATCAACAAGTCTTGATTTTAGAAAAATATTATCAAGAGACGCTTTTCTTGAAACAGGGTATTACGATACAAAAATTACTGAATATTTGAACAAATCTAATAATTACTCTCCACCACCAAAAAGAAAATTGATTGGTGGAAATTTAGTTGAAAATTTAAGGTATGGAGAAAATCCTCATCAAGGCGCAAGTGTCTATTCTTTAAATAAAGAAATAAATATAAAACAACTAAATGGAAAAAAATTAAGTTACAATAATTATAACGATATTTTTACAGGTATATCCTTATCAAAATCATTTACTAAAGATTATTCGACAGTAATTATCAAACATGCAAACCCTTGTGGAGTTGCATTAGATAAAAGAAAAATTAATAGCTATCTAAAAGCATATGAGTGTGACCCCACAAGTGCTTTTGGAGGTATTATTTCATGTAATTATAAAGTTGATAAAATTGTTGCAAAAGAAATTTCAAGTAAGTTTTATGAAGTAGTTGTTGCTAACGGTTTTGAAAGTGGCGCTTTAAAAATATTAAAAAGGAAAAAAAATTTAAGATTGATTGACTCTAGTTCATTGAAAGAACTCGATTTTGAACAAAATACATCAATTTTGAATAATTTTCTTTCGCAGACTTCTGATACTAGGATATTTAAAAAAGGTGACTTTAAAGTTGTCTCTAAAGTTAGACCTTCCAATGAGACTCTGAAAAATCTTTTGTTTACATTTAATGTATGTAGATTTGTAAAATCAAATGCAATAGTAATCTCTCAAAATAATTCAACTATTGGAATAGGATCTGGACAACCAAGTAGACTGGATAGCTGCAAGATCGCTGTTAGTAAAATGAAAAAATTAAGAAAAATTGATAGTAAAGAAAAAGTTGTAGCTGCATCTGACGCTTTTTTTCCTTTTGTAGATGGGATTGAAACTTTAGTACAAGCTGGTGTTGAGGCTATAATTCAACCAAGTGGATCTATTAGAGATAAAGAAATTATAAATTTTGCAAATAAAACAAATACTATTCTTGTCTTTTCCAAGACAAGACATTTTAAACATTAAGAAATTTTATCTATTTTAGCTGCAAGAATGAAGTCACTTTCAGCAAGACCGTTTATAGCGTGAGTAAAAATTTTAATTTTTGCATATCCCCAACCAAACCAAATATCAGGATGATGACCTTCGCTTTCAGCAATGCCTCCAACTTTGTTGACAAATTCCTGGCTTTCAAGAAAATTTTTAAATTTAAATTCTTTAATTAAATAATAGTTTTTACTTTCGTCAGGTTTAACATCCCAACCGTCAACTTTTTTAAGATATTTATGTATCTCATCAATCTTAAAACTTGGAATTCCACCTTCGCACGGAATACATTTTTTTTCTGCTAAATCACTCATAATACTTAAAATGGAGCGGGCAATGGGACTTGAACCCACGACCTTCTCGTTGGCAACGAGACGCTCTACCACTGAGCTATGCCCGCCTATTTAATTAAATTGAAGTTAAAGGCTTTTTAAAAATTAAGCAAGCGACAAATTGATTGGTCTAAATTAAGAATTCTTTAGGCTTTGGTATAGATATTATTTAAACTCTTTGCTACAATTTATTTATGAATAACGAAACAAAATTACCGAAAAAAATACCAGTTTTTCCTTTATCAAATTTTATATTTTTTCCAAATACAAGCGCTCCTCTAAATATTTTTGAACCAAGATATATTCAAATGATAGACGACAGTATGAAGAGTGACAGGATCATTGGAATGATACAGCCAAAAAAATCTGGGGATACAAAAAAACCTGATCTATTTAAAATTGGATGTATGGGAAAAATTACAAGTTTTAATGAGACTGATGATGGTAGGTATATAGTTATCTTAAATGGTTTAATAAGATTTAAAATAATCAATGAAATTGAAAGTGATAAATCATATAGAATGTGCGAAGTTGATCATAAAGATTTTGAACAAGACCTTAGTGAGAAAAAGGAACCTATTAAATTTTCAGACTTAAGACTTATCTTTGATAATTTAAGATCATTATTTGAAAAGCAGGGTTATTTGATTAATTGGAAAGAATTCGAAAAACAAGACTTAAGTCAAACAATTAATACTTTAGCGATGGCTTCACCGTTTACGCTTGAAGAAAAACAAATGCTTCTAGAAACAAAGAATCTTAATTATAGAAAAGAAAAATTAGAACAAATAATTAATACATATCTTAAAGATAACTTTAGTAATAAAACTATTCAGTAATTAAAAATTAAATCCCTTATTTGCAAATTTCTCTGAAATTTTCTTTAAGAAAAAACTGTTATCTAAAGTCTCTGAAATTTTTTTGTTATCTAATATTTTAAATCTGTTTTCTTTTTCAAAAAAATTGTGGATAAAATCAATGCCATACGCAAAAAAGAAATTATTATGTTTCCTGTCTTTTTCAAAAGCTATGATAGCAGTTGATAGCTCTAAACCTAGATCAATATTCTTTTGAATTTGATCAGTTAAAGATTTTATATCTCTTACTGTCATGTTAAATCCTTGCCCTGCTAAAGGATGAACTTTATGAAGAGTGTCTCCAAAGGATAAAATATTTTTATAAGTATATTTTTTTGATAAAAAGAAATTTAACTTAAATTTATCTACATTAAAAAATTTTTTAATTTTATAAAATTTGTTATATTTTTTAACAAGCTCTTTAAATTCATTTTCATTTATATCTAGCTTATCGGCTACCGAATAAACTAGGGAAGTTTTCGAATTAGAAATTGGTAAGAAAGCTAAGGGACCCCTTTTTGTAAAAATCTGAACTGATGTATTATTTTTTAATTTTTGATGATCAATCACGGAAATATAGGATGTGCTTTTGTAATCTTTTTTTATGTTTTGAAAAAAGAATTTTTTGTTAATAATGTTATTTGTTTCTGAATTAACAAAAAATTGAAAATCTTTCTTATTTAATAATTTTAAGTAATCAGAATCCTTTTTGATATTGCTTTCTTTGAAATCTTTTCTTTTCTTTAATTTTTTATAAACACTGTCAAATAAAAGGTGATTTTTCACTATAAAGAAAAGCGAATTTTTATTATCAAACTTTAAAAAAGTTTCTTTGGAATCATTTTTGTAAAGAAAAATTTTACTTATTTTTTGACTAATTTTTTCAACATCTAAGTCGTACTTTTTCAAAAACTTAATATTTTCAAGAGATAACCCAATAGTCCTGTTATAGTTAATTTTTGCTAACTTATTTTTTTTTTGATGGTACAGATGAACTGATATCCCTTTTTTAATTAAAACTTGAGATAAAATTAAGTTCGTTAAGTTTTTTCCAAATAAGCAAATTTTCATAAATATTTTTAATTTTAACAATAAATATTAAATGATACAAAGTGATAAATTTGATTCTTTATGAATTTAAAAATTAAGAATATCGATCTAAAAGCATTTATATTTAATCGCTTAATTGAAATTTTTGCAATTGGGCTGTTTATATTAGCAATTTTAGTGACTTTGGCAGTGGTAACTTACACGCCTGATGATCCAAATTTTATTTTTTCTGAGGGAAAACAAGTTAAAAATTTGCTTGGAATTAATGGAAGTATAATATCAGACTTTTTTTTTCAATCGGTCGGATTAATAAGTTATTTCATTCCTATTACAATTATCTTTTCAGCAATTAATATTTTTTTTAAAAAGACGCCAAGTATAATTGTAAATAATATTTTTTTAATAGTTTGTTATAGTTTAATCGGAACTTTCTTTTTAAGTGTTTTTTTAACATCACCCTACTTTCTTTACATTAATGGAAATGGTGGATTTGTTGGTAATTTCTTAAATGAGTCAGTTTTTTTAAAACTTGAGTTTTTGAATAATAAAATTACTTATTATTTTTCTTTAATAACTTTTATTCTCTTATTTGTATTAAGCTTAAATCCAAATTCTTATTGGATTAAAATATTTATAAGAAAGAAAAAAGGTGATCGAGTTAAAGATCAAACCTTAAGTCAGGATCCACAACTTAAAGAAAAAGAAACTGTTCAAGAAACTTTTAACCTCAGCGAGTCCATTTCTGAGCCAAAAAAAGTAGGTGCTTTTAAACTTCCATCACTTGATTTCCTCAAGATTCCAGAAAAGAAAGTTAAAAATGCAAAAGAAGAAAAAAAAGTTGATGCTGATTTTTTGGAAAAAGTATTGTTAGATTTTGGTGTGCAAGGAAAAATAACAAAAATAAGTACGGGTCCAGTTGTTACTCTTAATGAGTTTGAACCTGCTGCGGGAGTTAAAGTCTCAAAAATCGTAAACCTCTCTGAAGATATAGCGAGAAATACAAGTTCTGAGTCTGCGAGGATTTCTACAATTCCAGGATCTAGTACTATCGGTATTGAGCTCCCAAATTCGTCTCGAGACAATGTTATGTTAAGAGAAATAATATCTAGTCCAAAATTTAACAATAAGGATTTAAAATTACCGATAGCTCTTGGTAAAAGTATTTCTGGTCAACCATTAATTGGAGATTTAACCTCAATGCCACATCTTTTGATTGCTGGTACCACCGGCTCTGGTAAATCTGTATGTATAAATACGATTATTCTTTCATTGCTATACAGACACAAACCAGAAATTTGTAAGTTCATTTTAATTGATCCTAAGATGTTAGAGCTTTCGACATATGAAGGAATTCCCCATCTATTATGTCCTGTGATAACTGAGGCAAAAAAAGCTGCCTCAGTTTTAGGTTGGGTAGTAAAAGAAATGGAAAATAGATACAAATTAATGACAAAGGTTGGCGTTAGAAATATTGACAGTTACAACGCTAAACACAAAATTTCTATGCCTTACATTGTAGTTATAGTAGACGAAATGTCAGATCTTATGTTGGTTGCTAGTAAGGACATTGAAAATTGTATTCAGAAACTCTCTCAAATGGCAAGGGCCGCAGGTATTCATATAATAATGGCAACGCAAAGACCAAGTGTTGATGTAATAACGGGTACTATCAAAGCAAATTTCCCAACTCGTATATCTTTTCAAGTGTCTTCAAAAATTGATAGTAGAACAATTCTCGGAGAACAAGGTGCTGAACAATTATTAGGGAAAGGGGATATGCTTTTCATGTCTTCAGCTAATCGAATTACAAGAATCCATGCGCCATTTGTTTCGGATAATGAAATTGAAAAAATAAATTCTTTTCTTAAATCACAAGGAGATCCGGAATATGTTGATGAAATTTTAAATTTATCTTCTGAAAGTCCATCTGATGATGAATCTGACAACTCAGATCAAGATGATGAGCTTTACAATAAAGCCCTTGAAATAGTCAAATCTGAGGGAAAAGCATCAACCTCCTTTTTGCAAAGAAAACTTCAAATAGGTTACAATAGGGCCGCGAGAATAATAGATATTATGGAAAGTAGAGGCATTGTCAGTAAAGCTAATCATGTTGGCAAAAGAGAATTGTTGTAATGAGAACAATTTTTCTTATTTTAATCATTTTTTTTATATTCGCTCAAAAACATGCTTACACAGAACCTAAAATTATTAAAAAAATTTCTGAGATTGAAAATTTTACATTTGATTTTGAACAACTAATTAACGATAAAAAAGAAACTGGTAACTGTATTATTTCGTTCAATAATAAAATGATGTGCAAATACGATAAGACTGGGAAGTTAATCGTATCTAATGGAAAGACACTTTTAATCAAAAACAAAAGCTCAAATTTTGCGAACACTTATAAAACTGAGAATACTTACTTTAAATATTTTCTTAATAAAGAATTTTTAATCTCGAAAATTGTGGGAAATGTAGTCGAAAAAGAACAAAATTTTCTCCTATTAATTAATGATCAAAGTAATCAATTAAGTATTTTTTTTGATAAAAAAAATTACTTAATTAAAGGCTGGGAAACTATTGATTTATATGGCAACAGAGTGAGGTCCAATATTATCGTTAAAAATATTAATCAAGAGTTGTCTGATAATATTTTTAACCTTAATCTTTATAACTAGTTAGCTCTGATATTAAGGTTTTCCTCTTTAAAAATTTTCATCCCTCTTGCTAAATAATTTTTTATCGCATTAGGATGATCTAGTGTACAAGTATGAACCCACATTCTTTTAATTTTTTTTTCAAAGGATTTTAAAATTGCAGTTGTTAAAGCATAACCACCAACTCCTTTGCCAAAATAATCTTCAAACAAACCTAAGTATGCAAGTTCTGTCTCATTTTTTTCTGGATGATGTATAAGTTCAAAATATCCAACTAAATCTTTACCATTCTTTATTACGTAGGTTTCTAGATTTTTATTTGAGACATAATTGGACCACTGAAGATCTGTCCAAATCAATCTATCAGTCCATCGATATTTCTTACCAATTTGTTTATAGAAAAACTTGTTCAGTTGGAAATCTGGTTTTGTTTTTTCCACGGAATAATTATCTTCTGGCTTATCTTTTTTAATTAGATCATTAATATTTTTTAATTCTAAAAAATTTCTTTTTACACTAATTATCATTGAACCATTCTCCCTACTTTTTCACCACCAAACAAATGAAAATGTAAATGCGGCACTTCTTGGCCACCATTATCTCCTACGTTTGATAAAGTTCTAAATCCTTCATTATCGATGCTCGATATACCAATCTTTTTTGCAACAGTTGAAATTCCTTTCATAAGTCCAACTATTTCGTCTGAACTTGCTTTAGAAGTAAAATCCTCTAAATTTACATATTTGCCTTTTGGAATTACCAAAGCATGAACTTTTTTTTGTGGATTTATATCATGAAAAGATAAAACAAATTCGTCCTCATAGATTTTTTTGCATGGTATCTCGCCTCTCAGGATTTTTGCAAAAATGTTATTGTCGTCGTAGCTCATTTTTTTCTTTTATCTAGTTCTTTCATAACATCTTCAATTTTGACGTTATTTGCTTCGAGATATACAATCAGATGATACAATACATCGGCTGTCTCATGAACTTTATTTGTATTATTTTCCACAGCCTCAATTAATTCTTTAACTTCCTCTTTGACCTTTTCTACTGACAATTCTTTGTTAGCTAATAATTTATTTGTATAAGATTCACTTTGAGGTTTAGTCTTCCTTTCTCTTACCATTAAAATTATATCTTCCAGAGTTTTTAGCATGTTAAGTTCTAACAGGAATTCCTTTAGACTCCAAATATTGCTTTGCTTCTTTCACAGAGTATTTCCCATAATGAAATATTGATGCTGCAAGAACTGCGCTAGCTTTACCTGATTTAATACCCTCTACTAAGTGATCAAGATTTCCAACGCCACCAGATGCAATTAAAGGAATATTTACCTTGGAAGATATTTTAGACATTAACTCAATGTCGTAACCAACCTGCGTTCCATCTCTATCCATCGAGGTAACTAAAAGCTCACCAGCTCCACTATCTTCCATTTTTTTTGCATATTCTAACGCATCAATTCTACTATTATTTCTTCCCCCATGAGTGAAAACTTCCCACTTATCTCCATTTTTTTTAGCATCTATTGCAACAACAATACATTGTGAACCAAATTTTTTAGAACTATCGACTACGACTTTGGAATTTTCTACTGCAGCAGTATTAATTGAAACTTTATCAGCACCGCAGTTTAATAATTTATTTATATCATCAACGCTTCTTACTCCACCACCTACTGTTAAAGGCACAAAACATTTCTTTGATGTCTTCTCAACAACCTCATAAATTGTATCTCTATTCTCGTTTGAAGCTGTAATATCCAAGAAACAAATTTCATCTGCTCCACCATCACTGTAAATTTTTGCTTGTTCAACAGGATCTCCGGCATCTTTTAGATCAACAAAGTTAATACCTTTAACAACACGACCATTTTTGACATCTAAACAAGGTATAATTCTATTTTTAAGCATCTTCTTTAACCAGCTCCTCTAGTTTAATATCACCATCGTATATTGCTTTGCCTACTATAACACCTTCAATATTTTTTAATGTCTTAGCTTTTTTGATATCCTCTATTGAGGATACTCCACCAGAAATTATTACAGGGCAATTTGAAATCTCAGCAACCTTTAATGTTTCCTCAAAATTTGGACTTTCTTTTGTTCCATCCCTATTAATATCAGTAAAAATTAATCTACTAATACCGTAGTCATTTACCTCGGTTAAAAAATCTAAAGTTGATATGCCTGAACTTTCTTTCCAGCCTGATAAAGAGAGTTTTCCATCTTTTGCGTCCAAACCCAATGCAATTTTTTTTGGAAATTTCTTACAAGCTTTTTTCAAAAAGTTTTTATCTTTAATAGCCGCACTTCCTAAGATTACTTTATCTACACCTATATCAGCATATTCTTGAATACTATCAAAATCTCTCACACCTCCGCCTACCTCTACTTTGAAATCAAATTTACTTACTATCTCCTTAATAATATCAAGATTAACTGTTTCTCCCGCTAAGGCACCATCAAGATCAACAATGTGCAAATTTTTAAATCCTTTATCAATAAATTGTGCTGCCTGATCGACTGGTGACATTTGATATTCTGTCTTTTGACTAAAATCACCTTTAATTAATCTTACACACTTTTCATCTTTAATATCAATTGCTGGAAATATCTTCATTTATAAATTTATAAAGTTGTTGATTATTTTTAATCCAGTTTTATCGCTTTTTTCTGGATGGAATTGGGTGCCAAAAATATTTTCTTTTTCGACTGCACAAACATGATTTGATGAATAATCGGTTGTTGCTAAGATAGAATTTTTGTCGGTTGGGACAAACTCATAACTGTGAACAAAGTACATGTGTGACTTATCTTTTATATCTTTAAAAATTTTACTTTCTTTAACTATATTTATTTGGTTCCAGCCTATGTGAGGGAGCTTATACTTGCCCTTTTTATTATCAATTTTTGTCACTTTACCAGGTATCCAACCTAATCCCTTTGTCTCTGACTCTTCATATCCAACATCAGCGAACATTTGTAATCCAACACATATTCCAAGAAGAGGTTTTTTTTTATTCATTACAAAATCATTTAGGCAATCCACAAGTCCATTAATAGATTGCAGTGCATCCACACAACTTTTGAATGATCCCTGTCCTGGCAAAACAACTTTGTCAGTAGATTTAATTTTCCCTAGATCAGAAGTTACCTCAATTTTAACTTTATTTTTAGCTACCTCTTTAAATGAATTAATAACAGAGCTTATGTTCCCTGATTTGTAATCAACAATTGTTACGTTCATTTATATTTATAAAGAGCCTTTAGTAGATGGCACGACTTTTTTATTTTTTGGATCTATTTCTAATGCAGCTCTAAGTGATCTTGCTAAACCTTTAAAACACGACTCTACTTTGTGGTGACTATTATCGCCATATAAATTTTCAATATGTAGTGTAATTCCTGCAGATTGTGAAAAGGCTTGAAACCATTCTTTGAATAGTTCCGTATCCATTTCCCCAAGTTTTTCCACTTTTAAATCTACTTTCCAAATTAAATATGGCCTGTTTGAAACGTCTAATGCAACTCTAGTTAAAGTTTCATCCATTGGTATCATTGCGTGAGCATATCTTTTAATTCCAATGAATTTTTTTGATGCTTTTTTAAGACATTCACCAATAGCAATACCAGTATCTTCTGTTGTGTGATGGAGATCTATGTGTGTATCTCCTTTTGCTTTAACCTTTAAATCAATTGATGAATGTTTAGAAAGTTGTTCAAGCATATGATCAAGAAAACCTATTCCAGTATCGATTTTGTATTGACCTTTACCGTCAATATTTAATTCAACGTCAATTTTTGTTTCTTTTGTTTTTCTTGTTATTGATGCTTTTCGCTTCATATATACCTACGTATATCTATATTATTTAGTCATATCAACAAAACTAATTTGCCACTTGAAGAATAGAAATTCATATCCATCTATACCTCATGACAACAATTGTATTAGTAAGAAAAAAAAATGACGTAGTTGTGGCAAGTGATGGCCAGGTCAGTATGGGAAATACGGTAATTAAAAGCAATGCGAACAAAGTTCGTAAAATTGAGAAACGAAATGTGATTGCAGGTTTTGCTGGTTCAACAGCAGATGCGTTAACTCTTTTTGAGAGACTAGAAGCTAAACTTGAAAAACATGCTGGAAATTTAACCCGTGCCGCAGTCGAACTTGCTAAAGATTGGAGAACCGATAAATATTTAAGGAGACTTGAAGCATTAATGGCAATTGGTGATAAAGAAAAAAGTTTTATTATTTCAGGAACCGGAGACGTTTTAGAACCTGAAGGAGATGTTATTGGAATTGGATCAGGTGGAAACTACGCTCTTGCAGCTGCAAAGGTTTTAATGGATACAGAATTGAATGCTGAAGAAGTGGCGAAAAAAGCAATTAAAGTTGCAGCTGATATTTGTGTATTTACAAATGATAATATTAGAATTGAGAAAATATAATGGAAAAATCAAATATTAAATCATTTCCAAAAAAAAATTCTGAGGAAAAGAAGAATCACATAGATTCTCTTTCGCCAAGAGAAATTGTATCTGAGTTAGACAGATACGTTGTAGGGCAAAACAAAGCCAAAAGAGCTGTTGCTATTGCTCTTAGAAATAGATGGAGAAGACAAGCTTTAAAAGGCGAAATGAGAGATGAAGTTTTGCCTAAAAATATATTAATGATTGGGCCAACTGGGGTCGGTAAAACTGAGATATCAAGAAGGCTATCTAAATTAGCAGAAGCCCCTTTTGTAAAAGTTGAAGCCACAAGATTTACAGAGGTCGGTTATGTTGGAAGAGACGTAGAACAAATCATTAGAGACTTGCTTGAAATTGCTATTGCAATG
>CACHQX010000005.1 GCA_902582235.1 uncultured Pelagibacteraceae bacterium
AGCGGTTAAAAATATTTTCCTAAGATTATATATAATCCACTTTGGAATATTGCTGTGAGCGTTAAAAAAGGTTCCTTTAAAATAATGTGGATGAGTACAAAACATCAAATTTTCCACTAAACAATGTTTATTGAATTTGCTGTCTATAATTTTAATCGAACTTAATTTAAGTATCTTAAGAGTTTCCTTTTGAAAATGATTTAATTTTGAGAAATAAAAATAATCTACCTTCTTTAAATCATAAGCTTTAGATAAGATTATTATTTTTGGCACGATATCAAGTAACCAGTGAGAATAGTTATTATACCCGCTTGCCCCTTGTGTCAGATTAAAAACATTTCCATCTATTTTTTTTAAAAATTTTGGCGTTCCTGATTTTAAAACTTCATTTCTTTTTGCACTTACTAGTTTACCATTTATTTGCTGAAACGAACCTTCTGCAATTAATTGATTGTTTTTTATAACACTTACATTCTCAACACAATTTGTATAAATTCGACAATTTTTTATTGAGTATACTTTATAAGAAATTTTATTTAGTTTTGGTTTTTTTAACTTTATGAATTTTGGCTGGAACTCTGATTTAAGATGGATTTTTTTGTACAAAGCAGAGAAATAGTAACTTCTTAATAATTTATAAGTTTTTTTAAGTTTTTTTCTCAATTTTAAATTTTTAATTTGTTTATATAATATATTTTGTGGTCTAAAAACTAATATATGAACAATCTTAATATTTTTTGTGTAACTGATAAACCCGTCAAATATTTGGAGGATCTAGATATTAATTTAGTTGGTGTAGGTGAAAGACAATTCAATAAAAAATATATTACTTGTTTAAGTGGTAAAAATATTCAAAAAAAGGAAAAACACTATTCAGAATTAACTTTTCATTATTGGTTTTGGAAAAATAAACTCGAAAAATATAGTGATAATGATTGGATAGGATTTTGTCAAAAAAGAAGATTTTGGCTAAATTCGAGAAGTCACAGAGAAGATAATGATATTTCAAATATCATTCTAAAAAGCGTACCAAACGAATGGGAAAAATATGATACGGTGCTTTGTGAACCAATTCCTCTTGGAACAAAATTATCAAAACTTTTAAAGAGAGGTTGGAGGAATATCATTAGAAAACCGACACTGTTATTCGACCACCAACGTATAAATATTAGAACACAATTTGATCTTCATCATGGCTATGGAGTATTAGAAAAAGCGATAAGAGTAATGAATGAAAAAGATAAATCTGATTTTGCAGAATTTGTAGATAGAAATACAACATATAATCCACACATAATGTTTATTTCAAAAAAAAAATTTTTAAATAATTTTTTAAAGATCAATTTGAATGGTTGTTTGAATGCGAGAAAATTTTTGGGTTTGAAAATTTAAAAGGTTATGATCAAACTAGATTGTATGCTTTTCTCGCAGAAAGATACATGCCATTTTGGTTCAGAAAATATTCAAAAACTATCGAATGGCCTTGGATATTTTCAGATTCTCATCTTTTATGAAATTAGATAAAATAAAATTTAGTAAAGATAAACTAAATATATGCCAGGTTTCCCTAAAGGGGAACATACCGATTATAATTAACAACTATCAAAAATTAAAATCATTTTACAAAGATTTCAACATTTTTATTATTTGCCCAAAAAAAGATTTAAAACAATTTAAAAAAAAATGTAAATTTAATGAGTTTACTATAATTAGTGAAGATAAAATAATATCGTTCCCTCAATTTAAAAAAATATTTTATAGACTATCAAAAAAATATAAATTTAAAAATTTATTTAAAGAAAGATTATCTTGGTACTACCAGCAAGTTTTGAAACTTGCATTTACTTTTTATTTTTTACAAAAATTTCATGAAAAAGTGATCTTATGGGATGCAGACACAATCATAGCAAAAAAAATAGAATTTTTTAGTGGAGATTTTTCTAGAAAGTTTGGCACATATACAGAATTTCATAAATCATATTTTGAAACCAATAAAGCTTTATTAGGAGAGCTACCCAAATATTTTATTTCTTTTGTTGTTCAATTTGGATCAATAACCAGGGATGAATGTAAAATACTAATGAAAAAATTAAAGATCAAAAGTGTAAAAATTAATACTATTGCAAGCAAACTATCTGTTTTGATAATGAAAAAAATTTTTATATTAAAGAATCCTTATAATGGATCTCTATTTTCAGAGTACGAATTAATTGGTAATTCAAATATCTTAGCAAAACCTGGAAAACAAAAATTGATAGCAAATCTCAGAAAAGGATTGAAAGGCTTATTGACATCGAAACAACTAAACTTTTTGAGTATTCTAAATATTACAAATGTAACTTACGAACATACTCACAATAATATTAATAGCAGAGGAATGTTGAAACGAAAATTAGGTTGGTTTGACTTTACAGTTATAGTTTTAAAAACAAAATTAAAATTTTATTATAATCTGATTAAACATAATGTTCTGTTTACTTTAAATGTTGATAAGATGAATTGAATAAAAGTTTGGAGAGATGGCCGAGTGGTTTAAGGCGCACGCTTGGAAAGCGTGTTTAGGGGAAACTCTTTCGTGGGTTCGAATCCCACTCTCTCCGCCACTTTTTTAAGGTTATTTTCGTTAATATTGAATTATAATATAAAAATTACATATTAAAAAAATTTTAAAAAATATGAATATTGCATCTAATGAAATTACAATAATTGTCATACTTTATGAGGAAAAAGAAAAGATAGTTTTACGATGTTTAGAAAATTTAAAAAATTTTAAAATTATAATCGTAGACAACGCAAATAACATTGCTCTTAAAAGACTAGTCGAAAAAAATTATAAGATCTACAAATATATATTAAATAAAAAAAATTACGGCTATTCAAAAGCAGCAAACCAGGCCATTAAACTTTCAGATACAGAATTTATTTTAATGTTTCAAGCAGATGGTATTATTGATCAAAAAGATATATTCAAACTTTTGGACGCGCATAAAAAATACGAAAACTCTTTCATTGTATCTCCCACTTTATTTGATAAAGAACAAAACGTGAGTACAAATGCAGGAAACTTCCCAGAAAATTATTTTTACAAGAAACCTATTATTCTTGATGGGGATATTTGTGCTGAAACTGTTCTTGGATCAATAATAATGTTCAAGAGAGCAGATATAATAAAAATTGGTTTATATGATGAAAATTTATTTCTTTATTTTTTAGATGATGATCTTTGTAAACGTATAAGGGATAAAAAAAAGGCTGTTATTCAGGTTTTAAATGCTAGAGCGACTCATGAACATGGTAAAATAAAAGTGAGAAACCCCATTAAGAAAATTTTTTTAAGACATTTTCATTTCACTTTTGATGAACTTTATTATTTTTATAAGATCAAAAAACACGACAGGCTACTTAATGAATTAAGCAATAAGGTCCCCAAATATTTTACAAAACTTCTGTTGAACTTGATAATTTTAAGGCTTAACAAAGTAGTATATTTTATCTCAAAAATAATGGCTTTTTATAAATTTAAAAAAATTGCAAAAAAAAATAATATTTAATATTACTTGGTCAAATAGGGATTAATACACGAATCTCTCTTTTGAAGCTTTTAATAATGCTTAAAAGCGACTTTTTAAGATTTTAGTTAAAAAAAAAAAATCTTGTTAAATTAATCAATAATACTGAGACTAATTTGATGTTGTGTTTAAACCAAGTTTTATATCAACACATAAAAATGATATAATAATTTTTTCCAAAAAAATAAAAATATGGCAAAAACACAACAAAATTCAAATTATAAAGCAGACTCTATAAAAGTTTTAAAAGGTCTAGATGCAGTTAGAAAAAGACCTGGCATGTATATCGGTGATACTGATGATGGAACCGGTCTACATCACATGGTCTATGAAGTTGTTGACAATTCTATTGATGAAGCATTAGCAGGCTACTGTAAAAAAATTACTGTAGAGATTAATAAAGATGGGACTATATCTGTTTCAGATGATGGTCGTGGCATACCTGTTGATTTCCATAAAACTGAAAAAAAATCAGCTGCAGAAGTAATAATGACACAACTTCATGCAGGTGGAAAATTTGATCATAATTCTTATAAAGTTTCAGGTGGGCTTCATGGTGTCGGAGTTTCAGTAGTTAATGCATTATCTGAAAAACTTGAGTTAGAAATAGAAAGAGATGGAAAAAAATATTTCGTAGAGTTTAAAAATGGAGATCCAAAATCTCCACTAAAACAAATCGGAAAATCAAACAATACAGGCACAAAAATTACCTTTTTGCCATCAAAGGAAATATTCTCATCAATTAAATTTAGCAGCACAATAATTCAAAAAAGAATGCGTGAATTAGCTTTTCTAAATAAAGGAGTAAATCTAGTTGTTTTAGATAAAACATTGAAAAAGGAGAAAAAGATAGAGTTTAAATTTGACGGCGGAATAATAGAATTTGTAAATTTTCTAAACGAAAAGAAGGAGAAACTTAAAAATAAAAACGGGAACGATTTATTTAAAAAGCCAATTTATCTAGATGGTGATAAAAATGGTATTAGTATAGAATGTTCACTAGAGTGGAACTCTGGGTATTCAGAGGATATGCACACGTACACAAACAATATATATCAAAAGGATGGAGGAACACATCTTTTAGGTTTTAGAAGCTCACTCACAAGAATTTTAAATAAGTATGTAAATGAAAATAACATTTTAAAAAAAAATCAAGTTTCTATTACTGGCGATGATATCAAGGAGGGTTTATGTGCCGTTTTATCTATTAAGATGCCTGATCCTAAATTTTCTTCACAAACAAAAGATAAGTTGGTTTCATCAGAAGTAAGAAATATTGTTGAAAATTTTATGAATGAGAAATTATCTATTTGGTTTGATCAAAACCCAAGCATAATAAAGATTGTTTTGCTAAAGATAATTCAAGCAGCACAAGCAAGAGATGTAGCTAGAAAAGCGCGAGAAAGTGTTAGAAGGAAAGGAGCCTTAGAGCTCACTGGACTCCCTGGAAAACTTGCTGACTGTCAAAATTCCAAAAGAGAGGGAACTGAGTTATTTATAGTGGAGGGAGACTCTGCCGGTGGTTCTGCTAAACAAGGTAGAAACAGAGAATTTCAAGCAGTATTACCATTGCGGGGGAAAATATTAAACACATATGTAGAGGATAGTAATTCTAAAAGAAATGGAAGCTCTAATGAAACCAAAACAAAGGCGTTATCTAAAATGATTTCATCTAACGAAATCGTCACATTAATAAATGCCCTAGGTCTAGATCCAAAAGCTGAAGAAATAGATTTAGATGACCTTAGATATGGTAAAATAATTATTATGACTGATGCAGATGTCGATGGATCTCATATAAGAGCACTATTATTAACTTTCTTTAATAATAAACCTTTTAATAAACTTATAGAAAATGGAAATATTTTTTTAGCACAACCTCCATTATTTAAAATAAATAAATCGGGAAAAAGTATTTACATAAAAGATGAAAAAAGCTTAGAAAATTTTATTTCGAGTAGTTCTAAAAGTTTGAAAAAACTAAAAAAAGGAAATAAGGAATTTGAAAAAATATTACTAGAGGAAAAATCAAAATTAAATATTCAAAGATTCAAGGGTCTTGGTGAAATGAATCCAGATGAACTTTGGAATACTACATTAGACCCTGATAAAAGAAATTTGCTTCAAGTCAAATACTCAAGTGACAAAAAAAAAGATCAGAAAATTATTCATACTTTAATGGGCAATGATGTATCTATTAGAAAAGACTTCATAATTTCTAATGCATTGGAAATTAGTAATTTAGATGTTTAAGTATGGAGTCTAAGTCAGTTTCGAAAATATATACATTAAATAAAACTACCTATATCAATCTTCGATGGATAGCAATTTTAGGTCAGTTCTTAACAGTAAATATCGTAAAATACGTTTTCAATTTTGAATTTAACATTTTAATAGTAAACATCGTTATTGTTTTAGGAGTAATATCAAATTTAGTACTTGCTTATTTTTATCAAAAAAATATTCTTTCAAATAGAGCTTCTTTTACTTTTTTATTTGTTGATATACTTCAATTAAGCCTAATTCTTTATTTCTCAGGAGGAATTTTAAATCCTTTTTCAATTTTTTTACTAATTCCAAGTGTTTTTTCATCTTCTAATCTCTCATTTAAAACAAGTTTATCATTAATATTAATAACAATATTTTCAATTATTTTACTTACTTTATATCATGAACATTTAATTTACCCTTCAGGAAATAAATTAATTATTAATGACTTTTACTATTATGGTACATCCATATCTTTAATTATCGCACTTATTTTTCTTAATTATTTTGCAACACTTTTTGGTAGGGAGTCTAATTTAAGGAAGGAGGCTTTGAATAAAATTGAAGAATTTATTGCAAAAGAACATGAACTTGTATCACTAGGAGGTCAAGCTGCAGCAGCGGCTCATTCTTTGAATACGCCTCTTTCGACTATTAAAATAATTTCTCAAGATCTTCATGATCAATTTAAAGACAAAAAAGAACTCCAAAAAGACCTTGAATTACTTGTAAACCAGGTAGAAAGATGCAGTCAGATCCTTAAAAGATTGTCACTGAACCCGGGTGTTGAAGATGATTTTATTGATCAAGAGTGCTCAATGTTTGAATATGTAAGTGAAATAATCAAATCATTTGAAGACATCTCAAATAAGGAATTTATAATAAACAATAGTCAGGACACAAATTCCTTTAAAATTACAAAATTAATAGAAATTATTTATGGAATAAGAAATTTTATTGGTAACGCTAATAAATTTTCGAAAAAAAAAATATATATATCGATTAAAAGCGATAATCAATTGACTGAGATATCTATAGAGGATGATGGAGATGGTTATTCAAAAGATGTTCTAAACAAAATTGGCGAACCTTATATAAAGTCTTCGTTTTACGATGACAAGTCAAAGTCAGGACTAGGTCTTGGAATTTTTATCGGAAAAACTTTACTTGAAAGAAATGGTGCAAAAGTAATTTGTAGAAATTCAAAAACTAGATCAGGGGCAGAAGTTTTATTAACTTGGAAAAATAATGATTTAAAAAACCTTTAGTTTAATTTTTTTGGATTCTTTTTTTTTTCAAATAAATTGCTAAGTTGAGAAATCATAACATCACCTAATTCTTGCACATCAGAAATTTTGATTGCCTTTTTATAGTATCTTGAAACGTCATGTCCGATACCAATTGCAAGTAGTTCTATATCTGAGTTAGCCTCTATAAATTTTACAGTTCTTTTTAAATGTTTCTCCAAGTAGTCCCCTGAATTTACAGACAGTGTCGAGTCGTCAACAGGAGCTCCATCAGAGATAACCATCATTATCTTTCTCTCTTCTTTCCGTTTTACAAGTCTATTAAATGCCCATAGTATTGCTTCTCCATCAATATTTTCTTTAAGTAATCCTTCTTTGAGCATTAGTCCAAGATTTTTTTTTGATTGTCTCCAGTGCACATCTGCTGCTTTATAAATAATATGTCTTAAATCATTAAGTCTTCCTGGATTTTTCGGTTTACCATTCTTACTCCATTTTTCTCTTGCCTCTCCACCTTTCCAGTTTTTGGTTGTAAATCCGAGTATCTCTACTTTGACGTTACATCTCTCAAGTGTTCTTGAAAGTATATCTGCACATAATGCTGCTATGGTTATCGGTCTTCCTCGCATTGATCCTGAATTATCGATTAAAAGTGTTACCATGGTATCTTTAAAATCGTAATCTTTTTCTTTTTTAAATGATAGAGAATTTTGTGGATCTATAATTATTCTGCTTAATTTCGAACTATCTAATAAACCTTCTTCCAGATCATACTCCCACGATCTATTCTGCTTTGCTAACAATTGCCTTTGCAATTTGTTAGCAAGTTTAGTTATAACATCCTGAAAACTAGTAAGTTGTTGATCTAGATTATTTCTTAGTTTTTTAATTTCATCATCTTTTTCTAAATTCTCAGCTTTTTCAATTTCATCAAAATTACTTGTAAAAATTTTATACTCTTTGTTGTTTTTTGAAACATTAAGTTTTTGAATGATATTTTCTACATTTTCTTTTTGATCTCCATCCTCAAAAAATTCTTCTTCCATTCTAAATTCATTTAGATCGTCACTCCCCTCTAAACTTTTGTTCTCACTAGTTTCCTCTGCTTTACCTTCTTTTTCGTTATTATTATTATCGTCATTATTATTTTTATCATTTTCACTATTATTGCTTTCATCAACACTCTCATTTTTAATTTCATTTTCGTTTTCAAATATCTCCATATTTTGAAATATTTCTGAAAACTTCTCGTTGTATTTATTTTGATCAGCAATATTCTTCTTTAAAAATTGTGTATGTTTTTTAATGCTTTTATCAAATTTATCCTCCCAAAAACTTAAAATCTTATTAGATACATTGTTCAATTTGATATCTAGAAAATTTTTTAAGAGATATAATTCGAATGCTTCTGAAATATTTACATCTTCCCTTTTTTTAATATTACTTTCTTTTTTTTTTAAAACTTTATTATTGTAATTTTCGTCTATATTTTTTTTTATACCATTTAGCATATTGGAACCTAATAACTCGCACCTTATTTTCTCTGAAATTTCATAAAATATTTTGTAGGATTGGTTTTTTGGAAAATTTTTTTTAAAAATATTTTCATCAGAAAACTTTTTTTTTAATGCATTGGAGTCAGATAATGCACGCAATTTTACGTAATCTTCTCTAGAATATAAATTTGAAATTTTATAGTCTTCTATGACTTTAGTATTTTCTTTTTTTCTTAAATTATATAATTCTTCTGAAATAACTTTATAGGTTGAATCTAATGCTTGTTTAAATCTCTCCTTAAAGAATTCCTCTTTTTTACTCATTTGATTGCTTATTAATAACTGCTTCTGGCAAATCATCACCAAAACATCTTTGATAATATTCAGCAATAATATTTTTCTCTACCTCATCACATTTATTTAAAAAAGTTACTCTAAATGAATATGCAATGTCTTTAAATATTAGATTATTTTCAGCCCAATGCATGACTGTTCGCGGACTCATTACTGTTGAGATATCACCAGATACAAATCCCTTTCTAGTGAGGGAGGCGACTTTAATCATATTGGCAATATCTTCTTTACCTTTTGAATTATTGTAAGATTTATTTTTAGCGAGTATTATTTCCATCTCTTTTTCTAAACTTAAATAATTAAGGGATGTAACTATATTCCATCTATCCATTTGACCTTGATTTATTTGCTGTGTGCCGTGATATAGTCCTGTAGTATCACCAAGACCAACTGTATTTGAAGTTGCAAATAACCTAAAGTATTTATGCTGTTTTAAAACTTTATTTTTATCAAGAAGTGTAAAATTTCCCTCTGCTTCTAAAACTCTTTGAATTACAAACATAACATCAGGTCTGCCAGCATCGTATTCATCAAACACTAGTGCGATGGGGTTTTGTATAGACCAAGGTAAAATACCTTCTTGGAATTCCGTTATTTGTTTTCCATCTTTAATTGTAATCGCGTCTTTTCCAATTAAATCAATTCTACTTATATGACTGTCTAAATTCACTCTTATGCAAGGCCAATTTAATCTTGCTGCAACTTGTTCAATGTGAGTAGATTTTCCAGTTCCGTGATATCCTTGAACTAATACTCTCTTATTGAAAGAGAAACCTGATAATATTGCAAGTGTAGTATCTTTATCAAATTTATAGTTTTTATCTATCTCTGGTACATACTCATTTTTTTTTGAAAATGCATCTACTTCAAGATTTGAGTCGATTCCAAAAGTTTGCTTTACAGAAATTTTTATGTCCGGTATCGAATTTATGTTTTCATTCATTTTTTATAAGACCTTTTAAGTTGTGTATAAGCCAATGTTATAATCTTTAATTTTTCTTCGTATTTTTTATTCCCTGAGTTTTTATCAGGGTGAAATCGTTTGACAAGTTTTTTAAACTTCTCTCTTATAATGGTCCATTCTGTGCCAATATTTAAACTCAAAACATTGAAAGCTTTTATATCATCTTCCGAAAAGTTGAATTGTCGCAATTTAGAAGCTTTCTTATCGTCATAATTAATTCCATCTAAACTTTCCTTGAGAGTATTATTCCATAAAATCTTAAAAAAATTGTCTTGTCCACTAAAGTTTTGAGTTGGCTTATGCCAAGTCATGTCAGATTTAATAAATTCATTAACTTGACTATCGGTCATATTAGCAAAGTAATTCCAATTTTTATTAAATTCTTTTATATGTTCTAAACAAAGATACCTAAAATCTTTACTATTATCTTTTTCAATTGGAGCCTTGTACTCTCCATCTTTGTTACAGTTATTCCAATCGCAAATAATTTTCATTATAGTATTATTATAATACATTTTATGAAAATAAATAAATTAATTGAGTTAGTTAAAGAAAAAATTTCAAGAGAAATTACTCTACAAAAAATAAATGTAGAAGACAAATCGTTTTTACATAAGAGCCATATAAATAATTCCCCAAACAAATATCACATCAAAATTACAATTATTTCTGATGAGCTTAAATCTAAAAAAAAAATTGATGCGACTAAAAAAATTTATAAAATTTTGGAAAATGAATTAAAGAATTACATTCACTCTATTCAATTATCAATAAATTAAATTTTTTAAAAATAATTTGATATTATTTTCTCTAAATGATTTGTTTAATACAGGTTTTGCAATACCTTTTAAGAGGATTAAGTTTATCTTACTATCTTTATTCTTTTTGTCTTGCTTCATATAAAATATTATTTTTGATATATCCTTAGATTTAAAATATTTATTTAAATTACAATAATTTAACTTTTTTAAGTGATCAATAATTTGTTCATAATCGCTCTTTTTTAAAATATTTTTTTGACGGCCAAATTCAACAGCTGACATCATTCCTAATAAAACAGCCTCTCCGTGATTTAGTCCTTTGTTGTATCCAATTGTTGCCTCATAAGCATGGGCAAAAGTATGACCTAGATTAAGGACTTTTCTAATGTTTTTTTCCTTCTCATCTTTCTCAACCACCTCTCTTTTAATTAAACAACTTTTATAAATTGCTCTCTCTAAAAATTTGTCATTATGGCTTAAAATCTTTAAAAAATTTTTTTTTAAAAATTTGAAAAATATTTTATTCTTTATAAGAGCATGTTTAAGGATTTCAGCATATCCACATATCATTTCTTTTTTTGGTAAACTTTTTAAAAAATTTATATCCGAAATAACTAATGAAGGTTGATAAAAAGACCCTATCATATTTTTTCCTGATAAAGAGTTAACTCCTGTTTTACCACCAATCGCAGAGTCAACTTGACTAAGCAAAGTTGTGGGTAAATTTACAAAATTTAAACCTCTTTTAAAAATACTTGAGGCAAATCCACATACATCTCCACAAATGCCACCTCCGACAGAAATTAGACAATCATTTCTGCTAAAATTTTTTTTTTCAAGAATTTTTAAAATAGAGTTAACAGTTTTTAAATTTTTACTTTTTTCATTAAAAACTATTTTTTTCTTTTCTATTTTTTTTTTATTAAATCTACTTAAAATAGATTTAATCATTTTGGCTGGTACTTTACTGTCGTAAACAAGTAAAAATTTTTGAGAAGGTATTCTTTCCTTTAAAATTATTTTATTTATCTTTGAACAAAGATTTTTACCAATAATTACAGAGTAATTATTTATATTAGTTTTAACTTTTAAATTCATTTTTTTTCAGTATTAAGACTATTTTATCTACAATTTGGTTCTTTTTATGATTGTCGCAATCTATTTTAAAATCTGATTTGGTATAATATTTATTTCTATTTAACATCATTTTTTCAATTTCTTGATCATTTAGCCCGTGAATAACCGGTCTTTTCGAAGATTTTCGAATTCTTTTAATTATTGTTAAAGGTTTCCAATTTAACCAAAAAGATAATGAATTATTTTTTACATTTCTTCTAACTTTTTCGTCTAGAAATGAGCCACCCCCCAAGGATAAAATTAATTCATTTTCTTTGGAACAAAGCAGCGATGAGATTGTTTCAACCTCTAGCTCTCTAAAATACTTTTCACCTTTAAGTTTAAAAATTTGGCTTATTGTTTGTTTTTCAATTGTTTCAATTTTACTGTCTACGTCGATGAATTTCATATTCATTTTTTTTGACAATAATGCTCCAATTGTTGATTTTCCCGATCCCATCATGCCTATTAAAACAATTTTTTTTTTTATTTTCATAATTTTCTAAGTTGAAAAAACATAAATATGTCTTAATTTGAATTTAATAAAAAGTATATGCAATTTTATAAAAAAACAAGCATTGGCAGCTCTATAAATCCTCTAAAAGTCATAATAAAAGTAGTTGTGATTTTGGCAATAATTTTTGGAATTTTAGTAGTTGTTAGTAAAATAAATTTTCCTTCACCAAATCAGCTAATTGAAAAAAAAATCCCACAAGAAAATCTAAAAATTGTTAAATAATTTTTTCATAACTTTTTTAATTTTAATATTTTTTACTAAATTTTCCTTTGGTAATGAGCCTACGGATATTTGGAGTCTTGAAAAAAAAGAAAAAGTTAGTGAAGAAAATGTAGTAATTGAAAATTCATCAGTTGAAAACGAAAATAAAAAAATTAAAATTAATGCCGGTATTGCAGACAGTGTTAAAGTTTCGGAAGAAAATTTTACTGACAAAAATGATTTAGTTGTTGGGATATATGACCCAGGAAAATATGGTTTTGAATTAGATATGTGGACAAAATCAGATGGAAAAAAAATATATGAACTTAAAAAAAAAATAAACTCCATGAATCTTTCTAATGATGCTAGTGATATCTATAAAAAAATTCTTCTTACTAATACTTTTCCACCAAAGAATAATTTGGATAAAAAAAAATTTTTTGATTTAAAGGCAGAATGGTTAATTAAAAATGGAGACCTAAATTTAATAATTGATTATGTAACTAAAAATCTGGATATAATATCAAATGAAAACTTGATTAAATATGTTTTAAATGAATATTTATCCAAGGCAGAAATAAAAGAGGCATGTAACTTATTTAAAAAGTTAAATCAAAACTTTAATGATAATTATCTGAAAAACTTTTCAATATATTGCCTGATACATAATAAGCAAAATGATCTTGCTATGGTGCGTTTTGATTTAGAAAAGGAGTCTGGTTATTCAGATCCTTTTTTGAAAAAAAATTTAATTCTTTAATGGGTCTTTCTAAAGATGATAATACTACTTCAGATAAAAATCTTTTAAATTTACATCTTTCATTTAATACAATTAAAGATTTCAAATATAAACCCACAAAAAAAACACCAAAGTTATTTTGGACTTATTTAAGATCCAACAATTTGCTAGACAGTACTAGTGATATCGATATTGCTGATGAAGAAAAAATCTCATTGTTAGAAAAAGCCACACACGAGAGAAATTATAATGAGAAAGATTTACTCAATATCTATAAAAAATTCCAATTTTCTGTGGATCAACTTCTTAACATAGAGAGGGAAAAAGAGAATTTATCAAACATTAAATCCAGAGCTCTAATGTATCAAGGTATTTTACTAAATGATGATCCTAACAAGGTGACGAAACTTTCTAAAGATTTAAAATCATCTTTTACCAATGATGGTTTAGAAGATGCCTTTAAAGATGAATTAAGGTTTATCTTGGAGAGTTTTGAAGAAAGTGAATTAAGTTCAGATTTAACAGACTTTTATGTTTTGAACTCTAAAGTAGAAAATCTAAATAAAAAAATTAAATATAACAATAAAATTTTACATCAATCAAAAATTATAAATTATTTTATACAAGAAAAACCTTCCAATAAAAAAATTGAGAAAGATCTGAATAATTTTTTGAAAAAAATTAAAAAAAGTAAAAAAAATTATTTAGTAACAAAAGATATAATCGTTATAGAGTCCTTAAAGTTTGATGGTATTAAAATTAATGAGGAATATAGTAATCTTTATACAATTAATGAAAATACAATGCCCATAGATATACAGGTTTTAATTAATGATGGGGAAATTGGTTTAGCAATGTTAAGAATTATAGAAATAATTGGCGAAGATGAACTTAAAAATCTTGGCTCAGAAACTTTATATTTCTTAGTAAATGCGTTAAATCAAATGAACATAGATCAAATAAGAAATGAAATCCTTTCTGAAATCTTGCCAGTTAGAGTATAAACTTTGTTATGACGAAAAGAAAAATCATACTGGTTCCAGATGAAATCCTCAGAAAAAAATCTGAAAAAATTGAAAAAATAACTAATAAAGAAAAACAGTTAGCAGACGATTTATTTGAAACAATGTACAATAATAATGGCATAGGTCTAGCTGCTGTTCAAGTGGGTGTTTTGAGGAGAATGATTGTTATTGATGTTTCAAAAAAAGATGAAGAAAAAAAACCACTTTGTTTAATAAATCCAGCCATCAAATCTTTCGGTAAAGATAGGTCTATATATGAGGAAGGATGTTTGTCGATACCCGAAACATTTATTGAGATTGAAAGACCAAAAACCTGTATTGTTGAATACGTTGACATTTCAGGAAATAAAACAAATATGGAATGTGATGGTTTACTATCCACATGTATCCAGCACGAAATTAATCATTTAGATGGAAAGCTGATTATTGATTTTTTGTCAAAGTTGAAAAAAGATATCCTAATAAAAAAATTATCTAAAAACAAAAATACATCTAGTAGAGTAATTGTGTAAATGTCAGATAATATTATTTTTATGGGTACTTCAAAATTTGCTTTACCTGTACTTGAAAAGATAAGTGAGAGTAAACTTAATATTTCTGCTGTTTATACGCAACCACCAAAAAAATCTAGCAGGGGAATGAAAGTTCAAAAAACCCCAATTCAAGTTAAGTCTGAATTACTTGGCTTACCAATTAGAACACCAAGTAGTCTTAAGAATAATATTGATGAATATAATTTTATAAAAAAAATAAAGCCCACAATGGTTATGGTAATTTCTTATGGTCAAATTATACCAAAGGAATTTTTGGAACTTTCTAAAAAAGGTTTTTTTAATATACATGCATCTATTTTGCCTAAATTCAGAGGTGCTGCTCCAATACAAAGAGCAATAATGAATCAGGATACTGAGACGGGAATTAGTTTTATGAAAATTAATGAAAATCTAGATACCGGACCTGTACTTGAAACTTATAAAATTAAAATTGACTTAAATTTAAATGCAACTGAGCTTGAAAAAAAATTATCTCAATTGGCGGCTGAAAAAACAATTGAAATCATCGAAAATATTATTAAAGGGAAAGTGAAGTTCAAAGAACAGGACCATTCAGAAGCAACATATGCTGATAAAATAAATAAGAAAGAGGGAAAGATAACTTGGAATGATAGTTCCAAGAAAATTATTGGAAAAATAAATGGTTTACACCCTAATCCAGGAGCATTCTTTATATTTAATGGAGACCGATATAAAATTTTAAAAGCTGAAATTGGAAATGGATCAGGACATCCTGGTGAAGTTTTAAATGATAAACTCGAAATAGCATGCTCAAATAATGAAAGCATAAAGGTCATCGAAATTCAAAAAGAAGGGAAAAAAATTCAAGAGATAAATGAATTTTTGAACGGTTCAAAAATAAATAAAGGCTGTAATCTTAATGAATAGATATCAAATCCTTATTGAGTATGTAGGAACTAGTTATAGTGGATGGCAAATACAAAAAAAAGGAAAAACAATTCAAGGGATAATTCAAAAAGTTATCTCAAAAATTTTAAAAGAAAAAATAAATATAGTTGGATCAGGCAGAACCGACACTGGCGTACACGCTTTAGAACAATCAGCTCATTTTGATACAAGTGCAAAAATAAAAGGTAGCAATAAATTTTTAAAATCAATTAATCATTTTTTATCTAGATACAGCATTAGTATTTTAGACTTAAAAAAAAAAGATTTCACTTTTCACTCTCGGTACTCTGCAAAAGCGAGAATATATAAATATGTTATTTTAAATCGAAAATCCGGTTCTGTGTTAAAAGATAAAAGGTGTTGGCACATAATAAAAAAACTTAATCTATCAATGATGAAAAAAGCAGCAAAAAAATTAATTGGTACAAAAGATTTTTCAACATTTAGATCATCAAGTTGTTCAGCGAAAACTCCAGTAAGAACAATTAAATCAATAAAATTTTTAATCAAAAAAGATATTATAGAGATTGAGATAAAAGCTCAGTCATTTCTTCAAAATCAGGTAAGGTCGATGGTCGGTTGCTTGAAGTATGTTGGTGAGAACAAGTGGAGCATTCAAAAATTTGATAAGATAATCAAATCAAAAAAAAGAATTAATTGTGCTCCCCCTGCTCCAGCAGAGGGATTATATTTAACTAAAGTGATTTATTAGTTTTTTTTTTACCAATAGCGAATTTTTTATTTATCCTGAACCTTGAACCTGCTCTTACAATATATCCGCAACAATTTTTTGCACCACATTTACAAGGGAACTGTTTATAGTCCTTATCAAATCCAAAACCGTAGTCACAAGTAAGTTCTTCTCCTTTTTTAATATCTCTTATTGCTGAAACCCAGACCTTTAAACCTTTTCCCTCATAGTCACAATTATTATTACATGAATGATTAATCAAACCTGCAGTATTCCAATGAAAATCACCATCTAAGGTATATCTATTATTAAGAGTAAATAAATAGATTGGTTTATTATTGTCAAATTTTGATGACTCCTCAACTTTTCTATTAGTAATGATTTTTCCAATATAATTAATTATTTTTGTTCCTTTTTTAATATCTTTAGTTGCATATAAACCTCGCTTATTGTCTATTTTAGACTTTTTGATCTTATACAGTTTCATTAATTATTTTCTTCGAGAGCATTTACATGATTAAATGCACTATCTGCAAGGGCATTGAGGTCGTACCCTCCTTCTAACACTGATATAACTTTTCCATTAGTGAATTCATTTGTTGCTTTAAGAGTTCTTTTTGTAATCTCATAAAAATCTTGAGATTTTAATTCAAACTGTGCTAGAGGATCAGCAATATTTGCATCAAAGCCCATGCTTAAGATCAAGAATTCAGGTTTAAATTCAACCAGTTTATCTAAAACTCTATCCAAAGCGTTCATATATTTCTCTGATGTAGTCCCAGCAGGAAGAGGTACATTGAAAATATTATTATGCTTACCTTTTTCTTTTTCGCTTCCAGTACCTGGATAAAATGGATATTGATGTGTAGATAAGTATAAAACATTTTTATTATCAAAAAAAATATCTTGTGTTCCATTTCCATGATGGACATCAGGATCGAAAATTGCAATTTTTTTATATTTATACTTTTCAATGAGATAATGAGCGGCAACTGCACAATTATTATATATACAAAAACCCATCGCTTTATTTTTTTCTGCATGGTGGCCAGGAGGTCTTACTGCACAAAAAGCATTTTTAAACTTTTTCTGTTCAACACCGTCTATTGCTTTTATTACTGATCCTACCGCGTCAATTGCAGCATCTTCACTTCCTGGTGAAATTATAGTGTCACCATCCAAAAATTTTAATCCATGATTAGGAAAACTTTTTTGGACCATATCAACATAATTTTCATCATGTACTTTTTTTAGTATTTTATGGTCAAAAGTAGTTGGTTTATCCCATATTAAATTTTTATTTTTTTTTAGTCTTTCAGTTATTGCTGTAACTCTTTTTGGTTGTTCAGGATGACCATCACCTGTTAAATGATTTACTGATGTTTTTGAAGATATTATTGCTGTTTTCACGAAAAATATTTTTCTAGAATATTAGCATAAATCTTACTTAATTTTTTAAGATCTTTTAATGATACTGCTTCATCAGTCTTGTGCATTGTTTTTCCCACAAGACCAAATTCTAAACAAGGAGATATATTTTTTAAAAATCTAGCATCAGAAGTTCCCCCGGTCGTCGAAAGTTTAGGCCTAATTTTTGTAATTTTTTTTATGACATTTCTTATCATATTTGTTGTAGCGTTTTGTTTTGTTAAAAATGCTTCACCAGAGACTTTATAATCTATTTTAAATTTTGACTTATTTTTTTTGTTAATTTTAATTAATAATTTATTAATTTTTTTTTTAATAGAACCTGATGAGTGCTTGTTATTAAATCTAATATTAAAAGTTGCATTAGCAGTCCTAGGAATAACGTTATCTGCGCTATTATCAATGTTTATTTTTGTAATCTCTAAATTTGTAGGCTGAAAATTTTTTGTACCTTTGTCAAATTTTATATTTTTTAATTCATTTAAAATTTTTATAATTATTGTTGAGGGATTATTCGCTCTTTGAGGATAAGCAACATGTCCTTGTGTACCAATTATTTCTATTTTTCCAGATAAACTTCCTCTTCGACCAATTTTTATCATTTCTCCTAATTTATTTGGATTTGTTGGTTCACCAACCAAACAAAAATTAATTTTTTCCTTTCTCTTTTTTAAATAATCTACGACTTTTTTTGTACCGTTTACTGCATCTCCTTCTTCATCACCTGTTATTAAAAGACTTATTGAACCATTAAAACTTTTATTACTATTTAAAAAAACACTTACTGCTGAAACAAAAGCAGCTACCGAGCCTTTCATATCATTTGCTCCTCTCCCAATCAAATGGCCTTTTTTGATAGAGGGTCTGAAAGGATTAACCGTCCAGTCTCTTATATTTCCCGGTGGTACAACATCTAAATGGCCTGCAAAACAAAAATTAGGTCCTTTACTTCCTAACTTAGCATATAAATTTTTTACTGGTTGAAAATTTTTTTCTTTAAAATTTAAAATTTTAGTTTTGAAACCAATTTTCTTTAATTTTTTTTCCAAAAATTTCATAACACCAGCATCTCTAGGTGTTATTGATGGGAATTTCATTAGCTCTTTGGCTAATTGTAATTCATTTATTTTTTGCATAATTAGTCTCTTAAAAGATCGTTAATTGATGTCTTTGACCTCGTCTTTGCATCTACAGTTTTTATTATATGAACAGCATAAAGATCTTTATGAGTGCCAGGCACCACAACTGAATAAGGTGGAACACGACCTTTTGTGATTTCGCCACTAGATCTGTTTACAATTTTTGTGCTTTGACCAATATAACATCCCATCGAGAGAACACTGCCTTCTCCCACTATAACACCTTCTACAACTTCTGACATTGCTCCAACAAATACATTGTCCTCAATTATAGTTGGAAGTGCTTGCGCAGGTTCTAAAACTCCACCAATTCCAGACCCAGCAGATATATGACAATTCTCTCCAATTTGACAACAGCTTCCAGCTCTACTAAATGTATCCATCATTGTATTTGCCCCGATGTATGCACCTATGTTAATATAACAAGGCATAAGCACAGCATTTTTACCAATGAAAGATCCTGGTCTTACCGGACTATTAGGCGTCATTCGAAATCCAGCGGCCTCATGTTGTTCCTTTGTCCAGTTGGCTGTTTTGCCTTTTAATAAGTGAGCTTTATCGTACCAGCTACTATATGGTCCACTTAAATTATCCATTGGGTAAATTCTAAAACTTAGCATGATTGCCTTTTTAAGATGTTGGTGAGTTTTCCATTCTCCATTAATTTTTTCTGCTACACGAGACTTACCACTATCCAAATCTTTGATTACTTGATTTATTGCATCCTTCAAAGACTGATCTGAGTCTTGATTTACTTCGTTCTTTTTTTCCCAAGCATCATTAATTATTTTTTCTAAAGACATAATCTATTTACTTTTTAATAACCTTATTTCTTTAAGAAATAAAGATAGATTTTCAATTTTATGAGAAATATAATCTTTATCTGAGTCAATTTTTCCAAAATGCTCATCATTGATTAACCAAACAGTTGTACAGCCTCTTTCAAAGCCAATACTTAAATTTTTAGCTATATCTTCAATATAAATTGTTTCTTTGGGATTAATACCAAATTTTTTAACCATTAAATCAAATGTCTGCGCTTCTGGTTTAGGAACATATCCAGCGTCTTTTATATCGAAAACTTTTTCTTTTCCAAAAAGATCATAAATACCTAATCGTGTTAAAATATTTTGAGCATGTTCTGCGCTACCATTTGTAAAAATAAATTTTTCCATATTTAAGTTCTCAAGCTCATTTCTCATTATTTTGTCTTCTTTCATAAATGAAATGTCAATATCATGTACATATTTGAGAAACTCATCCCCAATAACATTATGGTGTAACATAAGACCATTTAGACTTGTGTTGTATTTGTAAAAATAATTTGTTTGAAGTTCTTTCGCCTTTTTTTCATCTAATCCAAGTTTTTCCTGAATAAAAAGAGTCATTCTTTTTGATACAAGACCAAAGACTTTTTCTAAAGGATAACCATTGTGAGAACCATAGCAAACCCCGTCAAGGTCCAAAAGAAGATATTTCATTTCTTTTAAACTTTTCATTTTCTTATTAATGTTCCTGATCCTTTATCAGAAAATAATTCAAACAAAACTGAACGAGGTTTACGACCATCAATTATACCTACTGCAGTTACATCATTTTTTACAGCATCAAGACAAGTATTAATTTTTGGTATCATACCTTCAGTTATTGTTTTATCCTCTATCATTTCGATTATTTTTGCAGAATTGATTTCCGAAATAAGTTTTTTCTCTCTGTTCAAAACACCCTCTACATTTGTCATTAAGAGTAGTCTTCTTGATTTAAGAGACTTTGCAACAGCTCCAGCGGCATGATCTCCATTAATATTATAGGTCTGTTTATTTTCCCCTAATCCTAGGGGAGAGATAATAGGAATTAAATTATTTTTTAATTTTTCAAAAATAGTCTCTGTATTAATTTTATTAGGAATTCCTACAAAACCAAGTTCTTCTTGTTCAGGAATAATTTCTATAACATTATCTTTTTTGGTATGCAATGAAGCTGCCTGTGAACCAATTTTTTTTAAAGAATTTACAATATCTTCATTAAAGTCAATAAGTACTGTTTCAACGACATTTATAATTTTTTCATCAGTAATTCTTAGACCTCTTATAAATTTGGACTCAATATTTTGTTTAGATAACTCCCTTTTTATTCTTGGTCCTCCTCCGTGCACAACAACCACTTGCAAACCAAGTTTGTTAAGTACACTTAAATCTTTAATAAAATTATCAAAAATTTTTCTATCAATGAATACATTACCCCCATACTTTATAACTATTATTTCATTTTTGTATTTCTCAACATATTTCAAAACTTCTTCGACTGGCGGTCCGTCTGTAGGTAAGATCTTTTTTAAATCCATTATTGAGAGGTTTTCACAGTAGTTCTCTTCATAATGACGTACTGTTGAGCCATTGTAAGAATATTGTTGGCCGTCCAATACAGAACTAATCCCGAAGGGAAAGGTGCAAGTATTACAGTTAAAAAAACGGGAAAAAACATAAAAATTTTCTTTTGTATGTCATCTTGTGGAGCTGGATTAAGTTTCTGTTGTGCCCACATTGTTAAGCCCATCAGAACTGGTAACCCACCTATAATTAAAAATTCAGGGGGTGCCCATGGTATCAGTCCAAATAAATTGAAAATTGATGTTGGGTCTTTCTCAGATAGATCTTTTATCCATCCAAAAAAAGGCTGGTGTCTCATTTCAATTGTAACAAATAACATTTTATATATTGCGAAAAAAAATGGTATAGAAATTAAAATTGGTACACAACCACTTACAGGATTAACTCCTTCTTTCTTATAGAGTTGCATTATTGCCTGCTGAAGTTTCATCTTATCATCTTTATGAACTTCTTTAAGACGAGCCATTTCGGGTTGCAAAATTTTCATACGACTCATTGATCTAAATGCATAATTATTGAGTGGAAAGAACACTAATCTTAAACAAACAGTTATTAATATAATTGCTACTCCATAATTTCCTGCAAGTTTAAAGAAGTAATCATTTAAAAAGAATAAAGGTTTTACAATCCAATAAAACCAACCCCAGTCAATGACAAGGTCAAATTTTGATAATCCTAATTTTTCATTATACTCATCAATTACATCTACTTCTTTTGCAGCAATAACAATATTAACTTTATTACTAATTTGCTTATTTGGTTGTGCCTCCAAAGCCTCAGTTTCTATGTAACTAATTTTAAATTTTTCACTGTGCTCAAAATCCGCTCTAAAATTTTTGTTCCTTTCTGGTATTAAGCTTGTAAGCCAATATTTATCAGTAATACCTAGAAAACCTTTTTCAGCATTGATTGAATATTTTTTGTCTATTACATCATCATAATCTTTTTCCACTAATTGATCATCAAACACCCCAAGTGGCCCCTCATGTAAAATAAAAAAATTTACTATATCTTTAGGAATATTTTTTCTTATAATTTGGCTATAGGGATAAAAATTATATATTTTGTTAGTATTATTTTTTATTTTTTGGTTAACAGTAAATAAAAATTTATTATCAATGCTAATAATTTTTTCAAAAGTGAGCCCTTGAGCATTTTTCCATACTAATTTAACGTCCTTTCCTGGAGAAAGTTTTGCGTTTCCCTCCACTTTCCATTTTGATTTATTATTTGGTAAATCAATATTTTTGTTGTTAGTAACCCAGCCTGTTTCTAAGTAATATGTATCAGAAGCGTTTCTTGGATTTAGTAGAACCACCTTTTTTGTACCTTCGAGTTTTTCATTGTAATTTTTAAAAAGCAAATCGTCTATAATTGCACCTTTTAAAGAAATTGAACCCTCAACGTTATCGTTTTCAAATATAATTCTTTTATCTTTATTTAAAGCCTCTTTTCTTGAAAGAAGGTTATTAGTTTCAGAATTTTCTATCTCTGGAGCATCTAAACTTTTAACTGAGTCTATTCTTTTTTGCTTTATTTTTTCTCGATCTTCTGGTGAAGGTGAAAAAAATAAAGCCCATAAAACAATTATTGCTGCACTGAGTGATATAGCTGCGATTATATTTTTATTTGAGTCCATTTTTAATTTTTATTTTTTTTAACTGGTTCAAATCCTTCACCACCACCAAGGAATTTAATGGGATGACAACTTAAAACTCTTTTAGTGCCTTTGAAGAAACCTCTAATCAAACCATACTCCTTTAAAGATTCTATAAAATACTCTGAACAAGTTGGTAAATATCTACAGTTGTTACCCAGCAAAGGTGAGATTAAGTACTGATAAAACTTTATTATCTTAATAATAATCTTGGTTAAAATCTTCATTAACTTATTTTTTCAAAACTTTTTTGTAATGCCTCTTTAATTTCATCGTATTTTTCCTCTAAAACACTTTTTTTTGCAAGAACTAAATAAGAAAAGTTAAGATTTAATTTAGCTATTTTAATTATTGCATATGTCATATTTTTGAGCCTTCTTTTTATCTTATTTCTATCAACAGCTTTACCCATTTTCTTTTTTGCTACAAAACTTATGTTGAGACATGTATTTTTTTTATCAGGAATCTTTTTAAAAAAAATTGTGAGATAAGAATTGGAAATTTTTCTTCCATTAAGAAGTTTTTTAAAGTCCTCATTCTTTGAGAGACTCTTAATTTTAATATTCATTTAACAGTAAGTTTTTTTCGACCTTTTTTTCTTCTTCTGGCTAGAAGTTTTTTTCCACCTTTTGTTTTCATTTTTGATCTAAATCCGTGGCGTCTTTTCCTGACAAGTTTACTTGGTTGATAAGTCCTTTTCATAAGATTTTAATTATGTAGTATTAAAAATTTAAGTACTTATAATGTAAAATCTATAATATGCAAACTATGAAAAACGTTAAGATATGGTTAGGTTTAGCCTATATTATATTCCTGGGATTGTTTTTATACTTCTTGTTAACTTATATAAGTATTGAGGAGTTAACTTCATATAGTTTTCTCAAATCAAATAGTGAGTATCTAATTAATTTTAAACAAAATAATATAGTATTCTCATCTTTTGTATTTATTATATTTGGAATTGTTTGGATTTCTTTACTTCAAGGATTTGGATCTCCATTGGGGTTGATTTGTGGATATATTTTCGGACCTTACTTTGGAACTTTAATTTTTTCATTAACTTTTGCTTTAGGATCTAGTGTAACTTTTATAGTTGCTAATTATTTTTTTAAAAACTACATCATTGAAAAAATACAAAATAAGTATCAATATCTTAATGACAAAATAAGAAACAATCAGCTTTTAGCGGTCAGCCTCCTTAGATTTCTTGGTGGTATTCCGATACAGATACAAAATTTAATACCTGTATTATTTGATGTAAAATTAAAAAACTATTTTTTTGGAACCTTACTTGGAGTCGTTATTCAAGCATTTATTGTTTGTTCATTAGGATCAGCTTTAGAAAAGAAAATATATGAAAATGATGAATTACCAAAAATATTGGATCTTTTAAAAACTCAAGAAATTTATTTACCAATATCAGCTATAATATTTTTGTTCGTTCTGACATTTATTTTAAGAAAATTTATCTTTAAAAAGTAATGGTGCCCTCGATGAGAATCTAACTCATGACTGACCCTTACCAAGGGCCTGTTTTAACACTAAAACTACAAGGGCGAATAAATAAAAATAGTGTAAAAATCAATAAAATTCAAATTTTTGACTTAATTTTTTATTTTATTAAGTCTATAATAATTTTTGGTAATTTTATGGGAATCCACTACGATTATAAATCTACAAGAGGCGCAAAAGCAATGGAGAAACAAGCTAAAAGAGAAAAGAAATTAGCTGAGCGAAGAGCCAAAAAACAATCTAAGCAGGGAACAAATAAATCTGAAGATAAGACAATACCAATTGATCAAGTTGTAACTTTGGAGCATCTTACCAATCCTGAGAAAAAATAATCTTTTTAATGAATTCTAAAAGAAAGCCTTCTAAGCTTGATCTCGAGAAAGCCCTTAGAAGAAATTTAAGGAAAAGAAAAATTCACAAACGAAAAAACCAAAAAGATGATTCTAAACGATAAACAAATTAAAGAACTTGCAGAAAAAGAGGAGATGATAAGTCCATTTGTAAGTGAAAGTATATCTAAAGGCATTAGTCATGGACTTAACTCATTTGGTTATGACTTAAGATGCGGCTCTGAATTCAAAATATTCACAAATATAAAAGGAGCTACCGCTGACCCAAAGAATTTTAGTGAGGATAATTTTATAACTATTAAAGGGGAAGAGTCTGTTTTAATTCCTCCAAATTCTTTCGCACTGGCAAGTAGTCTTGAGTATTTTAAAATGCCAAGAAATGTAACCGGATTAGTAACTGCCAAGAGTACTTACGCAAGATGTGGACTTGGAACTCCCCCCACAGTTTTAGAAGCGGGTTGGCATGGCAACTTAGTTTTAGAATTTTCAAATCATACAAGCAACTCCATAAAATTGTATGCAAATAGTGGAGCAGCGCAAATTTTGTTCTTCAGTGGAGATCAGCCTGAGGTGTCTTATTCTGATAGAAAAGGAAAATATCAAGGCCAAGTTGGTATAACTTTAGCAAAATCCAAATAATATGAAAAGATTTATAATTACTGGCCAAAGCAAAGCCGTAAATGGAATTGTAAATATTAGTGGCGCAAAAAACTCATGCCTTCCCCTTATGGCGGCATCTATTCTTTTTAAAAAAGAGGTTATTTTAAGAAATGTTCCTTTAGTTCAAGACGTTCTTACAATGAAAGATCTTTTAATTTCCTTAGGCTCTAAAGTAAAAATTTTAGAGAAAAAAAAGATTATGATTATAACAAATAAAAAGGATCATAAATTAACTGTTCCCTATAACTTGGTATCTACAATGCGAGCAGGAGTTCTAACCATGGGTTCCTTACTTGGAAGATACCCAAAGAAAAACATAAGAGTTGCTCAAGGAGGAGGTTGTGCATTAGGAATTCGTGATACATCTTGGCATCTCGAGGGTTTCAAAAGTTTAGGGGCTAAACACGTTTTGGAAAAGGGATATGTGAAAATATCTTCAAAGAATGGTTTGGTAGGTAAGAGCTATAAGTTTCCAAAAATTACAGTTACAGGCACGTCAAATTTAATCATGTCTTCAGTTTTTGTAAGAGGTTCTCATGTTTTAAAAAATATATCTTTAGAACCTGAGGTAACAGATCTTATAAAATTCCTAAACAACTCAGGCGCAAATATAAAGTTTATTGGCAAAAGATCTTTAAGAATTAAAGGTGTTAAAGAGCTATTAAGTGGCAATCATAAAATTATTGGTGATAGGATAGAGGCATTTAGTTATCTATGTGTTGGAGCAATTACCAAGGGAAGTGTAAAGGTGGTGAATATAAATCCGAAATTTTTACCTTCAGAATTAAAGATATTAAAAAAAATAGGTTTTAAAATTGGCGTAAGTAAAAATTCTATAAAATTAAATACAATTAAAAAATTAAAACCTATAAACGTCAAAACTGGACCATGGCCTGGATTTGCAACAGATTGTTTGCCAATTTTAATACCTGTTTTAACAAGAGTTTTTGGACAAAGTAAAATTAAAGAGACAATTTTTACTAATAGATTTATGGCTGTGCCTGAACTTAATAGGATGGGAGCAGATATAAGAATTAAAAAAAATTTTGCAGTAATTAATGGAGAAAAAAAATTGAATTCTGCTGATTGCATCTCATCTGATCTTAGAACCACTTTCTCAATAATATTGGGTGCAATCGCAGCAAAGGGATCATCTACAATATCAAGAATTTATCATGGATTGAGAGGGTACTCAAATCCTCAACTTAAATTAAGAAAACTTGGTATTAAAGTAAAAATGAAAAAATAATGGTAAAAAATTTTTTATCCAAAATATTAGCAAGAGATCTCAATGGCCTAAATATAATTTCTACATACTGTGAGGACTCAACCACAAGCGTTTCAGAGATTAAATATCTTAAAAAAAATAAAATATTTTTACTATCTTTAAATCGAAAATCCCTGAAAGATAACAAAAAAAGCAACATTATAAGTGTTTGTAAATTTGAATTTATAGAAAATGTAGCAGCAAAAAATATTGATCAAAAAGATAGCAAACTGAAATTAAAGTTGATGGGAATAGATGTAATGAAAATTGATAAACAATATGAAATTAATTTGTTATTTTCAGATAATCGTTTTATAACCCTGTATTCTGAAATTATAGAGGTAACATTGGAGGATTTAAAAAAGAAATAAAATGAAAGTAATTTCTGCTAAAAATAAGAATTTTGATAAATTGTTGGATAATCTTCTTTCTAAAAGAAAAAATAAGCTTCGATCAGATTATATTTCAGTAAAAAATATAATTAAAGATGTAAGAAAAAATGGAGATAAAGCCCTAGTAAAATATGAGAAAAAATTTAATAAAAATAAGACAATTATTCCGAACTCAAAAAAAATAAAAGACTCAATTAAATCCTTAGACCAAAAAGTAAAAAAAGCGATAGATGCAGCTTATAATAGAATTTATAAATTTCATTCACTTCAAAAATTCAAAGATGTCTCTTATGTTGATAAGTATCAAAATAAAGTGAAATATAAATATGTTCCACTCGAGTCTGTTGCCATCTATGTTCCAGGTTCAAAAGTTTCCTATCCATCAAGTGTTTTAATGAGCACGATACCTGCAATTGTAGCAGGAGTTAAAAGAATCGTAATGATAAATCCTGGTTATAAGGGAAAGCAAAACGCTGCAGTTTTGTATGCTGCAAGAAAATGTAAAATTAAAGAAATTTATTCTATTGGCGGCCCTTCAGCAATTGCAGCTGCCGCATATGGAACTAAATCAATTAAACCTGTAAATAAAATTGTAGGACCAGGAAATTCATATGTTGCTTCAGCAAAAAAAGAGGTCTTTGGGGATATAGGAATTGAGTCAATGACAGCTGGACCTTCAGAAGTTTTAGTTGTCTGTGACAACAAATCTAATCCAGAATGGTTGGCAAGTGATTTAATTGCTCAAGCTGAACATGATACTCTCGCCCAGTGTATTTTAATTTCAAAAGATAAAAACATTCTAAAAAAAACTAAGAATGAAATAACAAATCAACTTAAAAGCATTTCGAGAAGCTCAATTGCAAAAAAAAGTTTAATGACGAATGGCATACTCATCTACGAAAATTCAGAAAATAGAATTGCAGAAATAATTAATAAGGTGGGCCCAGAGCACTTAGAGCTTAATATAAAAAATTATAAGTCTTTAATTCCAAAAATAAAGAATGCTGGTTCTATTTGCTTGGGAAAATATGCAGTGATGGCAATGACAGATTATGGAGTACCGGGCACTAATCATGTTCTTCCAACTAATATGACCAGTAAATACTCAAGTGGATTAAGTGTTTCAGAGTTCATTAAAAAAATTTCATACATAAATTTATCAAAAAAGGGTATTGAAACTCTTGGTCCATCAGTTATAACTCTTGCAACTAATGAAGGTTTAGACGGACATGCTAAATCAATTAAAAAAAGATTAGGAGAATTATAAATTTGTCAAAACAAGACTCTTTAGAATTTAAAGGAAAGGTTATAGACCTATTGCCCAATGCAATGTTTAGGGTCAAATTAGAAAATAATCACATTGTTACAGCGCACACAGCTGGAAAATTAAGAAAAAACAGAATTAGAGTTTTGCAGGGAGACAATGTTACTGTAGAAGTAACTCCATATGATCTTACAAAAGGTCGTATAACATTTAGATTTTAATGGCCTTGTAGCTCAGTAGTAGAGCAGTACCCTGAAAAGGTATGTGTCGTAAGTGCGATTCTTACCAAGGCCACCACCAAAAAGCTCAATAATAGACAATTAAATCACTTGCATCTAATTTAGAAATCTAATAACAAAACACATTCTTTGTATAAACAAAGATAAACTAATAAAGAAAGAGTAAAATGAGTCTAAAAGGTAAAGTAAAGTGGTTTAATGGAAAAAAAGGTTATGGTTTCATTGAACGAGAAGATAAAGAAAAAGATGTATTCGTGCATGCTTCTGCTGTTAGAGAAGCTGGTTTAAGATTCTTAAACGAAGGTGACGAAATTACATTTGAAGTTGAAGACGGAGAAAAAGGTCCTGCCGCAGTAAAACTGCAAAAAACCTCTTAATTCTAATTCATCATTATTGTATAGGAGTATAAAACCCATTAGGTTTGCTATTCCTATACAATTCATTCTTGTATTTTTAGAATTAAATGCTATTTAAGCTTAATGACTATATTAAATAATAAGCTCAATTCTCTTCACAGACATCATACACATGCTGGCTGCACGCTAGCTATTTAATTATTTAATAAATTTAAATTTAACGACAATTAATATAAAATAAACATAGGCCCTGGTGGTGAAATGGTTATCACGGAAGTTTGTGGAACTTCAGTTTTTGGTTCGATCCCAAGCCAGGGTACCAAAAAAATGAGTAAAGAAAATAAATTAACTCCTGGGTTACCCCAGGGATTTGAAGATAGGTGGAATAAAAAATTACTTCTTAAAAAGAAACTTTTAAAAGTTATAGAGAATAATTTTATAAATTACGGGTTCGACCCTTTGGAAACTCCATCGTTTGAAATTGCAGAAAACATTGGATCTTTTCTTGCAGAGGATGAAAGTAATCCTATGTCTGATGTATTCTCTTTTAAAGATGGAAATAAAGATATTACTCTTCGCTATGATTTATCAAGTCCATTAGCGAGATTTGTTGCTCAAAACAATCAAGACCTTCCATCAATATTTAAAAGATATGCAATCCAAAATGTTTTTAGAAATGAGAAAGCTGGCAACGCTCGTTATAGGGAATTTACGCAAGCAGATTGTGATATTGTAGGAAATGTTAACCCAGCTCAAGCGAATGCAGAATTATGTAATTTAATTGCAAGCACATTGTTGGAGTGTGGTTTAGAAACAGATCAATTTATCATCAACGTCAGCAACAGAAAAATAATTCAAGGTATAATCAAAGATCTAAAGATTCCAGATACTAAACAGACAAAGGTTATGAGAGCTATAGACAAGCTTGATAAACCTGGTTTTGGATTAAGAGGTGTTGAGGATTTATTAAAAAAAGAGAGAAAAGATAAAAGTGGTGCAATTACAAAAGGTGCTAATCTAAGTGATGACCAAGTATCTAAGATTTTAGATTTTTTAAAGATTAATGATTTGAGTAAACTTAAACAAAATTTTAAAAATCCTTTAACACAAGAGGGAATTAAAGAATTAGAAGATCTTCTAGAAATTTTAAAATTTGGAAATTATTCTGGTCAAATTAAAACTAATTTTGCAATTGTAAGAGGTCTTGCATATTATGATGGTTTTTGTGTTGAAACCAATCTTAATTTTAAAGCAAAAAATAACAAAGGCAAAGAAGTAGATATTGGAAGCATTTGCTCTGGAGGACAATACAATAAATTAATATCTAGATTTAAGGGAGTAGATATACCTGGTACAGGTGTAAGTATTGGTGTTGATAGATTGTTATTTGCGATGATGCAATTAAACCCAGAAATCAATGAACAAAAGCCGGTTATTATTTGTGTGATGGATGAAAAATATTTAAAAAATTACTACGAAATTTTAGAAACTTTGAGAAAAAATAATATTAATTCAGAAATCTTTTTAGACAGTAAAAAAAATCTCGGGAAACAATTAACTTATGCCAATAAAAGAGGGTGTCCGGTCGCTGTAATTTGTGGGGAAAATGAATTTAAAGATAACAACATCACCTTGAAAAATCTTCTTGGGGTTAAAGGAGAAAATAATCAAGTTACATTTTCAAAAGAAAATTTAATCAATGAAATCAAAAAATTTATCTGAAAAAATTCTTAGATCTGTAAAATCTAAAGGATTTAAATACATTGAATTACCATCCGTAATTGAAGCTAATCACATAGTTCAAAGATCAGGCGAAAATTTTAGAAAGTTTATCTTTTCATTTATCGATCAAAATGGAAGCGAATTATGTTTAAGACCTGATTTAACAATAGTTTCTTGCTTAAGGTACCTTGAAAACAATCTTAAAACTAAAGAAAAAATATTTTATAGCGGTCAGGCATATAGAAAATCAAATAATAAAAAAGACTCAATTATTAGAGACCAAATTGGATTTGAAATTATTGGTTCAAAAGATGAGAAAAAAGATGATAAAGAAATAATTGATACTTCTCTTAAATCAATAAAAAACTTAAAGTATTCTACAGGCACATTGACAATAGGAAATGTGGAAATATTTAATCTTTTAATCTCAAAATTGGACATCCCTAAGAGATGGAAGTTGAGACTTTCAAGACATTTTTGGAGAGAAAGCTATTTCAACGACTTGCTGAAAAGATTAGAAACAAACTCAGATGTTGATCCAACAATTGTAGAGGTTGATAAAAAACGTTATTCAAAAATGACAAAAGAAAATAAATCATCAATAATTGCTGGTAGATCCATTGACGAAATTTTAAAGAGGTTTGATAAAAAGATTAAAGACCCAAGACGCCCAAGCAAGGGTAGAAATGTTTCTAAAATTATTAGAGAGTTTTTAAAGATCAAATGTCCAATCAACAAAGCGGCACAGGAATTAAATAAATTTTTTAAAAAAAATAAAATTAATCTAGCAGTTGATCAAAAATATTTTCCATTATCAAATAAAAAAGTTTCAAAGCTTAGTGTAATTTTTTCAACTGCCTTTGGAAGACAGCTCGAATACTACACAGGCATGGTGTTTAAAATTGACATTAAATCAAAAAATAAAATTAAAAATATATTTAATGGTGGAAGATATGATCAATTAATTTCTGATTTAGGATCGAAAAAAAAAGTGCCAGCTGTTGGGGCAGCAATAAACTTAAAGTAAATTATGAAAAATACAATTAACATAGGTATACCAAGCAAAGGCAGATTAAGGAAAGACGTTTTAAAGATTTTTAAAAGAAAAAAACTAAAACTTATTTCAGAAAGAGGGGAAAGGGATCTCATTGGATCAATTAAAAATAAAAAAAATTTAAAAATATTATATTTACATGCTAGAGAAGTTATAGAAAGACTAGGGGATGGTTCTCTAGATATAGGTTTTTCTGGTTTTGACTTATTTAAAGAAAGTGAATTTAATACACAAAAAAAAATAAACCTTGTTAAAAAATACGATTTTGGAAAAGCAAATCTGGTTGTTGCTATTCCCGACCCGTGGATTGATGTTCAAACAGTTGCAGACTTAGAAGAAATTGCTTTTGAATTTAGAGATAAAAAAAAGAAAAGACTTAGAGTTGCAACTAAATATCCCAATCTGACAAGAGACTTCTTATTTTCAAAAGGTGTAACTCAATTTCAAATTGTCGAAAGTTTGGGCGCCACGGAAGTTTATCCTTTTACTGGTTCAGCAAATTTGATATCTGACATTACCTCTACTGGGAAAACTATTAAAAGCAACAATTTACGTATACTTAAAGATGGTGAAATTTTGAAATCTCAGGCGTGTGTTTTTTCATCAAAAAAAAGTTTTTCAAAAATAGGTTTAAAAAATATTATTAAGCTATTTTCTTAGTAACAAGTCCTTAAGATAGATAAGAATAATTTTAATCACATCTAAATTTCTTAAAGTTGCATAAACAGCTATTAAAACTCCTACTATAATTATTATTTTAAAGGTTAATTGAAATTCCATTATTTTAATTAATTATATTACAATTTCATTTGTTTTTTTAATTTTTTTACTTGTATAGTTTGATAAAATAGGAATATTCATAATTGATAGTATGCAAGATTCGATATTATATTTAATTTTAGTTTTAATGGTAATAATAATTTACCTATTAATTACTCAGAGGAGAAATAAATCGGAACCAAAAGATAATTCTCAAGAAATTAATAATTTAAGGGATAGTATTAATAGTTCATTTAATACAATGAGTGCATCTTTTAACAGTTTATCTAAAGATGTCACAAGAGACATGACTCAGACACTAACATCAGTAAATCAAAAAGTTGAAGCATTTAATATGCAGGTAAAAGATTTAAATGAAAGCCAGAGAGGTATAAATAAGATACTTGCAGGGGTGAAAAAATTTGGAACATTAGCTGAATTCAGTTTAGGATCTTTATTAGAGGATTTGTTACCAGCTTCACGATATTTGTCTAATGTTAAAATGAAAGAAGATACGAGTGAAAATGTTGAGTTTGCTATCAAACTTAAAGAGGATGTGCTTGTACCTGTAGATAGTCATTTTCCTGTAGATAAATTTAAAGCCATAGAGGATGCATTTAAAGATGAGGATAAAAAGGCCGCTGCTGATGCAAGAAAAAATTTAGCAAAAGCTTTTAGGGACAAAGCAAAATCAGTTAATGATAAATATATAAACCCTCCTAAAACCACAGACTTCGCAATAGTTTATGCTCCAACAGAAAGTTTATTTTCAGAACTAAGTTCTTATCAAGATCCAACTACTAAAGAATTATTAACTCAAGAATTGATGAAAAAGCACAAAGTTGTAATTTTAGGACCAAATACACTTTCAGCTTATTTGCAATCTCTTCATATGGGTTTCCAAACGCTTAAGGTCCAAAAACATGCAACAGAAATTTATGATCATCTAAAAACAATTAGTACTAGATTTTCTAGTCACTTTGATAATATTTATAAATTAAGAAAAAAGTTAGAAGAGGCCATGTCAGTTGTTGATAGTTTTGGAAAAGATGCCAGATCTATTACTAGAACTTTAGAAAATATTAAAGATCCAGAGCAGATTGAAAAAGCTATAAATACAGAGAACGTTGAAAAATTTAGTGAACAGCCTAAACAAGCTAAAAATTAATTTCATTTCAAACAAAAAAACAAATATAAACGTTAAGATGGAATGGAATAAAAAATTTAATTATCCAAGTTCTACTCGAGCTTTAGTCCAAGGTAAAAGACATTACTCTTTAGACGGATCAAATTTACCTTCAGTAACAACCATTCTATCTGCCACAAAAAGTGATGAGGATAAAGCTGCACTTGCTGCTTGGAAAGAAAGAGTAGGAAAAGTAGAGGCAGAAAGAATAAAAAAAGAGGCATCGACTAGAGGCAGTTCAATCCACAAGTTTATTGAAGACTATCTACATGGAAAACTTAATCAGGATCTAATTGAAGACAACAATCATTCAAAAAAAATGGCAGAGGAAATTATAGATAATGGATTGAAAAATAAATTGACAGAAGTTTGGGGTGCGGAGGCAACTGTATACATGCCAGGTGCAAAAGGATTTGCAGGTACAGCTGATTGTATAGGTGTTTATGAGGGGAGGGAGACGATTTTAGATTTTAAACAAAGCAACAAACCAAAAAAAAAAGAGTATATTGAAGATTATTTTTTACAAATAGGTGCCTATTCATTAGCACATAATACAGTTTATAATTCGCACATTTCTCAAGGCGTTATACTAATGTGTACAGTTGATAGGTTGTTCCAAGATTTCAAAATTGAGGGCAATGAACTTTTAGATTTTCAAAATAAATTTCTTGAGAGAGTTGAAAAATTTTACAATCTTTTTAACAAATAAAATTGACAATTTTTAGATTTTATATATTAACAAACATACTTGCTACTTGTTTAGACGCGAGATCTTATCCTCTTCACAATAAGCATTAAATAAAAGGAAAAAAATTGAATATTGTTATTTGGGATATAGAATCATCAAGTTCCTCTACTGATTTTGGTAGCATAATCGAAATTGGGGGAATATTAGTTGATGAAAATTTTAATGAAAAAGACAGATTTAATCTAAGATGCAGACTTCCCGAAGGTGAAATACCTCAGTGTATGGCGCTGCTTGTTAATAAAACAAATGTAGATTTACTAACAAAAACGAACCTAAGCCATTATCACATGTTAAATCAAGTTGAAGCTATTTTTAAAAAGTGGAGTCCCGCAATTTTCATGGGATGGTCAAACATCGGTTTTGATGATGAAATGATAAGAAAAGAGTTTTTTAAGGGTATTAGATATCCCTATATTACTAACGCATCTCCTAATAAAAGACACGACGGATTAAATATAGCAAGGGGCGCTTTTGCTATTGATAATAAAATATTAAACACTGAAATTAACGAAAAGGGTAATGCAGTGATGAAATTAGAATCTTTAGCAAGAATGAATGGTTTTGAATCTGGCGGAGCTCATAGTGCAATTTTTGATGCTGAGCTCACACTTAAAGTACTAGGCTTAATTAAGAAAAAACAGCCAGAAACATGGAGTGATTTTTTAAAGACTGCAAATAAGTTGGACACTGAAACAATTATTAAAAAAGAAAAGATTATTACTTTAAATGAGTATTTCTATGGAAAATCAAGGCTTTACCTTTGTGCTCCTCTTCACCCTAAATTTTGTACACACCCAATATATCAATGGGGACAAGCGGTCGACTTAAGGGTTGATGTAGAGCCTCTTCTAAAAATGTCGATCAATGACTTGAAGGCTGAGATGAAAAAAACACCCAAATTTTTAAGAACTATAAGATCAAATAAAGCACCAATAATCTTGGATAAAAAATTTGGCATGGACGTTGAACCTTATAATGCAATTGATAAAAATATACTGATAAAAAGAGCTGAATTAGTAAACAGTAATGAAAGGTTTTCCGAAAATGTATTGACCGCTTTAAGAGAAATTGCTGAAGAAAAAGAACAATCAAAATCTCAAGAAGATATACTTCCAGAAGAGAGCATATATAAAAAGTTCACTCCAAACAAAGACACAAACTTATTTGCAAAATGGCACGAGGCATCTTGGTCAGATAAACTAAGATTGCTGGATAAGTTTGAGGATGAAAGACTTGTTGGATTTGGCAAAAAAATAATTTTTCAAGAAGCTCCACATGTTCTGCCCGAATCTATTTTAAAACAGGTGAAGCGAGATATAGCGAAGAGAATTCTTAGTGATAAAAAAGAGAAGTGGTGGACCTGCAAAGAATTTTATTTTGAGTGCGACAATTTAAGAGATAAGTTTACTAATGAAAATGATGAAAAAAATCTCAAATTTTTGGACCAATTAAATAATTTTGTAATGTCCATTGAGAAGAGATATCAAAATGTTTAATGTGGATAAAATAAATTTTAATCATTTTGGGCTTGAATATAAATCTAATCTTTATATATAAATACTATGGCTACTGTAAACGTAACAGATGAAAACTTTGAAGCAGAAGTTATTAAGGCTGGCAAACCAGTCATAGTTGACTTCTGGGCAGAGTGGTGTGGACCCTGTAAACAAATCGGACCAATCTTAGAAGAAATTTCTAATGAAATGTCTGATGTTGTAATTGCAAAACACAACATCGATAATGAACCTAATACTCCAACAAAATATGGAATCAGAGGTATACCAACTATGCTCCTATTCTCTGGCGGAGAATTAAAGGCAACAAAAGTTGGAGCTACCACTAAATCTAACATTGTTTCTTGGATTAAAGAAAATACTTAATTTAAATTTAGAACTTCCCCAATTAAATAAAGTGATCCTGTAACTAAGGTAATAGTGTTAATATCCTTTGAGTTTGAATGAATTGCACCATCGATACTATCTGAAATTTTTAACTTAAAATTGAGATTGCTTATCTTTTCTTTAAATTCATTTTTAGAAATCCCTCCATCCTGATTAGGAATATCAATTAAAGTAACTGAATTAACTAGACCCTCAAAAGATTTCATAAATTTTTGATGTTCCTTATCTTTCATCATAGCTACAACGAGATTAACTTTTTGATTTTGGTTTTTAATCCAGTTTGCAATAACATAACTGCTTGAAATATTATGGCCACCATCAACTACCAATCTATTATTACCTGCAATTTTTTTGAGCTTTCCTGACTTAATTTCCTGCAACCTTCCTCTAAGAGAGATATTTTGAATACCTGATTTGATATCTTGATCTTTAACATTAAATATTTTTCTAGACGCTGCAATTGAAGTACTAATATTATAAAGTTGATGGTCCCCTAGAATATTGGGTTCTGGTAATATCAATTCACCAATATCATCTTGATATTGAATGAAGCTATTATCTGATCTTGAAATATTGAAGTTTTTTCTAAAAAAATATTTATTTGAAGTATTTTGATTTAAAGATTCTTCCACTTTTTTACCTATCTCATCATTCACCTGTTTGTTTACAAAAATATTAGAGTTTAAAAGCTTACAAGTTTTTTCATGTATAACTCCATCAATACTCTTATTTTTTAACCATTGAAAATGATCGTTATGTATCACGCCAATCAATGTCATTAAATTTTTTTTAAAAACATTGGTACTATCGAATTGATGAAATAATCCAGCCTCAATAATATTAATATTATCTTTAAAGCTTTCTGCATATTTTAAAAAAGCACATGTGAGTATTTCGAATACAGTCGCATTATCATCCCCTAAGACTTTTTCTGTTTCCTCTAACAATTTAAAAAGATTTTCTTCATCAATTTCAGTATCATTAAATACAAAACGTTCAGTATAGGATTGAAGATGAGGAGAGGTATACATATTACACTTTAATCCAGCATGATTAAGGATTGCCTTTAAACTGTATGACATACTTGCCTTAGCATTTGTTCCCACTACAGTAACTATATTGTTAAGTTTGTCTTGAGGGTTTCCAAGTTTTTTTAAAAGATTAAAAGTTCGACCTAGGGATAGGTCTAATTTCTTTTTATGATGCTTCTCTAGTTCCGATACTAAATTCTGGAGTTTGTTCATTATTCTCTGAATTTACTTCAGAATTTTTCTTTAGCAACATAGATAATACCTGACCAATTTTTTTGGATAAATCTTTACGAGGTATAATGTTATCTACAAATCCACATTCAAGAACATGCTCAGCTTTTTGAAAATTTTCAGGCAATTCTTCTTTTACTGTTCCTTCTATAACTCTTCTTCCTGCAAATGCAATCAAGGCTCCAGGCTCAGATATTTGAATGTCCCCAAGCATCGCAAAAGAAGCAGTGATCCCTCCAGCAGTTGGATCTGTTAGACACACTATGTAAGGTAATTTATTTTCTTTTAAATCATTAATGGCCATAGTTGTTCTCGTCATTTGTGCAAGGGCTAGGGGACTTTCATGCATTCTCTGACCACCACCACAAGTAAAAATCACAAAAGGTTTTTTTTCTTTAACAGCTTTTTGAATACCGAAAATAATTGCTTCACCTTCACTTGTTGCTATTGAACCACCCATGAAAGCAAAGTTGATTGCACCGACTATCACATCTATATTCTCAACCTTACCTTTGGCGATCATAACTGCACAATCTTGATTTGTTTTTTTTCTCGCGGAATTTAACTTCTTAATATATGGAGAAGAATCTTCAAATTCTAAAGGATCATCCGCAGGTATGGGAGTTTTTAATATTTCATAATTATTTTTTCCAAAAAAAAGATCAAATCTTTGAATAGGACTGATTCTAAAATGTTTTCCACACGGACCTGGACATACCCATAAATTTTCTTCCAGATCTTTTTTTAAAATTGGGCCTTTGCAGCAAGATGCCCAATCACTATTTTCTATATCACTCTTTGATGGTCTTTTTTTTAATAACTGCTTAATCTTTTCACCAAATCTAAGAGTTTTTTTTAACCAATTCATATAATTTTGTTTTTTAGTTTCCTTACTAGTTTACTTACATTTGTGACGGGATTTTGTCTATCTTTTAAACTTCTTGTTATTTCTCGGCAAATAGCGCTACCTACAACTAGACCATCCGCTGATCTTAGATTTGAAATAGTTTTTTCGGTAATACCAAAACCTATAACAACATTTTTTGATGGTTTGATTTTTTTTATAACATTATAATTTTTAATTATTCTTTTTATACTATATTTTAATGCTGACCCTGTAGTTGATATAGTTGAAATCATATAAATCATTTCATGTGAACTTTTTATTATTTCCCTCATTCTTTTTACAGTTGTGGTTGGTGCAATTAATTGTACAAAACAAATAGAATTTTTTTTACATAATTTGGCAAAATTTTTATTATCTGGAAATGATAAATCAACAACTATCAACCCATCGACACCAGAAGCTTTGCATTTTTGAATAAATTTTTTTTCTCCAAAATTAAATATCATTTGGTAGTAGCCCATCAATATTATTGGTTTAGTCGGTTTTATTCTCTTAAATTTTTTAACAAGATTAAAAATATCATTTAATCGAATACCATTTTGCAAGGCCCTATAAGAACTATTTTGAATATCTTTACCATCAGCAGTTGGGCAGTTATGAGGTATTCCCCATTCTGCAATATCTAAATCTTTTGATATTGAATTAAGTATTTGAAGAGATTTGTCCTTAGTATTATCTCCACAAACTGTATAAGATATTAATGCAGGTCTATTTTCTTTTTTTGCAATTTTAAAAGCATTGTTAATAGAATTTTTCATTTGGGATAATATCCTAATTGCTCAATATAAATTTTTTTATCTTTGTAGCCTTTTCCACAATTGTTGACCACAAGCACATCATTTTTTTTCAATTTTGGGGCTAAGCGAATACATTCACTCCATGCATGCGCTGGTTCCAAACTTGGTCTTATGTCTTCTAATTTGGTAATTAACTTGAAAGCAGCCAATGCTTCTTTATCTGAAGCATTAGTGTATCGCGCTCTTCCAGAATCTTTTAACAATCCATGTAACGGACTCGAGCCTGGATAATCTAACCCCGCACTCAATGAATGGGTTTCTGCTATTTGACCTTCTTTATCAGTCAAACAATATTGTGCAGCTCCATGTAAAATTGCAACTTTTGCATTTGTTGATAAAGGCGCAGCATATTTTGCCTCAACACCAATTAACTCAACATGTTTTTTGTCGTAGTCAATGAACTCATTCCAAAATCCTAGCGCACTACTTCCCCCGCCTATGACGTTGATTAATTTGAGTTTTGGTATTTCACCAAACTCTTCTATTAATTGTTTTTTTAATTCTCTTGAAATTTGAGAAGTTGACCATGCACAAATTTTTAAAAAAATATTACAGCCAATTGCCGAGCCTACAGCGAGATGTGTATTATCACAATTTGAAACATAGTGGCGCATACACTCAGAAACAGCATCTACCAAAGTCTTTGAACCAGAATCAACAGGCACAACTTCAGCACCTGCATCACGCATAAATTTTACATTTGGTGCTTGTCTAGAAATATCTTTTGTTCCCATAAAAATTTTGCATTTGAGATTCATTTTTTTTGCTGCCATTGCAAGATTTTTTCCGAACATTCCTGCACCTGTATCTCCTGCTATATAGCGTTTACCACTTTCTTTACAAATTAATGCGTTCACAGTCGCATGATATGCTTTGTGCGCATCACCATTTATAGCTGATACGTCCTTACACCAGATTTGTGCCCCACCTAAATGTCTGCTTAAATTTTCTAATTTAAAAAAGGGTGTTTCACCTCCAAGATAATGTTTAAAATAATGATTTCTTTTTTTAAGAAATTTTCTATTTTTTCTTAATTTTTCAAAAAGCTTAGATAAATCTTCGATTGGTTTTCGCATTGTTTCAGCACAATAGTTTCCACCAAATTTATTTCCATAAAATCCAAACTGATCATGCTGGTCAATAAGAGGGATTTTTTTCTTTAATTTAATCATTTAATTTTTTAACGTTGTCTAAGAAAATTTTTACTTTAGAAATATCTTTTAATCCAGATGTCTCTACGCCCCCAGATATGTCAATATAATTACAAATTTTCATAAACTTATCAAGATTATCGTCGTATTTAATGTTTCCAGCTATCATCCTTTTAACATTGACTGGCACATTTTTCATTAAAGTGTGGTCAAATTCTAATGATTTTTCATACCCCTTACTGTCAAATAATATTATATCAGAATAGTCTTCGTATTTCTTATATTTGAGAATATCTTCTTTAGTCTCGACGGTAATTGCAGAAATTATTTTTTTGTTATATTTCTTTTTTATTGATTTTATTTCATCTGGAGTACAGTCATAAATTTGAAAATAATCAAAATTTAGTTTTTGCATTTCGTTTAAAATAAATTCATCAGGTTTTACCAGTACAGATACAAATTGAGATTTTTTATTGTCAACTTTGAGAAGTTTATGAAGAAAATTTATATCAACAAATCTTTTAGATTTTGGATAATTACAAATAAAACCAATTAATTCTGGAGGATATTTATAGTTTATTAAAAAATTTAATGTTTCGCTATCCTTGACACCACAAATCTTAGATTGCATCAGTCCTCTAAAATTTCTAATAAACTCTTAATATTCTTTTTAATATTGCCTTTTGTTACTGATCTACCAATTACCAACCAATCACTTCCAGCATCAAAAGCATCTTTAGGTTTCATAATTCTTTTTTGATCATTTTTGGTATTCTGTATTTTTATTCCTGGTGTAATTATTTCTTTTTTAAACACCTTTTTTACTGATTTAATTTCATGTCCACTACATACTATTGCATCTAATTTTGCTCTTTTAGCAAGTTTTGCTTGATGTTTAACTAGATCGTTTATTTTTTTATTATATCCAATCTCTCTTAAATCCCTATTATTCAAGGAGGTTAAAGTTGTTACGCCAACAATTTTTATATTTTTACTTTTTTTCTTTAATATTTTTAAAGCACTAAACCCTGAGCTTAGATGAACAGTCAAATAAGAAATCTTTAAATTTTTCAATGATTTCAGAGCTGATACTACTGTATTTGGGATATCATTTAGTTTTAAATCTAAGAAAATTATTTGATTTTTTAAACCTGAAATAAATTTTCTTCCCTCCTTTGAGTAAAAAAACTCAAGACCAAACTTATAACCAATCTTAATTTTATTTGTTTTTGTATCTCTTATTATTCTTTTTGCTTTAGGAATTTTATTGGTGTCTACAGCGATAAAGATTTTTTTTTTATTCATCATTAACTTCATTAAATAGATCTTTTGACATTTTAAAATTTATACTTTTTTTTTCTTCAACTATCACTTTCTCGCCAGTCTTTGGATTTCTTGAAGTTTTGCTTCTTTGATTTTTGGTAAAAAAAACACCCCACCCACGAAGTTCAACTCTTTCGTCATTCTTAAGAGCTAATTTAACTTCATTTATGAATATATCAAAAAATTTCTCTAAATCTTTTTTTAAGAGATTGGGATAACTTTTGGATAGCTGTTTTAATAATTCTGACTTAGTTATCGGCAATTTATATTTTACCTATTTTTTTTCTTTATCTTTTTTCTTAAGTTTATCAGATAAAGTTGAAAAAGGTAGATTTTTTCCAGAGCCTTCGGCGCCATACTTGTCCAAAGCTTCTTTTTTTTGAATTTCTTCAAGAAGCTTGATACTTAAAGATACTTTTCTTTTTTCAAAGTTCAACTCAGCTATTGCTGAGTCAATACGCTCACCCCCAACAAATCTTGACGGACGAGCATCACTTGCATTTACAGCTATTTGAGATTTCTTAATTAAAACATTCATTTCACAACCCTCTGGCTGAACGACTAAACCTTTACTGTCAGATGATATTATTTTCACAGTAATAGCATCATTAATTTTCTTATCTTTAAAGTAATCAAAAGGATCTTTTTGAGTTTGTTTTAGACCTACTCTTACCTTTTGTTGATCTTCTTTAATTTCTAAAATTTTTACTTTTATTTTGTCTCCAACTTTATAATTCTTTAGTTCAGTCTCTGGATCTTTCGTATAACTTAGATCATTGCAATGTAAAAAAGCATCTATGTCGTATCCGTTAAGTTTTATGTAAAGCGCATAGTCATTTGAGCTACTAACTGAGCCCTCAATAATACTTCCTACTGGATTTTTATCACTCAATACTTTTAAAGGATTATCAATAGTAAGTTTGTGAGATATCGCAATTCTTCTTTTCTCTTTATCAATTTCAGTTATCACACACATAATTTTGTCCCCTACCTTAAAAGCTTTTTTAGGGGAAACATTTTTTCTTGTCCAACTAATTTCACTTGAGTGTAATAAGGTTGTTAAGCCAGGCTCTAATTCACAAAATGCTCCAAAATCCATCAACTTTATAACTTTTACTTCATACTTCTTATTTAGCTCATAGTTGGTTATTTTTTCAAAAGGATCAGGTGATAATTGCTTAATTGAGCAGCCTACTTGTAACTTTTCCTTATCAACGGAAATTACCAGTAAATCATGCTTGTCCCCAATAGTGAAAATTTCTTCAGGATGATTCACTCTTGAATAACTAATCTCTTGCAAATGTACAAGACAATCAATTTCATTATTTACATTAAAAAAACATCCAAAAGAACTATACCCTTTTACTATTGCGTTTTTAATAATGTCTCCAACTTTATACTTTTCAATAATTTTAGCCTTGTCCTCTTTTTTACTTGATGAAATTATTTGACGACGAGAAACACATGCATTACCTCTTACTTTATCCATTTTTATTAAAGCGAATTTTTGAGGTTCATTCATTAAATGAGAGATATCTTTAATGGGTGTATCAGAAATTTGCGAACCTGGACAAAACATAAGTGAACCTGTATCCAGATGTTCAACAATTACTCCACCTTTACATTTGCTAGTAATCTTTCCAATAATCGGCTCATTTTTTTCAAATGCTTCAACTAAAATATCCCACCCTTTTATTTTTTGAGCTTTGCTGGCAGAAACAACAATTTCACCGTTCCTGTCCTCAAGTCTCTCTAATAAAACTGAAATTTTCCCTCCAATTATAATCTTATTTTCAAGGCCAATGGTTTTGAGCTCGTTAATGTCTAAAATTGGTTCTGATTTTAGACCACAATCTAAAAAAACAAATTTTTCAGTTATCTTAGTTATTACACCTTCAATTATTTTTCCTTCAACGAGACTTTGAGTTTTTGAAAATTGAGTATCCAACAATTTTTCGAATTCTTTAGATGCCTCAGTTTTTACAGTTTTAAATATTTCCATAATTTTTAAAAATTTCGATGTTTTAGATAAAAAACAAGAATTAATCAAGCTGCAATTAATTGATCTGCGGTTGATATTAAAGGTTTTTTACATATATCATTAAAAAATTGTCAAACAAATTTGAATTCGTAACCTAACTTTTTTAGAATTTTTAAAAAAGAAGGAAATGAGCTTTTATAAGAGTCAATATCATCTATTTTCCATTTACCACCAAAGGTTAGTGCTGCGATTACAGAAGTCATAAATACTCTGTGGTCTTTATAATAATTTTCAATGTTTATAGATTTTCTAAAATTAATGGCCGGATCCCCAAAAATTTTTATAGAGTCTTTTGTCAATTTAGTTCTAATTCCCAATTGATTTAATAATTTTGATCCTAGTTTTAATCTTGGGCTTTCTTTTTTGTTTAATTCTTCTAAATTTGAAAAACTCGAAACTCCATTTGCTTTAGCTGCAACTAAGAATATTATTAAAAATTCGTCAATTAAACTACTATTAAGACTGGGTGGACAACTGATTCTTCTCAAGGTTGGCTGGCTTTTAACAAATATATCTGCATGCTTTTCCCCATACTTCTTTTTTATATTCATCATTTTTATTTTCGCCCCCATTTTATTTAATATTCTGATGTATCCAATTCGAGAGGGGTTAACATTGACGTTTTTGATTTTTAATTCACAGTTTTTAGACAAAATAGTAAGCACAATAAAAAAAGCACATGAACTTGGGTCAGATGGAACTTTATATTTAAAAGATTTAAATAGTTTTTGGCCTTTAACCTTAATCTCGTCATTGGTTTTATTTTTTTTTATAATAATGGGAATACCCAAATGTTTAAAAAAATTCTCTGTGTGATCTCTAGATTTTTTTGCATTGATAACAGTTTCACCGGGTAAATTAAGAGCAGCGAACATTACTGCACTCTTACACTGTGCAGATCCTTTATTTTCAAAATACTGTATGGGATTTATAAAATTTGATCCAATAATTTTTAACGGTAAGGTTTTTTTGTTATTAACTTTAAAGTTTGCACCTATTTGTTGTAATGGTAATATTACTCTTTCAAAATCTCTACGAGATAAGCTTTTGTCACCAATTAGTTTAATATAGTATGGAGATTTTACTAATAATCCCAAAATAAGCCTAGCAAATGTCCCAGAGTTTCCAGCATCTAAAGTAATATTCTTTTTATACTTAAATCCATTTAAACCTTTCCCATAAACAAAACAATTTTTTTTATTTAGAGAAATTCTTATACCTAATTTTTTCAAACAATTTATAGAATTAATAATATCTTCAGATAAAAGAATATTTTCAATAAAAGTTTTACCGTAAGCTTGGGAACCAAGTAATAATGCCCTGATGGAAATACTTTTATCACCATCAACAGAAATAGTTTTTTTAAATGAATTATACTTGTTATTTATAAATAATTTTTTTGTCATTTATGCTTAGTTAAATTTAAACGAGTCACCAAAATAAGCTGATTGAGCATTTGGATTTTTTACAAGTTCCGAAGGAGTACCTTTTGCAATAACTTTTCCACCTGACAAAACAACCGCAACATCTACACAAGTCAAAAGATCCCTTGCTTGATGATCGCATATGCAAATTGTTATTCTATTTTCAGATTGAAGATTTACTATAATTTGCTGCAACATCTTAATTGTCATTACATCTAAAGCTGCAAAACATTCATCAAGCAAAAGAAGTTCGGGGTTACCTAAGAGGGCCATAGCGATTACTAATTTTTTTTTTTGTCCGCCAGATAAAAATTTTGCTTTAATGTCACGAATTGATTCAAGATCAAATTTAGAGGTTAAATAATTTATTTTTTCAATTCTATCCCTTGCATTAGAAATAAGAATTTCGCCTACCGCTTTAAGATTTTCAAATAAAGTTAAATCGTAAAAATAACCACCATATTGAGGAACATAACCAATTTTAAACTTGGTAGTTCTAAGAAATATTGGAAAATCGTTTACTTTTTCTTCCCCAATAAAAATTGAACCTTTTTCAGGTGAAATTAGTCCCGTTATCAAATTAAAAATTGTTGATTTTCCTACACCATTTGGACCAAGCATACCAAAGATTTCCCCTTTATTAATTTCAAAGTTTATATTTTCTAAAATCTGTCTGTTCCCAAACGATAGAGAAATATTTTCTAATTTCAAAACTGGTTTTTTTTGTTTAAAGCTTTTAATTCTGAATTTTTTAATTATTGCCATTTTTTGATATATTATTTATTAGAACTTTTTTTCCAGGACTTTCCATAAAAATTTTTGTTTTTTTATTCAAAATATCTATCTCGGCTCTATCAGCGCTTAATGAAGAAAATCCACTTAGATATTGAACATTATCATATATTGAAACTAAATTGTCTTCAAAAGATAAATCCAAGAAATTACTACTTAAAAGATTATCCTCATAATCAACGATAACTGCATCATTAAATAAAGTATTAAAATTTTTTGAATTATACTTAGCAAAATTTGATTTTATTGATATTTGTTCAGAGTTTTTTAATGAAATAATAGCAATTACATTTTCTAAATAAATAATATCTGGATTATCCTTGTCTATGTTTCCTTTTTTTGCTTCTATTTTATATTCATTTCCTTCCTTATCAGTTGAGAGATATTTTAAATCCTCTATTAGACTTTCATTAGTATTTAAAGGTTGTTCAATATTACCCATTAAATTAACTTCAACATTTGTTTTTTTAAAATATTTGAAAAATAACAAAAGAGTTATCATAGCTAACATAAGTAATAAAATTAATTGAAAAATAATCTTTCTTGTCATTTATTGAATATTATTCTCTAAGATATTGTGAATATGAATTACTCCAATTGTTTTATTTTTTTGATTTTTTTTATGAACACATAAAAAAGTAATTCTCTTTGAGTTCATTAAAGACAAAGCTTTAGCTGCCAAATTATCAGCATTTATTGAAATTGGATTTTTTGTCATAATATCTTTAACTTTTAACTGTTGTAGACTTCCTTTTTTTTCACTTTTACGTCTGATTTGTCCATCAGTAATAATCCCAGTGGTTTTTTTCTTACTATTCCTCGCAACAAGAACTCCAAGTTTTTTTTGGGTGATAAATTTTAAGGCATTTTTCATATTTGAGTTTTCATTGATAAATGGTATTTTATTCCCAGTTAACATTAAGTCCTCTACTGATTGTAGTTTCAATCCCAAACTACCTGATGGATGAAATTTTTTGAAATCTTTTTGACCAAATCTTTTTTGTTTCATAGTAGCTATCGCGATTGCATCACCAATAGCTAACTGAACAATTGTCGAAGAAGTAGGTACTATACCTCCTGGACCAGCTTCTTTTACCTCAGGGGTTAAAATTTTAATATCAGATGCTCTATACAGTAATGAATTTTTTTTTGAAACAATCCCGATTAATGTGATATTTTTATTCCTGTTTGCAAACTGTATTATATTTTTCAATTCAGTCGACTCACCACTATTACTTATCAATATCAAAACATCATTTGAACTAATTTGTCCAAGGTCTCCATGAGAGCAAGCGCTAGCATCTACGAAAAAAGAGGGAGTTCCAACTGATGCTAAAGTAGATGCAATTTTCTTAGCAATGATACCTGACTTACCAACTCCAGATAAAATAACTTTTCCTTTTTTGCAATTTAATATTTTTTCTACAGCTTTTTTAAAATTTGAATCTAGTGAACTTTTTAATTTATTTAATGAAACTATCTCAGCGTTTATAACATCCTTTGCTATTTTTTTATAAATGTCTTTTTTCATTAATGTGACCATATATCATCTGAAAATGATGCTAAATCTAAATTCACTCTAGTATTAATAAACTTTAAACAATCTTCATATAAATGATATCTTTTTTCTCTTTTAAGAATTTTTGTAAGTGCAGAATTTATTTTATGCAGATACAAAACATCATTTGCACAATATTTTATTTGAGCCTGAGATAATTCACCTCCAAAATCAGAACTTTGAAACTGCTTACTAATGTCGATACCAACAAATTCTTTAATTAAATCTTTCAACCCATGTCTATCAGTGTAAGATCTTGCAAGTTTTGATTGAAGCTTGGTGTCCTCTATATTATTTACATCTACCAAAAGGTACTTTTTAATAAAAGCAAGATCTGCTCTAGCAAAGTGGAAAATTTTTTTAATTGATTTATCTGATAATATTTTTTTTAAAACAGGAGCTTTATATTCATTTCTATCAAGTTGAATTATATGTGCATCAGAATTTCCTGATGAAATTTGAACTAAGCACAACTTATCTCTTTGGAAATTTAATCCCATAAACTCGCAGTCAACGGCGATACTATTGCCAACCTGAAGATCTTCTGGTAAATCTGTTTTGTGAACTTTTATATCCATAAAATTGTAATTATTTATATATGAAACCAAAAAATTGTCTAATTTTTGGCGCATCTGGCCAAATCGGTAGAAATCTGATTAGGAGTTTGACAAAGAATAATATTAAAGTAACTGCATTAACAAGAAATGTTCATCAAAAAGGCTATATACTAAAAACCCAAGCTAATCCTGGATATCTTGAAATAGTTGAGGGAAGCATTTTTGATCATGAACTGATTGAAAAGTTATTTAGCAATGCTGATTTATGTGTGAATTTAGTTGGTATATTATTTGAAAAAGGTAAAAATAATTTTAATAACATACACACTGAATTTCCAAAAATGATTTCAAGGTACGCATCGACTTACAAATTGGAAAAATTTGTACACTTATCTGCTCTTGGTATTGAAAATGCAAAAGACTCTATTTATGCTCAAAGTAAATTAAAAGGTGAAAAAGAAATTTTAAGTAACTTCAATAAGGCTGTAATTGTGAGACCATCTATAGTATATTCTGTCGACGATAATTTTACCACCCAATTAATGACTTTGTTGAGATTGTTGCCTATTTTTCCAATTTACTATAATGGTAAAACAAAGTTTAGACCTATTTTTTGTTCAGATTTAACAAATTCTATAACTCAAATAATAAACAATGATATTAAAGAAAATATTATCGAATTTGTTGGCCCAGAGGAAATGTCTTTTAAAGAAATATTAGAAAAACTCCTTTTTTTAATAGAAAAAAAAAGGCTTTTACTTCCAATGCCAATCTCTCTAGCTAGAATGACTGCACATATTTTCGAAATTTTACCAAAGCCACTCATCACAAATGATCAGCTTAATTTGTTAAAATATGATAATGTTTTATCTGGGAAATATAAAAGCAATATTGATTTTGACTTTAATTGTACATCAAGATTTATAGATGAGGTAAATAAATATTCTTATATGTGGAAAAATGAAGGAGAGTATTCTAAAAAAAGGGTAGGTTGATTTTTATGGTTACATCTATAGTTTATACTTTGATCGGTTTAATACTGTGCTTTGTTTTATATATCGCTTTTAGAGCCATTAATACTGGCATGGAAGCTAAAAAAGCTAATAAAGATTTAGAGAACTCTAATAATATTAGTTTAGACAATCAAGAGGACCTTGTTAAAAAACTCACTGAGTTAAAAGAATTACACGAAAAAAAAATATTGAGTGATGAGGAGTTTGCCGCTGCTAAGAAGAAAATATTAGGCGAATAATTTAAGCCGACTTTATCTTTCTTTTAATAAATTTGGGCACTTCATTGTCCTTGTCTTTATCTAAAACATCTTCTTTTCTATTTTTTGGCTGAAAAGCATACAGCAAATGAAGTTTACAATATGAAAAATCTTTTAATGAAGTTCTGCCACAAAAGTAAAAATTATCCTCGTTGGGATGTCCAATTGGCCATTTACAGGAATTTTCATCAAGCTCCTCAAGCTGCTTAGGATTTTCAGGTTCAAAATCTTTGTCTATAATTAAAGATTTAAATTTACCCCTTCTAAAATTTTTTCGAGAGATTTTATTTTCATTATCATTGTTATTAGTTGTTGCAGATGAGCTTTTTTTTGTTTGAATTTTTCCTGATAAATTCAATCTATGGGCTTTACCAATAACCGCATTTCTAGTTACACCGCCAAGTATCTGAGCAATTTCGCTAGCAGTGTTTCCCTTACCCCATAATTCTTTAAGTTTTTCTACTTTTTCTGGCGTCCAACTCATTACAATATTTAGTAAATATTAAATATAAATTACTATATATAGTAATTCATAATATGCTAACTAAAACAAGTATTTTCTTTAATTTCTTAACAATTTTTTAAAAAGAAAATTATAAGTACTTATGGTTGAACTTAATAAAAAATATAAAATTGGAGTAAGAAGATTTAGCCTTATTAATTGGATAGGTTTTTACTCTCTGTACAAAAAAGAGACACTTCGTTTTCTGATTGTATCTGGTCAAACAATTTTAGGACCAGTAGTTACAGCAATTTTATTTTTAATGGTCATTTCTCTTGCATTGGGTGAAAATAGAGGAGTAGTTCTTGGAGTTCCTTTTGTGGAATTCTTAGCACCAGGATTAATTAGTATGCAAATAATTCAACAATCTTTTGCACATTCTTCATCCTCAATACTATCTGGAAAAATGATGGGAAACATTGTGGATTTGGTAGGAAGTCCGCTTTCAGCACTCGAGGTAACACTTGCTGTAATTTTCGCCTCAATTACAAGGTCTATTATGATAAGTTTTTTATCAATTTTAGTATTTAGTATTTTTATAGATATCCGTCTTGAAAATGCCCTATTCTTCATAGTTTTTTTATTTCTGTCATCTTTTTCGATGGGAGCAATGGGTTTTATAGCAGGTATGTGGTCTGATAAATGGGAAAATATGGCTACAGTAACTAATTTTATAATCGTACCAATGTCTTTTTTATCTGGTACTTTTTACTCTATAAATAGACTTCCCGAAATCTTACAAAAAATAAGTTTGATAAATCCTTTCTTTCATATGATTGATGGATTGAGATTTTCCTTTATCGGAAGTAGCGATGGTTCAATTAAATTTGGTCTTATATATTTATTTTTATTTAGTTTAATTATATGGTTCATATCATTTCTCCTTTATAAAAAAGGATACAAAATTAGAAATTAAATGACATTTTTAGCGAACAATTATAATAGAAAAAAAATTTCTTTCAAAAAGGGCACTGGAAGCTATTTAGTTGCCACAAACGGTAAGAAATATTTAGATTTTTGCTCGGGAATTGCGGTTAATAGTTTAGGTCACGCCAATCCAAGATTAGTAAAAGCTTTATATAATCAAGCGAAAAAAGTTTGGCACGTTTCAAACGCTTTTACTATTCCTGAGGGAGAGATGTTAGCAAAAAAATTGGTCAAAAAAACTTTTGCGGACTCAGTGATATTTCAAAACTCTGGGACTGAAGCAACAGAGGTTGCTATAAAGGTGGCAAGACGATATTTTTATTCAATTGGAAAACCAAAAAAAAATAGAATTCTTTGTGTAAAAAATTCATTTCATGGTCGAACAATAGCCGCAATTTTTGCCAGTGGATCAAAAAAAATGACTGAAGGTTTTGGCCCAAAAGTAAGTGGTTTTGATCATTTTATTTTTGGGGATCATAATTCATTGAAAAAAAGCATCACCAAAAATACAGCAGCTATTATGGTTGAGACAATTATGGGCGAAGGTGGAATAAAAGTAATACCTGACTGGTGTTTAAGAGATTTGAGAAAGTTATGTAACAAGAAAAAAATATTACTAATACTTGATGAAGTTCAATGTGGAGTTGGAAGATCAGGAGATTTTTTTGCTTTTGAAAGCTCTAAAGTAAAACCAGATATTGTTCCTATAGCAAAAGGTATAGGTGGAGGATTTCCGATTGGTGCGGTATTGATGAATAAGAAAGTTAGTAAAGCGATGGTACCTGGAACTCACGGATCAACATTTGGAGGCAATCCCTTAGCCATGTCTGTTGGAAATGAAGTAATGGATATAATTTCAAATAAAAAATTTTTGAATAATGTAAAAAAACTTTCTAAATATTTTTTAAAAAATTTAAATATTATTAAAGATAAATATCCAAATATTATCAAACAAATTAGAGGAAAAGGTTTATTAATAGGTATCCAATTACACAAAGATCAAACTTTATTTATAAAAAAGTTGATGGAAAATAAATTACTGACTATTAAAGCAGCTGAAAATGTTATTCGTATTTTACCACCCTTGAATGTAAAGAAGAGTGAAATCGATGTAGCATTAAAAGTTATTAATAAAGTTTGCTTAGAATTTTAGTTTTATGAAACATTTTATTAATTTAAAAGATATATCTTCAAAAGATCTTAGAAAGATTATCTCTGATGCTAAAAACAGAAAAAGATTAAGAAAAAAACTTAGCACTCTTGAAGTTGACAAAGGATCTCCGCTTAAAGGAAAAATATTGATACAAATGTTTGAAAAACCAAGTTCAAGAACAAGAATAAGTTTTTATTTGGCAATCAAGCAGCTAGGTGGAGGGACTTTAACATTAAGATCTAATGAGCTTCATTTAGGCCAAGGAGGAGAAAGTATTACCGATACAGCCAAAGTTCTCTCTACTTATGGAGATGGTTTTATGTTGAGAACTGATAGTGAAAAAAAAATGGAAGATTTTAAAAAATATTTATCAATACCTATTATAAATGGTTTAAGCCCTTTATCTCATCCTACACAAGTATTGTCTGATATTTTCACAGTTGAAGAAATCAAAAAAAAACCTATTTCAAAATTAAATATTTGTTGGATAGGTGACTCGAATAATGTTTTAAATAGTTTAATAACCGCATCAGTGAAATTTTCTTTTAAGCTAAGCATTGGCTGCCCAAAAAAATTCGAACCTAGAAAAGAAGTTAGAAACTGGGTCAAAAAAAATAATAAGGAAATTTATATTTATAATGATCCAAAAAAAGCAGTTTCTGGTGCTGACGTAATATTTTCAGATAAGGTAATTTCACTTAACGATAAAGTGAATAAAAAAAAAAAGATCTATGCGTTTAAAAATTTTAAAATAGATAAAAAGTTGACAAGTTTAGCAAAAAAGGATTTTATTTTTTTACATTGTTTGCCTAGAGGAAATGAAGTTTCGGAAAACGTTTTTTTGAGTAAAAACTCACATGTCTGGCAACAAGCACTTAATAGGGTTCATGTTCAAAAAAGTATTTTATTATACTGTTTTGGAAAGTTAAGGTAACGGTAAAGGGCTATCCGAATTTTTGTTTAAATATAAAATAACTGATGCTCTATCTTTCTCTTTTCTTAAACCAGCGAATGCCATTTTAGTACCTTTTATCCAAGCTTGAGGTTTGATTAAATAACCATTCAATTCTTCAAAAGTCCAATTTTTTGTGTAAGCAACAAGTGCTTTTGAATATTTGTAATCTTCGACTACTGCAACTTTTCTTCCTACAACATTGTATAAAGCTGGTCCAATTTTGTTTCCCCCACCTGCTTGTATCGAGTGACATGCTGAACACTTTTTAAAGATTTTTTCGCCATGCGCTAGATCGGCTTGTGCCATTAAAGCCGATATATCAACTTCGACCTTCTCTTCTTTTTGAGCCACAGATTTTTTTGAAACTTCTTCAGATACCTCAACTTTATAACCAGAAACCTCTGGCTTTTCTACATTGAATAATAAGTTTGAGATTTTTCCAATACCAATAACCAAGAGCGCAACTAACAATACAGCTGCAACTATTTTATTTATTTCAAAAGAATCCATTATTTTTTCTTAAGAACTCATATAACATGTTAATATTAAAATAAACTAATTAAAAAATTATTTGCGTCTGTAAGACGCATTAAACTTTAAAATGAATAACACAATTATCTTGATACCGTCTAGAATGAGCGCATCAAGGCTTCCAGGAAAACCTCTACTAAAAATAAATGGAATAAGCATTATTCAGCACGTATACAACAAAGCTAAGGCGACGAATTTGGGCAAAGTTTATGTTGCAACAGAGGATGCTGAAATTCAGACCGAAATTGAAAAAAATGGTGGCAATTCGATAATGACTAGTAAAAATCATAAAACAGGTACTGACAGAATTTTTGAGGCAGTAGAAAAAATTGAAGGCATAGAAAATATCAAATATGTCATCAATTTACAGGGAGACGAACCTCAAATATCAACAGAGGATATAATTAATCTTTATAAAAACGTTAGAAAACTAAATTCAAAAATTGGTACGCTTTGTACAGATATTAAGGACAAAAAAATATTTAGTAACAAGAATATTGTAAAAGTCTCTGTAAATGAGAATTTTCGAAAAAATAATTATTCACCAGCTTTGACTTTTTTTAGAAATGCAGAAGATTTTGACGAAAAAAACACCTATCACCACATTGGAATTTATCAGTACGAAATCTCAACTTTAAAGAAATTTATCAATTTAAAGCAAACAGAAAATGAAAAAAAATTTAGATTGGAACAGCTACGTGCTTTAGATAATGGTATACAGATTGATGTTGTGTATACACAAAATTCCCCAATAGGCGTAGATACAATGGATGATTTTATGGAAATTAAAAAAATAATGGAATATAAAAAAGATTAAATTTATGAAAATTGTATACCAAGGTTCACCAGGAGCATATTCCCACTTAGCGGCAAAAAAAATGTACCCTGATTATGAACCTATTTCGCAAAATACTTTTGAAGAATGCTTTAATCTTTGCTTAAAAAATGAGAGTTATAGAACTATTATTCCTGTAGAAAATTCAATAGCGGGAAGAGTTGCAGATATACAATATTTAATTAACAAATATAAACTTCAAATTTACGCGGAACATTTTCAACCGATCACCCATAATTTAATGATATTGCCTAGTTCAAGTATGAAAAATATATCTTCAGTAAGATCGCACACCCAAGCTATTTCACAATGTCAAAAAATTATCACAGAAAACAAGCTTGAGCCTATAATTGCAGCAGATACTGCAGGTAGTGCAAAATATATTAGTGATAACAAAATTAAAAATGAAGCCGCAATAGCATCTGAGCTAGCTGCTGAAATTTACAATCTGAAAATTGTAAAAAAGAATATTGAGGACAATAAAGGGAATGTGACAAGGTTTTTAATTATGGGCAGCAAAGCTTCTCATCCAGAATTTAAGAAAAAAAATTATATTACAAGTTGTATTTTTAAAGTAAAAAATAAACCTGCCGCTCTTTATAAATGTTTAGGCGGCTTTGCTACTAATAATGTTAATTTAAGTAAATTAGAAAGCTTCTCTGATCAAAACAGTTTTGAACAATATTTATTTATATGCGATATTTATGGACATATTGAAGATCCAAAAATCCAAAAATCTTTAGAAGAGCTCGGATTCCATACCGTTAGTTTAGATATTCTAGGAGTTTACGAAGCAAGCGAATATAGAAAAATCTAAAAATTTACAAAGTTTTGTTGTAGACTAGAAAATATAACTGTTATAATAACTGGGGGCCAATCAGGTGGTGGTACCACGAATCCCCCAGGCTTGAAAAAGAGCAAGGGTAATGAGTATTTACCAGGTTGATTGGTCTCCTAAAAAAAATGAGCAATAATTCAAAAGTTTTAGCACTGAAATACAGACCTCAAGTCTTTAAAGATTTAATAGGTCAAGACATCATTGTAGAAACAATTGAAAAGTCCATCTCTCAAAATAAAATTCCCAATGCTTTTTTATTTACAGGTATTAGGGGTGTTGGCAAAACGACAATTGCAAGAATTTTAGCAAAATCTTTAAATTGTGGAAATTCTGAAAAAAATAGTTGTTTAAAAAATAAGTGTAAAAATTGTGATGAAATATCCGAGTCTAGACACATCGATGTTCTAGAAATGGATGCGGCAAGCAAAACTGGTGTTGATGATGTTAGGGATTTAATAGAATTTTCAAGATATGGACCAACATCTTCAAAATTTAAAATTTTTATAATTGATGAAGTCCACATGTTAAGTAAACAAGCTTTTAATGCCTTACTAAAAACTCTTGAGGAACCGCCTAGTTATTTAAAGTTTATTTTTGCAACAACTGAGGTTAACAAAATCCCAATAACAGTCTTATCAAGATGTCAGAGATTCGATTTATCAAGAATTAAGCCTGAGGAATTAAGTGAATTTTTAGCAAAAGTTGCTGAAATGGAGAAAATAGATATCAATCAAGATGTTTTAAACCTAATCACGAAAATTTCAGAAGGTTCAGTTAGAGATGCCTTGTCATTATTAGATAGAATATCACTAACCAATGATGATAGCCAAAAAGGGAATATTAGCTTAGAAAGTGCAAGGGAAATATTTGGATATTTTGATAAAGAATTTACTATAAATCTAATAGAGAAAATATTTGATGGGGATGAGGACAAAACTCTAGATCTTTACAGGAAGATTTATCAAAAAGGAGTAGAGCCAAAAATTTTTTTAAATGGTTTTTTGGAAATCATCTATTATTTAAAAAATTTTAAAAATTTAGAAAGAGTAAGTTTTTCTACCGATTTAACTGAAAATAATTTTAAAAAAATTAAAGAAATGTCTGGGAAATTAGACGCGCATACACTACTTCTTTTCTGGCAATTTACTATAGAGACAATGGATGAAGTTAATATTGTAAACGATCCAAACTTATCTGTAGAGATGTTTTTGATACGCTTGCTTTATTTAAAAGGTAATCAAACAAAAACTGATATTCCAGCATCAAATCAAAACAATAAAATCGATAATAATTTTGAGAAAAAGAAAATAGCTGTAAATCAACTAAAATCCTCTTCTCAAGAGAAACAAAAAAAGATTTTAGAAGAAAATAAATCTATAAATAATTTAGAAATTAAATCTTTCAATGATTTAGTTAATATATGCAATTCAAAAAAAGAAGTAGAATTGAAATATGAGTTGGAAACTAATGTAAATTTAATAAACTTTAAAAATGGTTACATCGAAATTTCTTTTAATGAAAATCTAAAAAAAGATTTTGTAAAAATATTATCATCCAAGCTTTATGAGTGGACTAACACTAGATGGATTATTTCTCTTTCACAAAATAAAGGACAAGAAACAATTAAAAAAACATCAGAAGGAGAGAAGAAAAATAATTTAAAAGATTTTGAACAAACAGATATATTTAATAATATTAAAAACTCATTTCCCGACGCTGAACTGATAGATGTTAAGGATAATAAGGATGACTGATTTCAATAAAATTTTAGATAAGGCAAAAGAGATAGAAGAAAAGATAAAGGATAGTCAAGAAAAGATTAAACAAATTAGAGCGGAAGGTTCATCTGGTGGTGGTTTAGTTAAAGTTATTTTGAACGGTAATAGTGAAATAGAAAAAATAGATATTTCTGAAAAAATCTTTTCTGAAGATAAAACTATGTTAGAAGATTTAATTATTGCTGCCCATAATGAAGCAAAAAAAAATTTAAAAACTAAAACTACTGAAGAAATAACAAAAGCCACTGGCAATTTTGGCATTCCAGGCTTTAAGTGGCCTTTCTAAGTATGAATAATCTCACTGAAATAGAGGAATTAATAAAAATAATTTCTAAACTTCCAGGACTTGGGCCAAAATCTGCAAAAAGAATAGTTTTAAAATTAATAAATAATCGCGAGGAGCTAATAAAGCCGATGGCAAAAACATTGGCGGAGGTCTATAAAAATGTATCTCGTTGTAAAATTTGTGGGACTTTGAAAAGTAACTCTATAGAATGTAGTTTCAGTGATTGTAACTTTATTAATAGCAAATTTGATAAAATTTGTGTTGTTGAAAATATTTCTGATCAATGGAGTATTGAAAGTTCAAATATTTACAAGGGTTATTTCCACATTTTAGGGGGGACAATTTCTTCAGCGGGACAAAATAAAGAGGATTTATTAGTCAGCTCTTTAGTCGAAAGGGTTAAAAAAGATAAAATTAAAGAGGTTATTTTAGCTACAAGCGCAACTGTGGAAGGTCAAACGACTGCATATTACATTCAAGACAGTTTAAAAAATTTAAATATTAAAATAACCAAGTTGGCACAAGGTTTACCTGTGGGTGGCGAAATAGAAAGTTTGGATGATGGCACTTTAAATTTTGCTTTTAAAAATAGGACAACTATCTAGAGGGACTTAAATTTTTTTTTATAGATCTGTTCAAGTGTAACAAAGGTTCCGTGTAACCTGATGATTGGTCCTTACCTTTAAAAACTAAGTCACAAGCAGTTTTAAAAGCAATAGAATTATCAAAATTATCAGACATTTTTTTGTATTCAGGATCATTTTTGTTTTGATCATCTACAATTTTTGCCATCTTTTTTAATGTTTCTAATACCTGATTAGGAGTACATATATTATGGTGTAACCAGTTAGCAATATGCTGAGAAGAAATTCTTAAAGTTGCACGATCCTCCATGAGACCGATATTGTTTATGTCTGGAACTTTTGAACAACCTACACCACTATCTATCCATCTTACAACGTATCCCAATATACCTTGGCAATTATTTTCAAGTTCAGTTTTAATTTCATCCATTGACCAGTTTGGACCTCGAATAATTGGTAATTTTAAAAGATTGTCTAAGTCGAATTTTCTTTTATTAGATAGTTTTTTATGAACTTTGAAAACGTTCACTTTGTGATAATGAGTTGCATGTAAAGTTGCTGCAGTAGGTGAAGGAGTCCAAGCACAATTCGCTCCAGAAGAAGGATGTCCTATTTTTTCGCTTAACATATCTGCCATCCTATCTGGTGCAGCCCACATTCCTTTTCCAATTTGTGCTTTACCAGAAAAACCACATTCTAATCCCACAACAACATTATTATTCTCATATGCTTTAATCCAATCAGAATTTTTTATATCACCTTTTTTAATCACTGGACCCGACTCCATAGATGTATGTATCTCATCACCAGTTCGATCTAAAAACCCAGTATTAATAAAGACAACTCTTCTTTTTACATTTCTAATGCACTCTTTTAAATTAGCACTTGTTCGTCTTTCTTCATCCATTATTCCAATTTTGATTGTATTCTTTTTCATTTTTAAAACATTTTCAACGTGAGTAAAAATTTCATCGGCAAATGCGACTTCATCTGGTCCATGCATCTTTGGTTTAACAATATAAATTGAATTTTTTCTTGAGTTCCCTTTTTTAATAAAATCATGCAAACACGCTGCAGAAATTATAAAGGCGTCCATAATACCTTCAGGAACTTCTGATTTATCTGATAATAAAATTGAAGGGTTTTTCATTAGGTGCCCGACATTCCTGTTTAACAAAAGAGCTCTTCCATGTAATTTAAATTTTTTTCCGTTTTGAGAAATGTAATTTCTATCTGAGTTTAAAACTCTTTTATATTTTTTCCCTAATTTTTCAAATTTGACATTTAAATTTCCTTTCATTAGACCCAACCAGTTTCTATAGCCCAGTACTTTGTCACTTGCATCTACTGCAGCAACGCTGTCTTCATGATCTATGATTGTTGAGACAGCCGACTCTATTACTAGATCACTAAGCCCAATGGGGTCATTGTTCGCATGGAAAGCGTATGGATTAATAATTAATTCTACATGAAGCCCATTATTAATAAGCAAAACACCTTTAAGACCTTTTTTATCTTGTCGATATCCTTTAAACTGCTTTTTATCTTTCAAAGATACGTTTTTTTTACCAATTTTTAAAATTAATTTATGTTTTACAATTTTTAATTCACTAAGTTTTTTCCATGAAGCATTTTTTAATGGAAAAATTTCATCTAAGAAATCTCTACAATAATCTATGACTTTTCCTCCACGGACAGGATTGTATCTATTATCAAGTTTTTCAGAGCCGATTGCATCTGTTCCATATAAAGCATCATATAAACTTCCCCATCTCGCATTTGCTGCATTTAAAGCGTATCTTGCATTTGAAATTGGAACAACTAATTGGGGACCTGGCGTTTTTGATATTTCTTCATCAACATTTTCTGTTTGGATTTTAAAGTTTTTTCCCTCTTTTTTTAGATAGTTAATAGAATATAAAAATTTTTTATATGCTGCTAAATTGAACTCATTATCTTTGTTTTGTATATGCCAATCATCAATTTTTTTTTGAATACTCTCTCTAATATCAATTAACTTTTCATTTTTTGGTTTTAAAATGTGCAAGGATTTCTCAAATCCACTCCAAAAATTTTTTGGCTTTATTTTTGTGCCCTTAAGAACCTCGTTGTTTACAAACTTTAATAGCTCTTTTGATACATAAAGACTTCCAACACTCATGTATTCTTTTAAATTTTTAGTTTTCATAATTAAAAATTATCTTAGAAATTAATAAATTAACATATATAATAATTACACACTAATAAAAGTAATCATTTTGTTGCCATTTTTAAATATTAGTGGATATTTAATTATGAAAAATTATTTGAATTTTGAAAAAGATATAAAATCCCTAGAAAACGAGATTGAAAAACTTCAAGATCCATTTGCTAAAGATGGTATCACACAAGTTGAAACTGGAAAATTGGCAAAACTTCAGAATGATTTGAGTTCTAAACTCAATGAAATTTATTCAAATCTTGATCCATGGCAGACAACAATGGTCGCTCGTCATGAGGACCGCCCTAAATCAAAATTTTTTATTGATAATCTTTTTGAGGATTTCTTTCCAATTCATGGCGATAGGTTATTTGGGGAGGATAAATCTTTGATTTCTGGATTAGCGACTTTTCGAAATAAATCTGTAATGGTAATTGGACAAGAAAAAGGTGAGGATCTTGACACTAGAATTGAAAGAAATTTTGGAATGATGAAACCTGAAGGGTATCGAAAATCAATAAGACTAATGAAGCTAGCTGATAAATTTAACTTACCGATTATTTTATTTATAGATACTCCTGGCGCTTATCCTGGAGTTGGAGCAGAGGAGAGAGGTCAAGCTGAAGCAATAGCAAGATCAATAGAATGCTCAATGTCGGTTGGTGTGCCTACAATTTCAATTATTATTGGCGAGGGAGGATCTGGTGGTGCAATAGCTTTAGCCTCCTCAAATAAAATTATAATGTTAGAAAATGCAATTTATTCAGTAATATCCCCAGAGGGATGTGCATCTATTTTATGGAGAGATCCAACAAAAACTCTAGAAGCCGCAAAAGCAATGAAACTAACTTCTAGAGATCTTTTGAATTTAAAAATTATTGATGAAATAATTCCTGAACCAACGGGAGGAGCTCACAGAGATAAAAACCTTATTTTAGAAAATGTAAAGGTCTCTATTGATAAAAATTTAAATGAGTTAAGCAATCTTTCTAAAGCTGAAATTATATCTCTTAAAAAAGAAAAATTTTTAAAAATCGGTAGGGATAGAGGTTTAACAGAGGGAGTTGCTATTTCTAGTAGATTGCCAATTAATTTTACAAATATAAATAAATTTAAAAAAGTTTTATTCAAATACAAATATTTTTTTATAGGATCGATATTTATTTTAGCAGCTTTAATTTTTCTCTTAAAATAATACTGAAGCTTATTGGAATTTTATCTTCTTTTTTCTATGATTTTTAAATTTAGCAAAATCATTACTATATCTTGCCTAATTTTATTGAGCATTGTTTCAAAAGAATGAAACGCCTCCTTTTTGTACTCAACTAAGGGATCCCTTTGACCATAAGACCTTAAACCTATAACTTGACGCAACTGTTCTAGATACTGAATATGATTTTTCCAATTTAAATCAATTAATTGCAAAAAGATTTTCTTTTCTATTTCTTTTGAACTTTCCTCCCCTAAATAAGCGCTTCTCTCCTCTCTCTTTTTTTTAAAATTTGAATTTATGGAGCTCGATATTTCTTTGTTACTTAGACTTCTTAATTTCTCATTTAAATTCTCCTCATTTTGACCAAAAAGCGTGTTAATTCTATTTACTTGAGTTTTATTTTCAAAAATTGATGGAGATTTTTCTTTTTGTTTTATTAAATCTTCAATTTCATCATTTAAAAAATTGTCAATAGTTTCAAATATGTTTTGTTTTTCTAGGACTTCTTTTCTTTGACTAAATATTACATGTCTCTGATCATTAAGTACATCGTCAAATTTTAATAAAGTTTTTCTTACATCAAAGTTTCTAGCCTCAACTTTTTGTTGTGCTCTTTCCAAAGCTTTGTTGATCCAAGGATGGTCAATACTTTCTCCGTCTTTTAATCCCAGTTTTTCTAATATTTTATTAATAGATTCTGATCCAAAAATTCTCATTAAATCATCTTCCAAACTTACATAAAAAATTGAATTACCTTCATCACCCTGTCTTCCAGCTCTTCCTCTGGCCTGATTGTCAACTCTTCTAGACTCCATTCTTTCTGTGCCAATAACAAAAAGCCCACCTAGAGATTTAATTTTTTCTTTATTCTCTTTTAAGTTATCTGAATCTTTCCCACCTAATTTAATATCTACACCTCTTCCTGAAATACTTGTTGTAATTATAACCGAATTTAATTTTCCTGCATTAGCAATAATCTCAGCCTCTTTTTCGTGATTTTTAGCATTTAAAACTGTATGAGTAATTTTATTTTTTCTAAATAAATTTGAATAGACCTCGGATTTGTCAACACTGGATGTAAAAATAAGCAATGGTTGTCCTTTTGAATTTAACATTTTTACTTTAGAAATAATTGCATCTTGTTTTTCTTTTTCCGTTCTAAAAATTTGGTCGTTCCAATCTTTTCTAATCATTTCTTTATTTGTTGGAATAACAACAACATTAAGATTGTAAATTTCATAAAACTCTTGACTTTCTGTAACTGCAGTACCAGTACATCCTGCAAGCTTCTTATATAATTTAAAATAATTTTGATAGGTAATTGATGCAAGTGTTTGGTTTTCCATTTGAATTTTCAAATTTTCTTTAGCTTCTAAGGCTTGATGTAGTCCATCTCCATACCTCCTACCTTCAAGAATTCTTCCTGTAAGTTCATCAACAATTTTGATCTTTCCATCAACCTCAACATAGTCTTTGTCTTTTGAGAAAAGATAATTTGCTTTCAATGCCTGATTAACATGATGTACAAGGTTTAAATTAGCCGGATCATAAAAATTATTATTTTTAAGTATTCCAACATTGCTTAATAATTTTTCAATAGAGTCAATTCCTTCGTTGGTTAAAGTGATATTTTTATCCTTTTCATCCAACTCATAATCACTGGTCTTTAATTTTGTGACAAGTTTATTGATAGCTTTATATTGATTGCTCGTCTCATCTGTTTGTCCAGAAATAACTAACGGAGTCCGAGCTTCATCTATTAGACAAGAGTCGATCTCATCAACAATAGCAAAACTATGTCCTCTTTGAGTTAATGTCTTCGATGAATACTTCATATTATCCTTTAAATAATCAAAACCAAGTTCACTGTTAGTTGCGTAAGTAATATCCTTTAAATAATTTTCTCTTCTTTCATCTTCAGATTGATTATTGTTAATGTAACCTGCGCTTAGACCAAGAAAGTTATAAATTTTTGACATATTTTCACAATCTCTTTTTGCCAAATAATCGTTTACTGTAACAATATGAACACCATTTCCAGAAAGCGCATTTAAATAGGCTGCTAATGCAATTGTGATTGTTTTTCCCTCCCCAGTTCTCATTTCTGCTATTTTGCCTTGATGAAGTGCAATACCTCCTAACAACTGTACATCAAAGTGTTTTTCATTTCTTGATCTGTGAGAAGCCTCTCTTACATAAGCAAATGCTTCTGGCAAAACTTCATCGAGATTTTTTCCACTTTTAATTTGATTTTTTAGTTCATTAGTTTTATGTGGAAAATCACTATCTTTTATTTTGGCAACATCATTTTCGAGTAAATTTATTTTTTCTAGAATTTTTCTAAACTTAGCAAGCTCGATATCGTTGCTACTCTTAAATATTTTAGTAATAAAGCTTAATGGATTTAACATTTTTTTTTGATATATAATTAATTATTAATTGATTATATAGTTATAAATTAATTTTTTTAAATAGAATGCCTCTAAATTTAAGCAATTTTTTGTTATCTAAAAAAGAAAAGTCAAAAATGGCTGACTTCCAGGACTTAGATCATATTGATGGTGTTTCAGTATCTACGACTTCAGCTAATTTATATAATAATGATAGAGATGATTTGGTCCTTTTTTATTTCAGACATGGAGCTGAACATGCATCTGTTTACACCCAGTCCCAGGTTGTTTCTGAAAATATTAAATGGAATAAGAAAATAAAAACAAAAAAAATTCGTGCTCTTTTAGTAAACACAAGAAATGCTAACGCGCTTACAGGAAAAAAAGGGTATGAAGCTCTTGAAGAAATCTCCGATGAAATATCAACAAATTTAACTAAGAAACAAAAAGAGGACGAAGATCATCCAAAAAAAATTAAAACAAGTGAAATTTTGTTTGGTTGCACTGGCACAATAGGAGAGGTTTTTCCAAAGGAGAAGATTAAGTCGTCTATTAAAAATTTGGTTGATAAAATTAAGTACACCCAAAATAAGTATTTATGGATAAAGGCAGCTATGGGTATTTTAACAACTGATTTAAAACCAAAGCTTGCTATGGAAGAATGTAATATTGGAAATACAAAAATTAAAATTTATGGTCTTGCAAAGGGATCTGGAATGATTTTTCCAAACATGGGAACAACTTTAGCATACATTTTTACTGACGCAGACCTTTCCTCAAATATATTGAAAAAAATTTTAAAAAAAAATATTCAAAACACCTTTAATGCAATTAGTTGTGATGGTGATACTAGTACAAATGATATGGTAACAATTTTTTCAACAGGAAAGGCAAAAAATAAATCTATTAATAATATAAACGATATAAAACTTAAAGATTTCGATTTAGCTCTAAATAATGTTTTATTAAACTTAGCAAAAAGGGTTGTGAGTGATGGCGAAGGTGCATCAAAGTTTATAAAAATTAATTCCCTTAAGTGCTCAAGTGAAAGTGATGCAAAAAAAATATCATTTTCGATTGCTAACTCGCCGTTGGTTAAAACAGCTATTACTGGAGAAGATCCAAATTGGGGAAGAATATTAATGGCTGCTGGAAAAGCTGATGTAGAGTTTGAAATAGATCGAGTAAATTTATTTATTGGAGAACATAAAATTTTTGATAAAGGACAGCTTAATAAAAATTATGTTGAGAAAGATGTTGCAGATTACATGAAGCAAAATAATTTAGAAATTACAATTGAGATCAATAATGGCAACAAAAATTTTACTTGTTATACGATGGACTTCACTCAAAGGTACATATCTATTAATTCAGATTATAGAAGTTAAAGGTTGAAAAAAAATAAGATATTACTATTTAAACTGTATGATTAAATACAAACTAATTTGTAAAGATTGTAAAAACATTTTTGATAGCTGGTTTTCCGACTCTAAAGAGTACGAGAAACTAAAAAAAAAAAAATATTTGAATTGTCATATTTGCGATTCTCGAAAAATAGAAAAAACATTAATGGCACCAAATGTATTAAACAGCCCAGAACTTAAGAAAAATGATATAAATAAAATTAAGGAGATTAAGTCAAAGCTAAGAGAATTTAAAAAGTTCATTAAAAATAATTTTAAATACGTTGGGAACAACTTTGCCCATGAGGCAAGATCAATACATTATGATCCAAAAAAGAAAAAAAAACCAATTTATGGAAAAGCTTCATCAAAGGAAATTGAAGATCTCAAACAAGAAGGTATAAAGACTGAGACGTTCCCCTGGATAGAGGATAAAGAAAACTAAGTTTTAGAAAATTGCGCAAGATAATTTACAGAGCTATCTTCAGATACAATCCATTCATTTTTCAGAACATCAAACTTTACACCAATTAAGTTGTTCAAATTTAATGAATTGTTTTTGCAAATATTGATTAAATCCCCGGGTTTTAAAAATTTATTCCAGTCATGTGTACCTATTGGCAACCATCTTAAGATATATTCAGCACCTATTATTGCAAATAAATAAGACTTTAATGTTTTATTTAAAGTTGCAATAAACATTAAGCCATTTTTCTTCAAAAGTTCTGAACTTTTAAATAAAAAAAAATCAACATTATCAACGTGTTCAACTATCTCCATGTTTAATACTACATCAAATTTTTCTTTGACAACAAATTTATCTGGGGATGAACAGTAATAATCAATATCTAATTTACTTTTTTCCAAATGCATTTTAGCAATTTTGATGTTTCTGTCCGAAGCATCTATACCTGTAACTGTTGCGCCTAATCTTGAAAGAGGTTCACTTAAAAGACCTCCACCACATCCAATGTCTAATATCTTAATATCTTTTAATGGTAATTTTTCTGATTTAGTTCCAAATTTTTTAGTAATTGTATCTTTAATATATCTTAGTCTGACTGGATTAAAATTATGCAGTGGTTTAAACTTGCCATCAGGATCCCACCACTCATCAGCTAACTTTGAAAATTTATCAATTTCCTTTTTATTAATAGTGTTTTTTTTCATTGGTTGTTGACTTTACAATTTAGATGTATTTTATCTAAATATAAAAATTTAAATATAAAATATCAATGAAAATTATTGTTTTAAAATTTGGTGGAACATCAGTTGGTACGTTAGATAGAATTGTAAAAATATCTAAAATAATCGTCTCATATATAAAAAAAAAATACAAAGTTATTGTTGTAACTTCTGCAATGAGTGGTGTTACAAATGAACTTATAAAAAAAGCTGAGAAAATTTCTAAGAATTTTCCAAGCTCTGAGAGAGATGTGCTTTTGTCAACTGGTGAACAAATGGCTAGTTCTTTAATTGCTGGAAAGTTATGTGCCCTTGGTTTTGATTCAAGGTCTTGGATGTCATGGCAGATCCCTATTATAACAAGAGGTAGTTATAGCTCTGCAAGAATTATAAAGATTGGGACAGACCAGATAAAAAAGTATTTAAAAAATGGGGGAACTCCAATAATAACTGGTTTTCAGGGTTTAAATAAAGAAAACAGACTTACAACTTTAGAAAGAGGTGGCAGTGATGCAAGTGCAATTATGCTCGCTAAATTTTTTAAAGCTAAAAGATGTATAATTTATACTGATGTTGATGGGGTGTACACAACTGACCCAAATTTAACAAAAAAAGCAAAAAAAATTAAAGCATTATCTTATGAAGAGATGCTAGAAATGTCCTCGCTTGGCGCTAAAGTAATGCAGCCAGCTTCAATCCAGGACGCAAAATTAAATAAAGTAAAAATTGATGTAAAATCATCATTTACAAATAAAACAGGCACACAAATAATTGGTAGAAAAAAGATTAAAGACACAAATATAATCAGGGGCGTATCTTTTACTAAAAATGATGCGAAAGTAAGTCTCCTTGGTGTAAAGGACAAACCAGGTGTAGCTGCAGCAATATTTGAGCCTTTATATAAAAATTCTATAAATGTTGATATGGTTGTTCAAAATATTTCTTCAGATGGCAAAGAGACAGATTTAACTTTTACCATTAAATCTGATGATCTTTTAAAAACTAAAAGACTTTTATCTAAAAATAAAAAAATTAATTTTAAAAAGCTAATTGTAGATACGAATGTTGCAAAAGTTTCTATTGTGGGTGTCGGAATGATCACAACACCAGGTGTTACTTATCGCATGTTCCAGGCATTAGCAAATAAAAAAATTAATATTCTTGTTATTTCTACTTCTGAAATAAGAATATCTGTTTTAATTCAAAGCAAAAATTTAAAAAAATCTGTTGAATTATTACATAAAGAATTTAATTTAAGAAGATGAGTTATAAAGAATTTAGAGATATAAAAAGAAAAAAAACAAAAGAGATAAACGTTGGCGATGTAAAAATTGGTGGGGATAACCCTATCTCAGTTCAGTCAATGACAAATACTTTAACTACCAATATAAAAGAAACAATTAAACAAATTAATGACTGTGCTGAAGAAGGCGCTGAACTTGTTAGAGTTTCATGTCCTGATGAAGAGTCAACTAACGCTTTAAAAGAGATAGTAAAAAACAGTAAAGTTCCAATTATTGCAGATATTCATTTTCATTTCAAAAGAGCTATAGAGGCAGCTAAAAGTGGGGCAAAATGCTTGAGGATAAATCCTGGTAATATCGGTCAAAAAGAAAAAATCAAACAAGTGATAGCTGCAGCCAAGGATTACAATTGTGCATTAAGGATTGGGGTCAATGCTGGTTCTTTAGAAAAAGACATATTAGAAAAATATAAAGGACCTTGTCCAGATGCTTTAGTAGAGAGTGCAATGAGGAATATCCAGCTTATAGAGGATGAGGATTTTTATAACTTTAAAGTTAGTGTAAAATCATCAGATGTATTTTTATCAGTAGCGTCGTACAGACTTCTTTCATCTAAGACAGATTATCCTCTGCACCTAGGAGTCACAGAATCGGGCAGTTTCGTGCCAGGGAGTGTAAAAACCTCAATAGGTCTAGGCTCACTTTTGATGGAAGGAATTGGTGATACTATTAGAGTTTCTTTATCTGACGATCCTATTAAAGAAATTAAAATAGGCAATGAAATTTTAAAATCTCTTAACTTAAGAAATAGAGGTGTAAAAATCATTTCATGCCCCTCATGTGCTCGTCAAGGATTTGAAGTAATTGATGTAGTAAAAAAACTAGAGGAAAAGTTATCTCATATTAAAACACCTTTAACTTTATCGATAATTGGATGTGTTGTTAATGGCCCAGGGGAGGCAGCCTCAACTGATATTGGTATTACAGGAGGAGGCAAGAACAGCAATATGTTATATTTAAATGGCGTTCAAAAAGAAAAATTAAAAAATGATGAGATAATTTCTAAAGTTGTAGCATTGGTGGAAAAAAAAGAAAAAGACATCAAAAATAAAATTTAATGATACCAGTTGATAAGGTAAAGGAGATAATAAAAAAACATGGGATTCTTGAAAAGGAATTATCCTCCGGAGCAATCGAAAAAAAATTATTTGCATCTAAATCAAAAGAATATTCAGAATTAAACGCAGTAATTAGTCACGCAAAGGACTATCTAACATTTGACAAAACTAGGAATGATCTTAAAAAAATTATTGGTGATGAAAACAACGATAAAGAAATGATAGAACTAGCCAAGATTGAGCTTAATGAGCTTGAGGCCAAAAAAGACAAAAATGAGAGTAAACTTAAATTATTTTTGCTCCCAAAAGATGAGGCAGATACCAAAAATGCAATAATAGAAATACGAGCAGGAACAGGCGGATTAGAGGCAAGTTTATTTGCATCAGATCTTTTTAAGATGTATGAAAAAGTAAGCCAAAAAAAGAAATGGTCTTTGGAAATAATTAGTATATCGAAAAGTGATGCAGGAGGATTAAAAGAGGTAATTGCTTCAATAAAAGGAAGAAATATTTATTCCTCTTTAAAATATGAAAGTGGTGTTCACAGAGTTCAACGTGTTCCAGATACTGAAACACAAGGTAGAGTACATACCTCAGCAGCAACAGTTGCGGTATTACCAGAGGCAGAAGAAGTAGATATAAAGATAGAGGAAAAAGATTTGAGAATTGATGTATTCAGAAGTAGTGGCCCTGGAGGGCAAAGTGTTAATACCACAGACTCAGCTGTAAGAATTACCCACATCCCAACAGGAATTGTTGTTAGCCAGCAAGATGAAAAATCTCAAATTAGAAACAAAGAGAAAGGACTTAAAATCTTAAGATCGAGAATATACGAGTTTGAAAGAAATAAAAGAGACGAGGAAAGAGCAAAAGATCGAAAAAATAAAATCGGATCAGGGGATAGATCTGAAAGAATAAGAACGTATAATTTTCCTCAAGGCAGAGTCACAGATCATAGAATTAATCTAACATTGCATAAATTAGATGAGTTTATGGAAGGAGAAATTTTTGATGAAATGATTGATAATCTTAGCCTTCAAGCTCAAGAGGAAGAATTAAAAAAAATATCATGAAAATTATAGATAATTTGAAAGATGGTCAACAGATACTTAAAGCAAATAATATACCTTCATATAAAATTGATTGTGAAATTCTAATGTCGAAAAGCCTTAATATTTCAAGAGAAGATGTTCTTCTAAATTTGGAGAAACACATAAAAAAAGAAGAAAGAGAAAAGTATTTTAATCTTATTAATAGAAGAAAAAAAAAAGAGCCAATTGCTTATATAACAAACAATAAAAGTTTTTGGAGAGATAAGTTTATAACAAATGAAAATGTACTTATCCCTCGTCCAGATTCAGAACATTTGGTTGAGCAGACACTAAGAATAATTAAAAAAAGTCAGTCTAAAAGAATACTTGATATTGGTGTTGGATCTGGATGTTTATCAATATCTATTTTAAAAGAGAGATTGTATTGTAAATGTGATGCCATAGATTTATCCAAAAATGCTTTAAAATTGGCAAAAATTAATGCAAATTTACATCAATTATCAGATAGAATTAAATTTTATAAAAGAGATGTTGACAATTTTTATAACGATAAATATGATTTAATTATTAGCAATCCTCCATATATTAACAAACACAGATTAAAATATTTGGACTCAATAATTTATGAACCAAAAATTGCTTTAGATGGTGGATTAGATGGTTTAGAAGTAATTAAAAAAGTTATTTCAAAATCAAAACATTTATTAAAAACTAATGGAAAACTTATTCTTGAAATTGGGTACGATCAGAAATACAAAGTGACTAAATTCTTAAGAAAAAAAAATTTTTTTATAAATAAAATTATCAAAGACTATGGAAATAATATTAGATGTATAGTATCTACAAAAATAAATTAAAAATACATGAGACAATTTAGAAATAATTTAAAGAGAAACAGAGGTAGAAATCACTCCGACAGATCATTCAAAAGAAGTTCGGATATAGATAAACTTAACGGTAATTTCGCAAATAA
>CACHQX010000006.1 GCA_902582235.1 uncultured Pelagibacteraceae bacterium
TACAAAAAAGATAGTTGATGTTTTCAAAAATATAAAAAAAAATACAAAAAAAACTTATTTACTTCAAAGTATTAAAAGCAACAGTGATATTAAAATTGAATATTTAGAATTGAGAAATAAAAATAATCTTAGTCCAATTTTTAACAAAAAAAATTTGAAACTCTTTGTATGTTTTTATATTAAGAAAGTTAGATTAATTGATAATTTTTAGCCGTAAAAGAAATATGCGCCAATACCTAAAAAGGACAAAAAACCAATTACATCTGTGACAGTTGTTACAAACACGCTTGATGCTATAGCTGGGTCAATATTAAGTTTTTTTAATGTCACTGGAATTAAAATGCCAAACAAGCCAGCAACAATCATATTTAATATCATCGAGATAGAAATGATTATGGATAAAACATAATCCTTAAACCAAAGTTGAACTATTAAAGCACTTATTATTGCAAAAATAATTCCGTTTAAAACTCCAATATTAAATTCTTTTAAAACAATTTTTAAAAAGTTACTATTTGTTAAATCATTTGTAGCTATACCGCGAATAGTTACAGCTAGCGTTTGCATGCCAGCATTACCACCCATTGAAGCTACTATTGGCATTAAGAAAGCTAAAGCAACCATTTGTTCAATAGTTGCACCGAATTTACTAATAACCCAAGTTGCTAAAAATGCTGTAAAAAGATTTAGCAAAAGCCAATTAAATCGTCTTTGTGTTTTTTTTATTACCCCATCAGTGATTTCTTCATCTCCAACACCAGCTAGCCTTAAAGTATCTTCCTCTGCCTCCTCTTTAAGAACAGTTAATATGTCATCACTAGTAATCATACCAACTAACTTTTTTGTTTTATCAATTACAGCTGCTGAATTAAGATTGTAATTTTCAAAAAGTCTTCCGACTTCCTCTCGATCCATATCAACTGGAATAGTTACTTGAGACTCCAACATAATTTCAACCATTTTACTTTCACGAGGGGTTCTCAAAACTTTTGATGAAGGGACAGTTCCAAGAGGTTTAAATTCATTATCAATAATATAAATTTCTAAAAATTGTTCAGGAAGATCTTTATTTTCTCTTAAATAATCAATTGTTTGTCCGACAGACCAATTACTTGGAATAGCTGTAAATTCTCTCTGCATAATACGTGCAGCAGAGTCTTCGGGGTAACTTAAACTTTCTAATAAAGCAAATCTATCTTTAGGCGGTAAAGAACTTAGAATTTCATTTTTACTTTTTTCTTCAATGTTTTCCAATATTTTTATAGCATCATCGGATTCCAAGTTTTTAAGAATAAATATTATAGAAGCAGTAGAAAGTAATTTTATAATTTCAGATTGAATGTTTTCATTTAATTCAACGAATAATTCTGGATCTAATTTAAAATTATTCAATTTAATAAGATTTTCTCTATCGTCTTGGCTTAGATGTTCGATAATATCTGCTGCATCAGCAGGGTGCATCTCTCTAAAGGAATTAGTAATAAAATTTACATCGTTTTTTTGAATTTTTTCTTCAATTACTTTGATATATTCTTTATTAAATTCAAAGTTTACTTTTTTATCGATTTTTTTTTTTAAATTGCTCATTTTAAATCCTGTAAAAATTATTAGAACTATTAATACAAATTAAATATAATACAATTTTTAAATTCTTATGGAGATCAAAATATCAAAAAAACCAGTAAAATATGAAGAAGCTATTGAATATCTCCATGAAAGGGTTCATCAAGTTTCTCAGAATAGAAATGAAGAGTTGATTTGGTTTTTAGAACACAAATCTGTTTATACATGTGGTGTAAACTTTAACAAAAAAGATGTTTTAGATAAAAATGTAAAAATAGTTAAAACTAATAGAGGTGGAAAAATAACATGGCACGGTCCGGGACAATTGATTTGCTACTTTGTAATAGACATATCTAGAAGAAAAAAAGATATAAGAAAATTTATAACAGTAATTGAAAATTCAATTATTGAAACTTTAAAAGATTTTAAGATAAGCTCTTTCAGTGATAGAAAAAATATAGGTATTTGGGTTTTGGATAAAAACGAAGAAAAAAAAATTGCAGCAATAGGTTTTCGTGTAAAAAAATGGATTGCATTTCATGGATTTTCTTTAAACCTATCTAACAATTTAGATGATTATAAAAAAATAGTTCCATGTGGCATTTCTGATAAAGGTATTTCCAAGATTTATAATTTTAAAAGAGTCTCAAAAGATAAAATAATTAATAGACTCAAAGTAAATCTTATTAAGAATTTAAAATATTAAGTTTTTTTTTATTTAAATACTTGTTAAATGCAGCAGGTGGATCTGCTTTATAAAAGAATTTTTTATTATTAATATAAAATTTCAATGAGTAAGCATGTAACATAAGATCTTTATCACTTTTAATTTTTTTATTTGATAAAATATATTTTTTATCTCCCACAATTGGATTATCAATTAAAGCTAGCTGTTTTCTTAACTGGTGCTTTCTTCCTGTTACTGGCTTAAGCTCAAGAAATGAAGTTGTATTTGTTTCAGAAAGAACTTTATAATAAGTTAACGCTTTTTCAATTTTCTTTTTATCATTTTCAAATGTTATAAGTTCATTTTTTAATTCGCCTTTTTTTTTACTTATCTGACCGTGACATACAGCTAAATAAGTTTTATGAATTTTTCTTAGTCTAAATAAGGTTGTTAATAATCTTGCTGAATTATGATTTTTAGAAATTATCATTATACCAGATGTTTCCTTATCTAATCTATGAACTGGAAATGGTTTTGTATCCTTAAAAAATTCACTAGATGCAAGTATATCAATTAGGTTCTTTTTTGATTTTGTTCCACCTTGAACTGGTACACCTGGACTTTTGTCTATTACGATAAAGTCATCATTATTTTCTAATATTCTGTTCTCATGAATTTTTAAAAGTTCAGAAGATGGTGAAAATTTTTTGTTAGTTTCCTTATTTTTATTAATTTCAAAATTAAAATTAAAAAACTTAACTTTGTCTCCTTTTTTTAATTTATAGGAACTATTTACTTTTTTTATGTTAACTTTAATTTTACCTTTTCTTAAAGATTTTTCGATTAATGACTGTGGTAGAAAAGCAATGTTATTTCTTATCCACCTATCAATACGCATACCTGAATAAATTTCCTTAATAATGTAGGACTTATTCATTATTTAATTATGCTGAGGCTGATTTTTTTTCTTCTGTGTTTGCAGGTTTATCTTGTGATTTCTTTTTCTTAAATTTTCTTTTTGCTTCTACATCTCTATCTACAAATTCTATTACAGCTAAAGGTGCATTATCACCATATCTAAATCCAGCTTTTACAATTCTGGTATATCCTCCAGATCTTTTTTCGTATCTTTTTGATAAAGTTTTTATAACTTTGTTTGCATTAGTTTTGTCCTGGAGTTGAGATACTAATTTCCTGGTATTTTGCAGATTTTTTTTCTTCCCTAGAGTTATAATTTTATCAGCTTGTGGCTTTAGTACTTTTGCTTTAGGTAAAGTGGTAATTATTTGCTCATATTTAATTAAATTATTTAGCATATTCTTTATTAACGCTTTTCTATGCTCAGATGTTCTGTTAAGTTTTTTATAACCTAATCTATGTCTCATTATTAAATACTTTCCTCTAATTTTTTAGATAATTCAGCTATGTTGTCAGGAGGCCAATTAGGTATTTCCATACCTAAATAAAGTGACATACCATTTAAAACTTCCTTAATCTCGTTAAGCGATTTTCTTCCAAAGTTTGGTGTTCTTAACATTTCTCCCTCTGACTTTTGAACTAAATCTCCAATATAGATAATATTATCATTTTTTAGACAATTCATTGACCTTACAGAAAGTTCCAATTCATCAACTTTTCTTAATAAGTTTTTGTTAAATTCTGGTTCGCTTGGTTTTTCAGTAATAGTAACTTCTTGAGGTTCATCAAAATTAACAAACATTCCTAATTGGTCTTGAAAAATTCTAGCTGAGTACGCTAACGCATCTTCTGCTGAGATAGATCCATTAGTTTCTATTTCCATTGTTAATTTGTCATAGTCTAAAGCTTTACCCTCTCTAGCAGTGCTAACAGAATATGACACTTTTTTTACTGGACTAAAAAGTGAGTCTATTGGTATTAGACCCAATGGTGGTTCATCTGGTTTGTTAAGTTCAGCGGGTACATAACCTTTTCCGTTACCTATTGTCATCTCCATATGGAAATTTGTATTTTCATCTAAATTACAAATCACCAAATCAGGGTTTAAAATTTCTATTTCATTAATTTTTGTTATATCTGATGCTTTAATTACGCCTGGTCCTTTTGCGTCAAGCACTAATTTTTTTGAACCTTCAGAAGTGCTTTTTAATGCTAAAGATTTTACATTAAGAACAATATCAGTTACATCTTCTCTTACTCCTTTAATAGAAGTAAACTCATGAAGTACTCCATCAATTTGAATTGCAGTTACAGCAGTACCTCTTATTGAAGACAATAGAATTCTTCTTAGTGAGTTACCTAAAGTTAAACCATAACCTTTTTCAAGTGGTTCAGCCACAATTTTAGCGTATGATTTGTCATCATTTAAATTAATATCTAACTTTCCAGGTTTAATTAATGATTTCCAATTTTTTAAATTTACATTAGCCGTTTCCATTAAACTCTCCTTTTTTTTGGTGGTCTTGTTCCATTATGAGGCATTGGTGTTGTATCTTTAATAGATAAAATTTTAAAACCTCTTGCTTGTAATGCGCGCAAAGCTGTTTCTCTCCCTGAACCTGGCCCTTTAATTTCAACTGTTAAAGTTTTCATACCATACTCTAAAGCTTTTGATGCAGCTGAGTCAGCTGCAATTTGTGCTGCGTACGGTGTTGATTTTCTAGAACCTTTAAAACCTTTTTGGCCAGCAGAGGCCCAAGATACAACATTACCTTGAGTGTCAGCTATTGATACAATAGTATTATTAAAAGTTGATTGAACATAAGCTATTCCATTTACTATGTTCTTCTTAACCTTTTTCTTTTTAGAGTAAGAACTTTTTTTAACAGTTTTTACATCTGATTTTTCATCAACTTTTTTTTCTACTTTTTTTTTATCAGCCATTTTAAACTATTTCTTTAATGGTGTTAATTTTTTACCTGCGATAGCAATTGCCTTACCTTTTCTTGTTCTAGCATTACATCTGGTTCTTTGTCCTCTTACAGGTAACTTTTTTTTATGTCGAAAACCTCTATAGCATGCAAGATCAATTAATCTTTTTATGCTTATTGAATTTTCTCTTCTTAAATCTCCTTCAACTGTAAAGTGCTGGTCAATATACTCTCTAATTTTTAGGATTTGGTCGTCTGTAAGTTCATTAACCCTTTTTGATTTTGGTATTTCTAATTCCTTACAGATTTGTTTAGAAAACTTATCCCCAATACCATAAATATATGTGAGACCAATTTGAACGATTTTATTTTGTGGGATGTTTACACCTGCAATTCGAGCCATAATTTGAGATAAAATTTAGCCTTTTATATAAGATGAAAATTTAAAGTCAACTTTTTATAACTTTAAAAAGGCCTTGATTTGCTTGTTTATTTGATCAATTTCTTGATTTCCATCAAGCTTATAAAAGTTTTGTTTGGATGAATAATACTCTAATACTGGTGAAGTTGTTTTTAAGTAAGTGTCATATCTTTTAAGAATTATATCTAAGTCATCATCACTTCTTTTTTCTTCAGTTTTTCTTTTTTCAATTCTTTTAATTATAGTCTCTTTATTTACATTCAAAAAGAAAATAAAATCAATTTGTTGTTCCGTTTCTGATAACAATAAATCTAAATTTTTTGCCTGATCTATAGTTCTTGGGTAACCATCAAAAATTAATTTTCCTTTTTTAGTGGAGTCAAAAACTACTTTTTTCATCAGACTATCAACAATTTCATCATTAACAAATTTACCTTCATTCATAAAAGATATAATTCTCTTACCAATTTCTGTGTCTTTTTTTATTTCATCCCTCAACATATCTCCTGTTGAAACTTGAAAATTATTTAATATTTTAACTAGAAATTTTGCTTGAGTACCTTTGCCTGCGCCAGGAGGTCCAAATAGAATTATATTCACTGTTATCTTCCAAATTTTGTTTTTTTAATAAGTTGTTCGTATTGCGCACTCATTAATCTTGTCTGGATTTGTGTTACTGTGTCTATTGCTACGACTACGACAATTAAGACTGAAGCTCCTCCTAAATAAAAGGGTATAGGATAGTTTGCAATTAAAAATTCTGGCATTAAACAAACTAATGTCAAATATAATGCTCCAATAGTTGTTAGTCTTGTTAAAATTTCTTCTATATATCTTGCGGTGCTTTCGCCCGGTCTAATACCAGGTACAAAGCCACCATATTTTCTTAAATTCTCAGCAGTTTCATCTGGATTGAATACAAGTGATGTATAAAAGAATGTAAAAAAAATTATTCCTGAAGCATATAAAATCATGTAAAGAGGCTGACCTTGTGAAAAAAAAGACAAAAAAGAAGATATGTTATCATTCTCACTAATATTAAAATTTGTAAGTGTAGCAGGTAAAAGTAGTATAGCTGAAGCAAAAATTGCTGGTATTACACCTGCTGTATTTATTTTAAGAGGAAGATGTGAAGAGTCACCTCCGTACATTTTATTACCCATTTGTCTCTTAGGGTAGTTTATCAATATTTTTCTTAGAGCCCTCTCCATAAAGACAATGAACATTATAGTAACTATTAAAAGAACAAAAATAAAAATTATCATTGTTGAAGATATTGCGCCTGTTCTACCTAACTCGAATGTAGTAACCAATGCTCTTGGTATCTCTGCGACGATTCCAGAAAATATAATTAATGAAATTCCATTACCTATTCCTCTTTGAGTAATTTGTTCACCTAACCACATTAAAAAAATTGTACCAGCAACGATTGTTGTTACAGTTGTAACTTTAAAAAAGATACCTGGATTAATGACTAAATTTTCAGATGACTCAAGTCCAACTGACAATCCATACCCTTGAATAGTCGCCAAAAGAACTGTTCCATACCTTGTAATTTGTGTAATTTTTTGTCTTCCAATTGTCCCCTGACTTTTTAAATTTTTGAAATAATCTGATGTTCCTGTGAGCAACTGAACTATAATAGAAGATGAGATATATGGCATTATTCCTAAAGCAAATATTGCCATACGGCTAACAGCACCACCTGCAAAGACATTAAACATGCCAAGCAAACCTTTTTGATTTCCCTCCATCATAATTTTTAACTGGTCAGGGTCTATACCAGGCAAAGGAACAAATGTTCCAAACCTGTAAACTGCTAGAATAAATATGGTAAAAATTATACGATTTCTTAAATCGTTATTTTGTGTCATTGTACTCATATGATTTTATCTATTTGCTCTCTAAAATTTTAATTGTTGAGCCGTTCTTTGAAAGTTTTTCTTTTGCTGAATTAGATAAAAAATGAACTTCTAAATTCAACTTATCTTTGATTTCACCCTGACCAAGTATCTTTATTTTTTCATACTTTTTTTTAATAATTTTCGAACTTTGTAAAAATTTTATATCTATTTTATCAGATGATTTTATTCTCTTTGCCTCTAGAAGCAGTTGTAAATCGCCTAAATTTAATTTTCCTATTTTGCTTTTATTAAATGAATTAAAACCTCTTTTAGGTAGTCTTCTGTATAAAGGCATTTGACCACCTTCAAAACTTTTAATTGCAACACCAGATCTTGATTTTTGACCTTTAACACCCCTTCCAGATGTTTTGCCTTTTCCAGATCCAATACCTCTGCCAACTCTAATTTTTTTTGTTTTAAGTTTAGTTAAACCATTAAGCATCATTATCCTCTTTTCTCTATAATTTCAGAAATTTTTTTGTTTCTTATAATTGATATTTGTTTTGGTGAATTTTGTTTTTTTAAAGCTTTTAGACATGCCCTGATAACATTGTGAGGATTTGCAGTTCCAAGTGACTTAGCTACTATATCTTTAATACCAAGAACTTCACATACGGCTCTTACCGGTCCACCGGCAATGATACCTGTTCCTTTTGGTGCCGCTCTCATTTTAATTTTTCCAGCACCGTCTTTACCAGAAACATCATGATGAATTGTTCTTCCTTCTCTTAAGGGAATTTGAATTAAATTTCTTCTAGCCATTTCATTAGCTTTCTTTATGGCATCGGGAACTTGTTTTGATTTTGCGTGCGCAATACCAATTTTTCCACTCTGATTTCCAACAACTACTAATGCAGAAAAACCAAATCTTCTACCACCCTTAACAACTTTTGTAATTCTGTTTACGTGAACAAGTTTTTCTATAAATTCATTTTCTTTAGACATGTTAAAATTCCATTCCGTTTTTTCTTAATGTTTCAGCAAAAATCTTTACTCTTCCGTGGTACTTAAATTGACCTCTATCAAAATAAATTTTCTTAATATTTTTTTCTCCTGCTTTTTTAGCTAGTTTTTCAGCAACTATTTTTGAAAGCTCTGTTTTATTTATTTTTCCAGATTTTATGCCCTTTTCATTAGATGAAGCTGAAAGGATAGTTTTACTATTTGCATCATCTATGATTTGAGCCGAAATATTTTTTAAACTTCTAGATACGCTTAATCTATAACGATCATTTTTAGAATTATTTTTAAGCTTTTTTCTCACTCTGAATTTTTTTCTTTGTAACGTGTTTAGTTTCATTATTTCTTTTTACCTTCTTTTCTTAATATATATTGACCTTTTTCTTTAATTCCTTTTCCTTTGTAGGGTTCGGGCGGTCTAAAAGATTTAATTTTTGATGCAATCATGCCTACTTTTTGTTTATCAACACCTGATATTTTAATAGTTGTTTGTTTTTCAACTAAAATTTTTACATCTTCAGGAATATCAAAATTAATATCATGACTAAAACCTAGTTGAAGATTTAACTGTTTTCCTTTTAATGCCGCTCTGTAACCTACACCACTTAGCTCAAGTACTTTTTCAAAACCCTTGCTAGTGCCTATAATTGCATTATTAATAAGACTTCTATTCATTCCCCATAATCTTTTTGTATCATCGTCTAGTTTCTTTGGTTTTATTGAAACGTTTTTACCATCATCAATTTTAAAATCGAACATCTCTAAATTAATTTTTAACTTTTGTTTACCCAGAGGACCTTCTATATTGATATCTGATCCTGCTAAAGCAACTTTAACCTTCTCTGGAATATTAATACTTATTTTACCTATTTTAGACATTAAAATACCTTACAAATTATTTCTCCACCAACTTTTTGTTTTCTTGCATCTATATCTGTCATAACACCTTTTGGCGTAGATATAATTGCAATTCCTAGTCCATTGTTTATTTTTGGTAAACTTTGAGCACTAGAAAAAACTCTTCTACCCGGTTTTGATACTCTCTCGATTACACTTATTACTGGAGATCCGGAATTATACTTTAAATCAATAATCAAAACTTGTTTGTTATCATTTTTATCAACATTAAACCCATTTATATAGCCTTCATTTTTTAAAACATCTGCAATCTTCATCTTAAAATTTGATGAAGGCATTTCTACCTTTTTATGATTTCTTAATTGCGAGTTTTTTATTCTCGCTAGCATATCTCCTATTGGATCTGTTAAACTCATATAATTTTCCTTTCTACCAACTTGATTTTATCATACCAGGAATTTTACCCTGCAGACCTAGTTGTCTAAGGGCTATTCTTGATATTTTTAATTTTCTGTAAACACCATGCGGCCTACCTGTAATTTCACATCTATTTCTTACTCTAGTCTTCGCTGAATTTCTTGGTAATTTTGATAATTTTTGTTGAGCTTTAAACCTTTCCTCTAATGGTAATTTTTTATTCATTATGATTAGTTTTAGTTTTTTTCTTTTTGCATAAAATCTGTCTGACATTTTTTTTCTTCTATTATTCTTATTTATTGAACTGAGTTTAGCCATTAGTTGCTCCTTTCTTCTCTAAATGGAAAATTAAATTTCTTTAGTAATTCTAAGCTATGTTCTTTAGAGTTTGATTTAATTACTATTGTAATATCTAAACCTCTTATTTTGTCTACTTTATCAAAATTTACTTCGGGAAATATTATATGCTCCTTAACACCAAAGGTGAAATTACCAAACTTATCGATACCTTTTGAGGAAAGACCTCTAAAATCTTTTATTCTTGGAAGCGCAATGTTTACAAGTCTATCTATAAATTCATACATTTTATTTTTTCGTAAAGTGACCTTAAGTCCAGCTTTAGTGTCTTTGCGTGTTTTAAAATTTGAAATGGATTTTTTAAACTTCGTTGAGACTGGTTTTTGTCCTGCGATTTTAGCTAAATCCTCTTCGCAAGATTTAAATATTTTTGAATCGTTTCCATCTATTCCTAGACCCATATTTAAAACAACTTTTTCAAATTTAGGTGCCATATTAAGATTTTTAAAACCATATTTTTCCTTAAGCATGGTTTTAACTTCCTTGTGATACAGTGTTTTTAACCTTGGTATCATTTTTTAACTGCCTTTTTTTTATCTTGTTTTTGATCCAATTTTAGATTTGATAAATGAACAAAATTTTCTTTATCAACTATCCCACCTTTTCTTTCTTTAGTAGTTTTAAGATGTTTTTTTATCATGTTTATTCCTTTAATCTTTGCTCTATTTCTTTTTCTATCTAATTCTATAATCTCACCTGTTTTATTTTTATCTTTTCCAACAAGAACTTTGACATTTGAGCCTTTCTTAATCATTTATATTACCTCCGGAGCTAATGATATTATTTTCATTTGACCCCTACTTCTTAATTCTCTTGTAACTGGTCCAAAAATTCTAGTCCCGATAGGTTCGCCTTTGTCATCTGTCAAAACAGCTGCGTTATTGTCGAATCTAACTTTTGATCCATCGTCTCTATGAATGCCTTTTTTTACTCTAACAACTACTGCCTTATGAACTGAACCTTTTTTAACTTTGCCTTTAGGGATAGCTTCTTTTACAGCAACAACAATTGTATCACCAATGCTGGCATATCTTCTTTTTGAGCCTCCAAGTACTTTTATACACTCAATTTTTTTTGCACCTGTATTATCTGCTACAAATAGTTCAGTTTGTACCTGTATCATTTATTGTCCCCTAGTACTTCAAATTTCTTTGTTTTTGAGTAAGGCCTACATTCAATTATCTTCACCTTATCTCCATTTTTAAATTTATTATTTTCATCATGAGCACTTAATTTTTTTCTTACTTTTACTACTTTTTTTAAAGTAGGATGTTGATATTTTCTTTCAACCATTACTGTTATTGTTTTATTTGGTTTATCACTCACTACAATTCCATTTAATATTTTTTTAGGCACTTTTTTTCCTTCCAATTAATGTCTTCATTCTTGAAATATCTTTTTTAGTTTGAGATATCTTTGACGGATTTGTAAGTTGTCCGTTTGTTTTTTGGAATCTCAAATTAAATAAATCTTTTTTAAGTTTATCTAAATTTTTTAATGCCTGATCCTTAGTAAATTTCTTTATTTCATTTTTCTTCATTATCAAATCCTTCTTATGAACTTAGTTTTAATTGGTAGTTTAGCAGAAGCTTTATATAGAGCTTCTTTTGCTATTTGTTCAGATACACCATCTACCTCAAATAAAATTCTACCTGGTTTGACTCTACATGCCCAAAATTCTGGTGAACCTTTACCTTTTCCCATTCTAACTTCAGTTGGTTTTTTTGAAACGGGTATATTTGGAAAAACTCTTGTCCAAACTCTACCTTGTCTTTTCATGTGTCTTGTTAAAGCGACTCTAGCTGCCTCTATTTGTTTTGAAATTACTCTATCTGGCTGCAATGCTTTAAGTCCAAAGGAACCATAATTCATTTTATTGCATCTAGATGCATTTCCGTGGATACGACCTTTATGAGCTTTTCTAAATTTTGTTCTAGTTGGTTGCAGCATAGTTATCTCTTGTTTGTTTCCTGACTAAATTCTTTTGTGAAGATTTCACCTTTATATATCCAAACTTTAATACCAATAATTCCATATGTAGTTAAAGCCTCCGCTTCTGCATAATCTATGTCAGCCCGTAGGGTATGAGAAGGTATACTTCCATCTCTTAACCATTCTGTCCTTGCGATTTCGTTTCCACCTAATCTCCCACTTACAGATACTTTTATACCCTTTGCTCCTAATCTTAATGCTGACTGCATAGCTCTCTTCATAGCTCTTCTATACGAAATTCTTTTAACCAATTGTTGAGATATATTTTCAGCTACTAAATAACTATTTGTCTCTGGTTTTTTTACTTCTTTAATATTAAGATTTACCTCATTTGTAGTTAATCTAGATAATTTTTCTTTGATCTTTTCAATATCACTTCCCTTTTTACCAATTACAAAACCAGGTCTTGAGGTATAAATTGTTACAAAACATTTTTTTGAAGTTCTTTCTATCATCACTTTTGAAACTCCAGAGTTAATGACGTTTTTTTTTATGTATTCTCTTATTTTAAAGTCTTCGATTAAAAATTTACCGAAATCCTTTTTTTTGGCATACCAAACAGAATCCCATCCTCTATTTACTCCTAGTCTTAAACCTACTGGATTAACCTTTTGTCCCATCTTTGGCCTCTTTTGTTTTTAATTTTTCTGACAATATAATTGTTAAATTTGAATATGGTTTCAAGATTGGAGCTGCTCTTCCTTTCGCTCTTGGTCTAAATCTTTTCATAGTAATTTGTTTACCACAGTAAGCTTCTTTGACAAAAAGTTTATCAATATCATATTGAAAATTGTTCTCAGCATTTGCAATTGCTGAAGATAGTGTTTTTTTGATATCTTTACATATTCTTTTATTTGAAAAATCAAGATCTCTTATCGCTAGATCAACTTTCTTTCCAACAATTCCTTTTAAAATTGGATTAAGCTTTCTAGTACTAGATCTGATATTTTTATTTACCGACCTCACTAAATTTGTTTCTTTTTTATCTTTTTTACTCATTTTTATTTCTTCTCTTCAGGTTTGGTTTCTTCAGCCTTGGCTTTTTTATCGGCTGGTGTATGTCCAAAAAATTGTCTTGTTGGTGCAAATTCTCCAAATTTATGACCAACCATATCCTCAGATACAGTAAGAGGGATAAATTTTTTTCCATTGTAAATTAAAAAACTTAAACCAACAAAATCTGGAATTATCGTCGACTTCCTTGACCAAGTTTTTATAGGTTTCTTGCCAGATTCATTTTTTTGTTTTTCAGCTTTTTTAATCAAGCTTTCTTCAACAAATGGACCTTTCCAAACTGATCTAGTCATTTTAACCTTTCTTTTTCTTTCTTCTTCGAATTATAAACTTATCTGTTCTCTTATTATCTCTTGTTTTTAAACCTTTTGCAGACTGACCAGTTCTTGAAACTGGGTGTCTACCACCTGCAGATTTACCTTCACCACCGCCATGAGGGTGATCAACTGGGTTCATCACTACACCTCTTGTGTGAGGTCTTCTACCAAGCCATCTTGATCTACCGGCTTTACCAATTTTAATATTTTTTTGATCAGGGTTTGAAAGAACTCCAATAGTTGCCATTGCTCTAGAGTCAATTTTTCTTACCTCTCCTGATGTCATCTTAATAATTGAATAGCTTCCATCATTTCCTGAAATAGAAACAGACGTTCCTGCTGATCTCGCAATTTTTCCACCACCACCAGGATTGATCTCTACATTATGTATATCAATACCTACGGGAATTTCAGAAAGTGGCAAGCAATTACCAACTTTAATTTCTGAATTTGGACCATTTGATATTTTATCCCCGACTTTAATTCCTTGAGGTGCTAAGTAATAATATCTTTCACCATCAGAAAATTTAACTAACATAATATGACATGATCTGTTAGGGTCGTATTCAATTCTTTCTACCTCAGCTTTCTCACCAAATTTTTTTCTATAAAAATCAATAATTCTGTATTTTTGCTTGTGTCCACCACCAACATTCCTAGCTGTAATTCTTCCAAGATTGTTTCTTCCACTTGATGAATTTTTTACTGATGTAAGAGGTTTAAATGGTTTACCTTTCCAAAGATTTTTTCTATCGACAAGAATAGTTCCTCTAACAGATTTAGTATATGGTTTGAATGTTTTTAATGCCATCTTATATTCCTGTTGTTAGATCGATACTTTGACCTTTTTTTAATGTTACAATTGCTTTTTTAAAACCTTTGACTCTGCTGTTTCTGCCTCTAGTAAATTTCAAAATAGATTTTTTGTTAATAATATTTACCTTTACAACGTTCACTTTAAATATTTTTTCTATATTTTTCTTTAAAGTTTTTTTGTTTGCATCATCTCTTACTTTAAAAACAACTTTATTTTGAGTAGACATATTCGAGGACTTCTCTGTAATCACTGGTGAAATTATTGTATCATATAAACTTACTTTACTCATTAGTTGTACCTTTTTTCTAATTCTTTAACCGATGTTTCTGTGAAAATAATTTTTTTGAATTTTAAAATATCGTATGCACTGAAATGACCTATGTCTGTACATTTAACGTTAGGTATATTTTTTATAGCTCTAAATATTTTATCTTTGGAATTTTTATCTAAAATCAAAATTGAGTTCTTAGCATCAAATTTTTTCAAAATTTTATCCATTTCCTTTGTTTTTTTTATTTCCTTAGAAAAGTCATCAAAAACAATTACTTCTTTAAGTTTCAATTTTTTTGACAAAATAGAGCTAATGCTTTGTCTTTTTTCATTTTTATTTAATTTTCTAGTTTTGTAGCTATTTCTCCCTTTCGGACCGTGTGCTATACCACCACCAACAAAAATTGGAGCTTTTCTACTTGCGTGTCTTGCATTTCCTGTTCCTTTTTGTGCGTAGATTTTTGAAGTAGATCCAATGATTTCATTCTTTTGTTTTGTTTTGGAGCTTCTTCCTTTGTAATTAGCATTAGTCTTATAAATAACAGAACTAATTAATTTCTCGTTAATTTTTGAAGAAAAGATTGAATCTTTAACTTCAACTGAGCTTTTTTTTCCGTCAATATTTATTTTTTCAATTTTCATTTATTTTTTTTTCTTTTCTGGAACTTTTTTCAATTTTTCCATTTTCTCAATTTTTTCTGACATAGTGAGTTTTCTAATATTCTTAACTGATTGTTTAACTAGAACTTCGGTATTTCTTGAACCAGGAATTGATCCTTTTAGATACATAATGTCATTTTCTAAATCAGTTTTGATTATTTCAATATTTTGTTTAGTTCTCATTTTACTTCCCATATGACCTGCCATTTTCTTCCCTTTGAAAACTTTACCTGGATCTTGGTTTTGACCAGTTGATCCATGTGCTCTATGAGAAATTGATACACCATGTGACGCTCTAAGACCTCCAAAATTATGTCTTTTCATTGCTCCAGCAAATCCTTTACCAATAGTTTTTGAACGAACATCAACAAATTTTGCGTCTTTAAAGATCTCTAGTCCAAGTTCATTACCTTCTTTATAATCATCCAATTTTGATACTCTAAATTCTTTTAAAATTTTTTTAGGCTCAGTATTTTTTTTAGAAAAGAAACCCTTCATTTGTTTTGAAAGTTTTGAGTTTTTAATTTTTCCAAAACCAACTTGAATAGCATTATAACCTCTTTGATCTTTTGAAATTAGTTGAATTATCCTTCCTTTGTCAATTTTGACAGCAGTGACAGGCACTGACTGACCAGATTTATAAAATTCCCTTGTCATTCCAATTTTCTTTCCGATAAGCCCAATTTCCTGAATCATATTTTAATCTCCACATCTACACCTGAAGCTAAGTCCAATTTCATCAAAGCTTCGACTGTTTGAGGTGTTGGCTCTATAATATCTATTAATCTTTTATGAGTTCTTGTTTCGAATTGTTCTCGACTTTTTTTGTCAATATGAGGTGATCTTAATACTGTGTATCTTTCAATTTTTGTTGGTAACGGAATAGGTCCTTTAATATTTGCACCAGTTCTTTTAACTGTGTTAACTATTTCTTCAGTTGATTGATCTAATACTTTATTATCGTAGGCTCTTAATTTTATTCTAATATTTTGTTTATCCATTTGAACCTGTCTTTTTTGTAACTTCATCTTGAACATTTTGTGGAACTTTATCGTAGTGATCGAAGAACATTGAATATTGCGCTCGTCCTTGTGACATAGATCTTAAAGCATTTATATAACCAAACATATTTGCTAATGGAACCATAGCCGTGATTACTGTAGCGTTACCCCTCTGCTCTTGAGTGTTTATCTGTCCTCGTCTACTATTAAGATCACCTATCACATCACCCATATAATCCTCAGGTGTTACAACTTCGACTCTCATAATTGGTTCAAGTAATTTTAAAGTTGCTCTGTTGCAAGCTTCTTTAAAACATTGTCTTGAAGCCAATTCAAAAGCTAAAACACTTGAGTCGACATCGTGGTGTAATCCATCTAGGATCGTTACTTTGTAGTCAATAATTGGAAACCCAGCTAATATTCCACTGTCAGAAACACTTTCAATACCTTTTTCAACACCTGGTATAAATTCTTTTGGTATAGCACCACCTTTAATTTTGCTTTCTACTTCTCTTCCTTTTCCAGGTTCTAAAGGTTCAATTGAAAGCTTTACTCTAGCAAATTGACCAGCGCCACCACTTTGTTTTTTATGAGTGTAATCAAATTCTGACTGTTTAAGTATTGTTTCTCTATATGCAACTTGAGGAGCACCGACATTTGCCTCTACTTTAAATTCTCTTTTCATTCTATCAACGATTATATCTAAATGTAGCTCTCCCATTCCTTTAATGATTGTTTGTCCAGACTCTTCATCAGAAGTAACTCTAAAGGATGGATCTTCTTTTGCCAATCTGCCTAAAGCCTCTCCCATTTTTTCTTGATCACCTTTAGTTTTTGGTTCAACAGCAATTTCAATAACTGGATCTGGGAATTCCATCGGTTCTAATAAAACTGGACTATCTTCATTAGCTAAAGTATGACCAGTAATAGTATATTTTAAGCCGGCTAGCGCAACAATATCACCTGCATTGGCTTCTTTAATATCTTCTCTTGAGTTTGCGTGCATTAAAAGCATTCGTCCAACTCTTTCTTCTTTATCTTTTGAAGTGTTATAAATTCCGGTACCTGATTTAACAGTTCCTGAGTAAATTCTAATAAATGTTAAAGATCCAACAAACGGGTCGTTTGCTACTTTAAAGGCAAGAGCTGAAAAAGGAGCACTATCTTCAAATTTCATTTCAACAATATCATCTGATCCAGGTTTTGTTCCTTTGATTGAACCAATATCTTCTGGGCTTGGTAAATAGTCAACAACAGCATCCAATAATGGTTGAACACCTTTATTTTTAAATGCAGATCCAGTTAGTACTGGAACAAAATCAAAATTTAAACATCCCTTCCTTACACATCTAATTAAATCTTCGTTTTTAATTTGATCGCCGTTTAAATAACTTTCCATTAATTTCTCATCTTGTTCTACAGCTGACTCCACTAGTTCTTGTCTATATTTTTCACAAATTTCTTTTAAATCTTCTGGAATTTCCTTTTCTTCCCAAGCAGCTCCTAAATCTTCATTTTTCCATACAATCGCTTTCATTTTTACTAGATCAACAACACCTTGTAATGAAGACTCGATTCCAATAGGAATTTGCATGACCATAGGTTTGGCACCAAGTCTGTCTTTAATCATATCTACACATCTAAAGAAATCAGCACCTGTTCTGTCTAATTTATTTACAAAACAAATTCTTGGAACTTTATATTTATCAGCTTGTCTCCATACTGTTTCAGATTGTGGCTCTACTCCAGCTACGCCATCGAACACAGCTACAGCTCCATCTAATACTTTTAATGATCTTTCTACCTCGATTGTAAAATCAACGTGACCTGGTGTATCGATAATATTAATTCTATGATCTCTCCAAAAACATGTTGTAGCAGCTGAGGTAATTGTAATACCTCTTTCTTGTTCTTGTTCCATCCAGTCCATTGTAGCTGCACCATCATGAACTTCTCCAATCTTATGACTTTTACCAGTATAATAAAGAATTCTTTCAGTCGTAGTTGTCTTACCAGCATCGATGTGAGCCATGATACCAATGTTCCTATACATGTTTAACTTATGAGTTCTGGGCATATTTTCTTACCATCTAAAATGTGCAAAGGCTTTATTTGACTCTGCCATTTTATGTGTATCCTCTTTCTTTTTGATTGCTGAACCTCTGTTTTGATACGCGTCAAAAATTTCATTAAAAATTTTATCAGACATTTTTTTATCTTTCCTTTTTCTTGAGGCATCTATTAACCATCTAATTGCGAGAGCTTGAGATCTTTTTGCTTTTACTTCTACAGGAACTTGATAAGTAGCTCCACCAACTCTTCTAGATCTTACTTCTACAGTTGGTTTAATATTACTAATTGCTTGGTTAAAAACAGTTATTGGCTCATCTTTTGATTTAGATTTAATTTTGTCTATTGCATCGTACACAATTTTTTCAGCAATGGTCTTTTTTCCATCGTACATTAGTGAATTTATTAGTTTTGGAATAATTACTGACTTATACTTTGGGTCAACAACGTTAAGTTTTTTAGGAGCGCTTTTTTTTCTAGACATTTTTACTTACCTTTCTTTGCTCCATATTTAGATCTTTGTTGTTTTCTTCCCGTTACACCTTGAGTGTCTAGATTACCTCTTAATATATGATATCGAACTCCTGGTAAGTCTTTTACTCTACCACCTCTTATTAAAACAACTGAGTGTTCTTGAAGATTGTGTCCTTCACCAGGTATATAGGAAGTTACTTCATGGCCGTTTGAAAGTCTTACCCTTGCGACTTTTCTTAAAGCTGAGTTAGGTTTTTTAGGAGTTGTTGTATAAACTTTTACGCAGACACCTCTCTTCTGTGGAGATTTCTCTAATGCAGGGACTCTATCCCTTGCCTTAGGCTTAATTCTTTTTTTTCTTAACAATTGGTTAATTGTTGGCATAATAATTATATTTTGGATGAAATATTCTAGTGACCTGCGTATGGTAGCGTTTAGTGCTACAAGGGCACTACATTCCAACCAAAATTCTTGGTGAAAATACTACAGTTTTGTGATTTGTCAAACTAAAACGAGGAATTTCAAGCTAAATTATTATTGATTTATAGGGGTTTCAGGCTGTTCGATCTTTTCTTGCTCAGCAATGAATTTTTGATCGTCATCAAGGGCTTTTTTGTTCCACTTGTTCTTAATCGAGCCTGTTCCAGCAGGAACTAACCTACCAACTATCACATTCTCTTTTAATCCAACTAACGTGTCAACCTTACCTCTGATAGCTGCGTCAGTAAGAACTCGTGTTGTCTCCTGGAATGAAGCTGCAGATATAAAGGAGTCTGTTTGTAAAGATGCTTTGGTAATACCCATCAGAACTCTGTCGCCGGTAGCTGGTTTTTTTCCATCTTTTTTAAGTTGTTCATTCATACTATCAAATTTAAATCTATCAATAATTTCACCTGGTAATAAATCAGAGTCACCAGATGTTTTGATCTCAACCTTTTTTAACATCTGTCTTAAAATAGTCTCTATATGTTTATCATTTATTATTACTCCCTGTAATCTATAAACTTCTTGTACCTGGTTTACAAAATATTCAGTCAATTCTTCAATACCTAATATTCTTAAAATATCATGTGGTAAAGGTTGTCCATCTAATAAATATTCTCCTTTTTTAATTTCTTCACCTTGGTTAAAATTAATATGTTTTCCTTTTGGAATTAAATAGTTTGAGCTTTCACCGTTTGATGAAACAATTGAAACTCTTTGTTTTCCACGTACTTCTTTACCAAAAATTACTTTACCGTTATTTTCAGCAATTATTGCACTGTCTTTTGCTTTACGCGCCTCAAATAATTCAGCAACTCTAGGTAGACCTCCAGTAATATCTTTTGTTTTCGAAGTTTCCTTAGGTAAACGCGCTATTACATCACCAGCATAAATTTTTTGTCCGTCTCGTACTGAAAGAATTGAGTCTGGTACTAAATAATATCTAGCTTCATTGTCATCGGCCTTTTTAATAACATTTCCTTTTTCATCTCTAAGAGTAATTCTTGGTTTTAAATCTGTATTTTTTGATTGAGATCTCCAGTCAATTACTGATTTTGATGAAATACCAGTTGTGTCATCAAGTGTTTCAGATATTGAAACACCATCTATTAGATCAACGAAATTTGCTATTCCACTTTTTTCGGCTATTACTGGTGTTGTATATGGATCCCACTCACATATTTTAGAATTTTTCTTAACTTTTTCATCATTTTTGAAAAATAGTTTTGATCCATAAGGAACTTTGTAAATTGCAATTTGCACACCTTTCTCGTCTTCTAAACTAATTTGTGTATTTCTACCCATTACAATCAAATTTTTCTTAGAGTCTTCAAGGAGATTGGTGTTTATTATTTTTAATATTCCATCACTTTTACTTATAATTTGAGAGTCTTGTTTAATTGATGCTGTTCCTCCGACGTGAAAAGTTCTCATTGTTAATTGGGTTCCTGGTTCACCTATTGACTGTGCGGAGATCATACCAATTGCTTCTCCAACATTAACCATTTTACCTCTTGAAAGATCTCTACCATAACTCATTGCACAAACACCAACTTTTGATCCACAAGTAATAACTGAGTATACTTTAATTGATTTTACACCTGCAGCATCTATTTTTTCGCAACCGGACTCATTAATCATTTCACCCTTTTTAATTATAACATCGCCTGTTATTGGGTTTTTTACATCTGTAGCCACTACTCTTCCCAAAGCTCTTTCTGATAAACTTACTATTATATTTCCACCTTCAATAATTTCAGACAAATTTATACTTCCAGGTTTTTTACAATCACAATCTTTCTTTGTTACGGTTAAATCCTGTGCGACATCACATAATCGTCTTGTTAGATAACCTGAATTAGCAGTTTTTAATGCAGTGTCGGCTAATCCTTTTCTAGCACCGTGAGTAGAATTAAAGTACTCAAGAGCTGTTAAACCTTCTTTAAAGTTAGATGTAATTGGTGACTCAATAATTTCACCTGATGGTTTTGCAATTAAACCTCTCATACCAGCTAATTGTTTCATCTGAGCAGCGGAACCTCTTGCACCAGAGTCTGCCATCATGAAAACTGAATTAATATCTAGTCCTTTTTCAGATTTATTAGTTGCTGATATTCCTTTCATCATTTCGGATGCAACTTTGTCAGTACATTTAGACCAAGCATCAACCACTTTGTTGTATTTTTCACCTCTAGTAATTAATCCCTCAGAGTATTGGTTTTCATAATCTTTTATTAATTGCTTAGTTTCATCGATTAACTGCTCTTTATTATTAGGTATAATTAGATCATCTTTGCCAAAAGAAATACCTGCCTTAAACGCATGCTTAAATCCAAGATCTTTCAATTTATCACAGAAAATTACAGTGCTTTTTTGACCTGTATATCTAAAAACAAAATCAATTATTTCCGAAACTACTTTTTTAGGTAAAATTCTGTCAATTAAAGAAAATTTGATGTCTTTATTTTTCGGTAAAAGATTTGCTAATAAAAATCTACCAGCTGTACTAGTATGTTTTTCAAATACTTGATTACCTTTTTCATCAATAGTTTCAAATCTAGATATAATCCTTGAGTGTATTTTTATTTTTCCAGACTCTAAACCTTGCTCTATTTCAGAATTATTTACAAAATAACCTTCAATTTTCTTCTCTTGATATGGTGGGAGAGACAAATAGTAAATTCCAAGTATCATATCCTGACTTGGCACTATAATTGGCTTTCCGTTTGATGGACTTAAAATATTATTTGTAGACATCATTAAAACTCTAGCTTCTAATTGAGCTTCTAAACTTAATGGGATGTGTACTGCCATTTGATCTCCATCAAAATCAGCATTAAACGCGGCACAAGTTAGTGGATGTAATTCAATTGCGTCTCCTTCTATCAATTTAGGTTCAAAGGCTTGAACACCTAACCTATGAAGTGTTGGCGCCCTATTTAGTATAACAGGATGTTCCCTAACAATAACTTCTAAAGCATCCCAAACAGCATTAGTTTCTTTTTCAACTAGTTTCTTAGCTTGTTTAATTGTAGACGCTAAACCAAGTTTGTTAAGTCTTGCATATAAAAAAGGTTTGAATAGTTCTAGGGCCATTTTTTTTGGCAAACCACATTCATGAAGTTTAAGATCTGGACCGACTACTATTACTGACCTTCCAGAATAATCTACTCTTTTACCTAAGAGGTTCTGTCTAAATCTACCTTGTTTACCTTTAAGCATTTCTGCTAAAGATTTTAGTGGACGTTTTCCAGTTCCCGTAATTACTCTTCCTCTTCTTCCGTTATCAAATAGGGCATCAACAGACTCTTGCAACATTCTTTTTTCATTTCTTACAATTATATCCGGAGCCTTAAGATCCATTAATCTTTTAAGTCGATTATTTCTATTTATAACTCTTCTATATAAATCATTTAAATCTGAAGTAGCAAATCTACCTCCATCTAATGGCACTAAAGGTCTGAGCTCTGGTGGTATCACGGGTATTATTGTTAAAATCATCCACTCAGGTTTGTTCCCAGTTTTAATAAATGAATCTATTAATTTTAACCTTTTTATTGATCTTTCTTCTGAAACTTTAGACTTTGTTTCATTAATATTTTTTACAAGTATTTCTCTTTCTTGTTCTAAGTTTATATTCTTTAGTATATCTAGTATGGCTTCTGCTCCAATACCTGCGGTAAAAGATTCATCACCATATTCATTTTGATATTTTATTAACTCATCTTCAGACAATAATTGGTTCTTTTTTAAACCTGTAAGGCCAGGTTCAATAACTATAAAATTTTCAAAGTAAAGAACTCTTTCAACCTCTTTTAGCTTCATATCGATTGCTAAAGAAATTCTACTTGGTAAAGATTTAAGGAACCATATATGTGCTACTGGTGTCGCAAGATTAATATGGCCCATTCTCTCACGTCTGACATTTGATTTAGTAACTTCAACACCACACTTTTCACATATAATACCTCTGAACTTCATTCTTTTATATTTTCCACACAAGCATTCGTAATCTTTAATAGGTCCAAAAATTCTTGCGCAGAATAGACCATCTTTTTCTGGTCTAAATGTTCTATAGTTAATTGTTTCAGGTTTTTTAATTTCACCATATGTCCATGACTTTATTTTTTCAGGACTTGCTAATGAAATTTTAATACTATTAAAGTTTTGTGAATCTGATATTTCTGTGTTTTTAAATAAATCTTTAAGTTCTTTTTTCATAATTAATTAAGCTCAACATTTAATGCTAAAGATTTAATTTCTTTAACTAGTACGTTGAATGACTCAGGTATTCCTGACTCAAAATTTTCCTCACCTTTCACAATTGTTTCATAAACTTTCACTCTACCAGCAACATCGTCAGATTTTACTGTAAGAATTTCTTGAAGTGTATAAGAAGCTCCATATGCTTCTAAGGCCCATACTTCCATTTCACCAAATCTTTGACCACCTAATTGAGCTTTTCCACCTAGCGGTTGTTGAGTTACTAAACTGTACGGTCCAGTAGATCTAGCATGAATTTTGTCTTCTACAAGGTGATGTAATTTCAACATATATATAGTACCAACTGTTACATCTCTATCAAATTTTTCTCCAGTTCTTCCATCCCATAAAGGGGTTTGACCAGTCTTGGGTAATTTAGCTAAATCAAGCATATCAGTTACATCTTTTTCTTTAGCGCCATCAAACACCGGTGTAGAAATTGGAACGCCACTCATTAAATTTTCACATAAATCAGAGAATTCATTTTTAGTTAATTTTTCTATAGAATTTTCTAATATTTCTTTTCCATAGACAGATTTTAGAAATTCTTTAATTTTTTGCGACATTTCTAATTTTCTTTGATTTTCATTAATTAAATCTTTTAATTTATCTCCAAGTTCAGTACATGCCCAACCCAAATGAGTTTCTAAAATTTGGCCAACATTCATCCTGCTTGGTACACCAAGAGGATTTAATACGATGTCAACAGGTTTTCCATTTTCTCTATATGGCATGTCTTCTACAGGAACAATTTTACTCACTACTCCTTTATTACCGTGTCTTCCTGACATTTTATCTCCAGGTCTTAATCTTCTCTTTATGGCCACGAAAACCTTCACCATCTTCATCACACTTGGTAATAAATCATCACCTTGCCTTATTTTTAAAACTTTATCCTCAAACCTTTCTTTAATATCTTGACTTGCATTTTGATATTGTTCTCTCAATTTCTCTAGTATATCACTTTTACTAGCATCTCTAACATTCATTTTAAAAATTTCTGATATTGGAATTTCATTTATGTTATTATGATCTAATGTATCACCCTGATTTAAATTCTTAATTTTTTTAGAAAGTTGTGTGCCCGATAGAATTTGAGCTGCTCTTTGTTTAATGCTTCGCTCTAAAATTTCTTCTTCTACCAACTTATCTTGTTGAACTAAATCTATATCAGCTCTTTCAATTGTAATAGATCTTTCATCTTTCTCTATTCCATGTCTATTAAAAACTCGTACATCAACCACTATACCTCCACTTCCACTTGGCATTTTTAATGAAGTATCTGTAACATCAATTGCTTTCTCGCCAAAAATAGATCTTAATAATTTTTCTTCTGGTCCTGACGCTGTGTCACCTTTTGGAGTAACTTTACCTACTAATATATCCCCTGGTTTTACCTCTGCACCAATATAAACAACTCCTGACTCGTCTAAATTTTTCAAAGCTTCCTCATTCACATTCGGAATATCTCTTGTTATATCTTCTTCACCAAGTTTGGTATCTCTAGCCATAACTTCATATTCTTCAATGTGCACTGAAGTAAATACATCATCAGTAACACATCTCTCTGATATTAATATTGAATCTTCAAAATTGTATCCCTGCCATGGCATAAAAGCCACTGTTACGTTTTTTCCAAGTGCTAGTTCGCCAATTTTTGTTGAAGGACCATCTGCAATAATATCTCCACGTTTTACTTTATCACCTACTCTAACTAAAGGTTTTTGATTTATACAAGTATTTTGATTAGACCTTTTAAATTTTTGCAAATTATAAATGTCAACACCTGATTTAGAAAAATCAGTTTCACTTATCGCCTTAATTACAATTCTTTTACCATCAATTTTGTCAACAACTCCATCTCTTTTTGCAACAATTGTTACGCCCGAGTCTAAAGCGACATCGCTTTCTATACCTGTGCCCACCAAAGGTGACTCTGGTTTCAAAAGAGGTACCGCCTGTCTCATCATATTAGAGCCCATAAGCGCTCTATTGGCATCGTCGTTTTCAAGAAATGGTATTAAAGAGGCGGCTACTGAAACTAATTGTTTTGGTGAAACGTCAATATAATCTATGTTCTCAGGTTTTGATAAAATAAAGTTTAAATTTTGCCTACTTGAGACTAAATCTTCAGTAAATTTACCATTCTTATCAACTTTTGAATTAGCTTGTGCAATAGTAAACTTTGTTTCTTCCATTGCTGATAAATATTCTATTTTTTCTTGAACAACACCACTAACCACTTTTCTGTAAGGTGACTCTATAAAACCATATTTATTAATTTTTGAATAAGTTGATAAACTATTTATTAATCCGATATTTGGTCCCTCAGGTGTCTCAATTGGACAAATTCTTCCATAATGAGTTGGATGAACGTCCCTTACTTCAAAACCAGCTCTTTCTCTTGTTAAACCACCAGGTCCTAGAGCTGAGACTCTTCTTTTATGAGTTATTTCTGACAAAGGATTTGTTTGATCCATAAATTGTGATAACTGAGAGGTTGCAAAAAAATCTTTCAAAGAAATTGTTAATGGTTTTGCGTTAATCAAATCTTGGGGCATTGCTGACTCGATATCAAGAGTTGTCATTTTTTCTTTAATAGCTCTTTCCATTCTGTAAACACCTATTCTTGCTTGGTTTTCCACTAATTCACCAACAGATCTTACCCTTCTATTTCCTAAATGATCTATGTCATCAACTTCATCTTTACCATCTCTTAAATCAAGCATTTTTTTTGTAATCGCTACAACATCATCAGTTCTTAAAATTGTAATTTTGTCTGAACAATCTAAATTTAATCTTGAATTTAATTTAACTCTACCGACATCAGAAAGATCATATCTATCTGAGCTAAAAAAAAGATTGTTAAATATTTGTGTAGCAATTTCAATTGTTGGGGGTTCACCTGGTCTTAAAATTTTATAAATTTCATTAATTGCATCATTTTTGGAGTTATTTTTATCATTAAATAAGGTTTGTAAAAGGTATGGACCTTTATTGATTGCATTTGTATATGCGAGTTCTAAAGAAAATATCTTGGCTTCTACAAACTTTTCAATTATTGTATCATTAATTTCTAAACCTATTTTAAATTCATCCTCACCAATTTTAACATCTTTAATTAAGTATTTTCCCAACAAGTATTCATTGGATACATAAATTTCTTTAAGGCCATCCGAAGCTAGTTTTTTTGCCTTTAAAAAGTTTATCTTTTCACCTTTTTTAATAATAGTCTTTTTACTCTTTGCATCGATTATTTCTTCAGTAAAATTTTTAGACTTATAATTTTCAGGATTGAATTTAGTTTTCCATTTCTTTTCCTTTTCGTCATAGGAATAAATTTCTTTTTCATAAAATTCTTTAACGATATCACTTTTATTAAACCCTAGAGCAAGTAGCAAAGTAGAAACAAGTATTTTTTTCTTTCGATCGACCCTAAAATACAATAAATCTTTTACATCAAACTCGAAATCGAGCCAAGAACCTCTGTTAGGAATAACTCTACAATTAAATAATAATTTTCCACTTGCGTGAGATTTACCTTTATCATGATCAAAAAAAACACCTGGACTTCTGTGCATTTGATTGACTACTACTCGTTGTACTCCGTTTGTAATAAAAGTCCCGCTATTTGTCATCATCGGAACTTCACCCATATAAACCTCTTGTTCTTTTGCTGATAAAATATCTTTAGTGTTGTTTTCCTGATTTATTTCGTAAACAACTAGTCGTAGATTACATTTTAATGCTGAAGAATAAGTAAGACCTCTTTGTATACATTCTTCTACATCAAATTTTGGTTTTTCTAATCTGTAACTTACATACTCTAAAGTAGCTTTATCATTTAGATCTTCTATTGGAAAGATACTTTTAAAAACACGGTCGAAACCTTTAATAAACTGAGGAGCTACATCCTCTTTAAATTCGGTAAGTTCCTTGTAAGAATTTTTTTGAACTTCAATTAGGTTTGGTATTGATAAGCCTTCTTTTAATTTTCCAAAGTTTTTTCTTATATTTTTTTTTTTAGTAAAAGATAGTTGCATTTATTCCAACTGCTTTAAAAAATAAAGCAGCCTATAATTTTTTTAATTCTTTATTTAAGCTCTACTTTAGCGCCAGCTGCCTCAAGTTTTTTCTTCATCTCCTCGGCATCTTTTTTGCTTACACCAGATTTAATTTCTTTTGGTGCACCCTCAACTAAGTCTTTAGCTTCTTTTAAACCAAGTGCTGTAACTGCTCTAACTTCTTTAATAACGTTAATTTTTTTATCCCCTGCTGAAGCTAGTACAACTGTAAATTCATTTTTTTCTTCTGCAGGTGCTCCTCCAGCTGCTGCTCCCGCTGCTGGTGCTGCTACTGCTGCTGCTGCTGTAACACCCCATTTTTCCTCAAGCTGCTTTGATAATTCAGCTGCTTCTACAACTGTTAATTTAGATAGTTCGTCTATGATTTTATTTAAGTCCGCCATAACAAATATGTCCTAAGTTATTTTTTTGATTTTTCGAGCGCTAAAATAGCGATTTTTGAGCCCGGTGCAAGCAAAATACTTGCGATTTTTTGTGCTGGAGAGCTTAAAATACCAACGATTTTTGCTCTTGCCTCATCCAAGGTCGGCAAAGTTGCAATATTTTTAACACCCGCAACATCTAATAGGTCTTTACCCATTATACCACCAAGAATTTTTAGATTTTGATTCTCTTTTGAAAAATTAGTTAAAATTTTTGCTGAGGTTATTGCGTCATCTGACATTGCGACAGCTGTCGGACCTGAGAACAAATTTGATAAATCTTTTCTGCTCGTCTTTTCCAGAGCTAATTTTGTGATTCTATTTTTTGTGATTTTAAATTGAATTCCATGTTCACGCATTTTTTTTCTTAATTCATCAAGTTGTTTAACTGTTAAACCTTGATAATGAGCTACAATAACTGCTTCAGCTTTGTCTAGCTGTGAGGACATTTCGCTAATGTAAACCTGTTTTTTTTCTTTACTCATCATAATTAAAAACTCTTTTCTAATTTTATCTTATATGAAACACCCATTGTAGAGGTAATATAAGTAGATTTGATTAAATCACCTTTTATTGTAAGGTTTGACTTTTCTTTCTCAAGTGAATTTATTACTGCATTAAAGTTTTTGATTAGTTTTTCGTCAGAAAAAGATTTTTTTCCAATACTTAGACCAATGTTCCCGTCTTTGTCATTTTTTAATTCAACCTGACCAGCTTTTGCATTCTTCACCGCTTCACCGATTTTTTCTGTGACTGTACCTAACTTAGGATTAGGCATTAACCCTTTTGGTCCTAAAACTTTACCTAATTTTGATAGTTTAATCATCATTGATGATGAGCAAATTAATTTTTCAAAATTCATTTCCCCATTTTTTATTTTTTCAATTAAGTCATCCCCGCCAACAAGATCTGCTCCAGATTCTTTTGCTTCTTTTAATTTTCCTTCCTCGCATACAACCGCAACTTTTACTTTTTTGCCTGTTCCGCTAGGAAGATTAACCATAGATCTTAAATTAATTTCATTTTTTTTTTGTTTGTTGTTAATTAAAATATTTATATCTAGAGACTCATCAAATTTTGTAGTGCAATTTCCCTTAACTTTAGGTAGCAAATTATTTAAAGGCTCAGCCTTTAAAATATTTGTTTTTTTTGGAAGTTTTTTAAATCTCTTTGAACTCATTAGTCTTTTACCTCGATACCCATTGACCTTGCGGACCCGGCTATTATTTTTACAGCCTCCTCTAAGTCATGAGCGTTTAAATCAACCATTTTCTTTTTTGCTATTTCCTCAGCTTGTTTTTTTGTAATTGAAGCAACTATATTTCTTCCAGGTTCTTGAGAACCACTTTTTAATTTTGCTGCTTCTTTAATAAAGTGTGATGCTGGTGGTGATTTTATAATAAAATCAAATTTTTTGTCTTTATATACGGTTATTACTACCGGTACCGGTTTGCCCATGAAACTTTTTGTTTTTTCATTAAATGCTTTGCAGAATTCCATAATATTAATACCTCTTTGACCTAAGGCCGGTCCAACGGGAGGGGCAGGATTGGCCTGACCTCCATTGATTTGTAGTTTTACATATCCACTTATTTCTTTTTTTGCCATTAACTTACCTTCTCAATCTGATTAAATTCCAGATCTACTGGTGTTGGTCTCCCAAAAATAGACACTGAAACTTTTACTCTTGATTTATCCTCATCAATATCTTCTATCATTCCAGAAAAAGATGCAAAAGGACCATCTACTACTTGAACTTTTTCCCCTACAGAATAATCTATTGTTGATTTTGATTGTGCGACACCATCTTTTATTTGACCTAAAATTTTTTCTATCTCTTTATCAGAAACAGGAACTGGAATGCCTTTGCTTCCTAAAAAACCACTTACTTTTTTAATTCCTTTAATCATGTGATAAATACTATTATCCATTTCGCTTTTTATTAGCACATATCCAGGAAAATACTTCTTTTTTCTTTGAACTCTTTTACCTCTTTTTACCTCAGTAACATCATGCGTCGGTACTATAATTTCCTCAAATTTATCGGATATTTTAGCTTTATCGGCCTCCTCTTTTATTAATTGAGCTACCTTATTCTCAAAGCTTGAATGTGATTGAACGATATACCAATTTTTCATTAAACTCCTAAGTTAAGAACAATATCTAAAAAAAATTTATAAAATTGATCAATTAATAAAAAAAACAATGACGCAATTATTGCCATTATTGCGACCATTATAGTCCCTTGGATTGTTTCTTTGCCTGTTGGCCAGGTAACTTTAAAAGCTTCTTGTTTTACTTCTTGAAAAAACTTTAATGGGTTTTTCATTTTATTCTCCTAGTTTTGGCAGGAGCGGAGGGAATCGAACCCCCAACCTCCGGTTTTGGAGACCGGCGCTCTACCAATTGAGCTACACTCCTAAAGGAGTTTACTCTAAAATTTTTGTAACTACTCCTGCACCTACAGTTCTACCACCTTCTCTAATCGCAAAATTTAGTTTTTCACTCATAGCAATAGGTGTAATTAATTTAACTGTAAATTTAGCATCATCACCTGGCATTACCATTTCAGTTCCTGAAGGTAATTCAACTTCACCAGTAACGTCTGTAGTTCTAAAATAAAACTGTGGTCTATATTTAGTAAAGAAAGGAGTATGTCTTCCACCCTCCTCTTTTTTCAAAACATATGCCTGAGCTTCAAATTTTGTGTGAGGAGTTACTGAACCCGGTTTACATAACACCTGACCTCTTTCAACATCAGTTCTTTCAACACCTCTTAATAATGCACCGATGTTGTCTCCAGCTTCTCCAGTATCAAGAATTTTTCTAAACATTTCAACTCCAGTACAAACTGACTTTTTTGTCTCTCTGATACCAACAATTTCTATCTCTTCACCAGTTTTAACAACACCCTGCTCTACTCTTCCTGTAACAACTGTGCCTCTACCAGAGATTGAGAATACATCTTCCACAGGCATTAAAAAAGGTTTATCTTTTGGCCTGTCTGGTTGAGGAATAAAATCATCTACTGCTTTCATAAGTTCCATGATCGCGTTCTTTCCTATTGCATCATCTTTACCCTCTACAGCCGCTAATGCTGAACCTTTGATAATTGGAGTTTTGTCTCCTGGAAATTTATATGAAGTTAATAATTCTTTAATCTCTTCTTCAACTAAGTCAATCATTTCCTTATCATCAACCTGATCAACTTTATTTAAGAAAACCACAATTGCTGGAACACCAACTTGTCTTGCTAAAAGAATGTGTTCTTTTGTTTGAGGCATTGGACCGTCAGCAGCATTGACGACTAAAATTGCTCCATCCATTTGTGCGGCACCCGTAATCATATTTTTTACATAGTCAGCGTGACCTGGACAGTCTACGTGTGCGTAGTGTCTTTTATCAGTTTCATATTCAACGTGAGCAGTTGAGATTGTAATACCTCTTTCTTTTTCTTCAGGGGCTTTATCAATTTGATCGTAAGCTGTGAATTGTGCTCCACCTTTTTCTGATAATACTTTTGTTATAGCCGCAGTTAAAGTTGTTTTACCGTGGTCTACGTGTCCAATTGTACCTATGTTACAATGTGGTTTACTCCTGTTAAATTTTTCTTTTGACATTCTTTTATCCTTACTTTTCTTATATTTAATTAATTTGGAGCGGGTAAAGGGAATCGAACCCTTACATCCAGCTTGGAAGGCTAGCGTTCTACCATTGAACTACACCCGCAAAACCAAGTTAGTTACACTCCAATTGTCAAAGTTTTTTAAATGGTGGAGGGGGAAGGATTCGAACCTTCGAAGACCGAAGTCAACGGGTTTACAGCCCGCCCCATTTGACCGCTTTGGTACCCCTCCTAAAATAGGGGAAAGCGTCCCCTTGTTCAAAAAACCTTTAAACAACAGGGGTTTTATATATTTTTATTAAACAATTGCAATATATGAATTAATAAGAAAATACTAAAAAAATTAAGTAAAAATGGGATAAAATGACAAATTCAAATTTTTTTATAGTTGGAAAACACCCTGTAACTGAAGCTCTTAAAAATCCCAATAGAAAGGTATTAAGAGTCTTTTTAACTGAGGAAAGCAAAAAAAAAATTAATAGAGAAAATCAAAATATTAACTTGCTTAAAGATGTGAAAGTTTTTTTTAAAACAAAAAAAGAATTAGATAAATATTGTAGAAATGAGCAAATACCTCACCAAGGATATGTCGCTGAAATAGAGCCACTAATAAATGGTTCTTTGAAAGAATTTATTACTTTAAATGAAAAAATTACTCTTGCGTGCCTTCAAAACGTTACTGATCCAAGAAATATTGGTTCAATTATAAGAAGTGCCGCAAGTTTTAAAATTGACGGCTTAATCGTTCAAGAAAGAATATATCCAGAGACCAGTAAAACCATGTATAAGGCAAGCAGTGGTGCCATTGAACACCTAAACATTTTTAAAGTATCAAACATTAATTCAACATTAAAATATTTAAGGGAAAAAAATTTTTGGGTTTATGGATTTGACAATAAATCAAAAAAAGACTTCACTGAAATAGATTGGACTGGAAATAGTGTTTTGCTGTTTGGATCTGAAGGATTTGGATTAAATCAAAAAACAGAAAAATATATTGATTTTTTTGTAAAGATAAACATCAATAATAAAATTGATAGTTTAAATATATCAAACTCAGCAGCAATAGTTTTTCATCATCTAAATAATTTTAAAAAATAAATTAATTTAAAAGATATAACTTTGCCTCAACATGTAAATTTTTTGTAGAGTCAACTAATCTGTGATTACTCTTATTTTTAGGTTCACATTTGAAGTTTGGATCCGTTGAGTAACAAATTAACCAAAAATCATTAGATTGATATTTTAAATTATTATTTTCTATAAAAGTAAATTTAGAAAATTCATTATTATTTATATTTTTAATATAATTATGAA
>CACHQX010000007.1 GCA_902582235.1 uncultured Pelagibacteraceae bacterium
ATTAAACAAAAAACTAGATAGGAATAATTATTTAATTAAAGATGTTGTTGAAAAACCATCTATTGCAAGCGCCCCATCAAACAAAGCGGTAATTGGAAGGTATATTTTACCTAACAAAATATTTTCTAAATTATCAAAGCTAAAACCAGGTAAAGGTGGAGAAATTCATATTACGGATGCAATTCAATCTTTGATTTATGATAACAATAAGTTTATTGCTCATAATTTTTCAGGCAAATACTTAGATTGTGGAAGTATGAATGGTTATATAAAATCTACTTTGGAGATAGCCAAATCATGAAGTTATGCATGATAGGAACTGGCTACGTGGGATTAGTTAGTGGTGTATGTTTTGCAGATTTAGGTAATGAAGTAATTTGCGTAGATAAAGACTTAAATAAGATCAACTCTCTTAAAAAAGGAAAAGTTCCAATTTACGAACCTGGGCTTTCAGAGTTAGTAATTAAAAATTTTAGAAATAAGAGATTAAATTTTTCAACAGATTTAAAAAAATCTGTTAAAGAATCGGACATAATTTTTATTTGTGTTGGAACACCTACAAAAAAAGGAGGAAGTTCAGCAGATTTAAGTCAAATCTATAATGTAACTAAGGAGATAAGTTCCTCAATTAATAGTTTCAAAATTATCATAACAAAATCAACAGTTCCTGTAACTACAGGTGATGAAATTGAAAAAATTTTGTCTAGAAAAAATAGTAAAAAAAAATTTTCAGTAGTCTCTAATCCAGAATTTTTGAGGGAAGGTGAAGCAATAAGAGATTTTTCTTATCCTGATAGAGTGGTAATTGGGACGAATGATAAAAAAGCTGGTAAAATTATGAAAAATCTTTATAGCCCACTTATTTCAAAAGGGGCTTCATATTTACAAACATCTAGAAGAGCAGCAGAATTAATCAAATACGCCTCTAACGCTTTCTTAGCTACCAAAATTACTTTTATTAATGAAATAGCAAATTTATGTGAAAAAACTGGGATTAATGTGGAAGATATATCTATAGGAATGGGTTTAGATAAAAGAATAGGTAGTCGATTTCTGAGAGCAGGCCCTGCTTACGGTGGATCTTGTTTTCCAAAAGACACAAAAGCAATCATTTCAACTGCTGACAAATTTAAAACAAACCTATCAGTGGTAAAATCTGTAATTAAGTCCAATGAAAATAGATCTAAAATTCTATTAGATCGAATTTATCAAATGTTAAATAAAAAAGTAAAGAATAAAAAGATAACTTTTTTAGGTGTAACGTTTAAAGCAAACACTGATGACATGAGAGACTCCTCAAGTCTCAAAATGATACCATGGTTATCAAAAAAAGGAGCAATAATAAAATATTTTGACCCAACAGGTTACAAAAATGAATTTTCAAAACTAAAAAATGTAACCAATAAAGCATCAATTAAAGATGCCGTCCAAAGTGCAGATCTTGTTATTCTACACACAGAATGGAATGATTTTAAATCAATAAATTTTAAAAACTTAGTTAAAGGTAAAAAGTTTATAATTTTTGACATGAGAAATTTATATTCTTCTTCAAAAATTAAGCAGCAAGGATTTAAATATTATAGTGTTGGAAAATAAAATTTATTTCAACTCAAAAATCGCATCTACTTCTACTGAAACACCTAATGGTAAACTATTTGTACTTACAGCAGCCCTAGTATGCATTCCAGCTTCACCAAATACTGATGCTATTAAATCTGATGCACCATTTAATACTTTAGGTTGATCTATAAATTCATCTGTTGAATTAACAAATCCTGTTAGCTTTACACACGATTTAACTTTTGATAAATCATTGCCACAAGCTTTTTTTACTTGCGCAATAATACTTAATGCACATCTTTTAGCCGCATTATAACCTGCATCTGTATCTAAATCTTTACCCACTTTCCCTTTTATTAACTGACCAGTTTCATCAATAGAAATTTGTCCAGAAACAAATAACATTTTTCCTGAAATTTTTGTTGCAACATAATTTCCAACCGGTGCTTTTGCTTCAGGAAGATTTATTTTTAATTCTTTTATTTTTTCCTCGAAACTCATTTTGATTTCCTTTTTTTTGATTTTTTAGTTTTATCGTATTCTTTTCGCTTCTCAATCAATATCAAGGCTTCTTCCATTGTCAATTCTGTTGGATCCTTTTCTTCAGGTATTGTTGCATTGAGAGATTTATACTTTATGTAAGGCCCATATTGACCCTTCATAACTCTTACAGGTTTTTTGTCTTCAGGATGTTCACCTAAATCTTTAATCATTGATGAGGACATTCTTCCAGGTTTTGCCTCAGATATTAAAGTTATAGCTCTATTTAAACCAATTGAAAATAATTCATCTACACTTTCAATTCTTGCAGATTTATTTTCACACTTTAAGTATGGTCCAAATCTACCAACGTTTACTGTAATCTCTTTTCCGATATCTGGATGAGTGCCTAAAATTTTAGGTAAAGAACATAGATATTTTGCTTTTTCTAAATCTATATTTTCTATGTCTAAGCCTTTAGGAATTGAAACATTTTTTAAATTATTTTCCTCTTTCTTTGTTTTTCTTTTTTTTGTTTTTACTATTTCATCTTCTAATAATTCATATTGCAAGTAAGGACCAAATCTTCCATTCTTTAAATAAATATCTTTATCATTATCATTTTTACCAATTAACTTAGGTTCTGCTAAATTTATTTGTTGAGATGCTTTAATCTTTGAAAGTGGTCTTGTAAACTTACATTCTGGATAGTTGGAACACCCAATAAATGCACCTCCTCTAAAACTATTTTTTAAACTTAATGTGCCTTGACCAGAAACACATGTTTTATTGTATAATTTGCAGTTTCTATCAATTTTACCATCATTATTTCTTTCAAATATTAGATCTCCCAAACTTTCATTTAACATATCAAGAACTTCTCTTGTTCTAATTTCTTTTACAGATGAAACATTTTTATTAAAGTCTTTCCAAAATTGATCTAATACGCTTAACCAGTTTTCTTTTCCTGAAGTTATGTCGTCTAATTGATCTTCTAATTTTGCAGTAAAGTCATAATCCACATATTTTGTAAAAAGTTTTTCAAGAAAAGCAGATAAAAGTTTTCCTCTATCAGTTGGAAAAAATCTTTTATTAACAACGTCCGCATAACCTCTATTAGCAATTACTGAAATAATACTTGCGTATGTAGAGGGACGACCAATACCTAATTCCTCTAATTTTTTTACTAAACTAGCCTCAGAATATCTTGGGGGTGGTTGAGTAAAATGTTGTTCATCTATAAAATCAGATATATTTACTTCTCCTTTTTCTACTTTTGGTAAAATATTTTCATCATTATTATCATCATCTAAATTAATTACCTTCATGAAACCATCAAACACTATCGTTGAACCCGACGACTTAAAGATATGTTCATTGTTATTTGACTCAATAATAATTGTTTTTCTATCAAATTTTGCTGGTGTCATTTGTGAAGATAGAGCTCTTGACCAAATCAAGTTATATAATTTATTTTGATCTGAGCTTAAATATTTTTTCATTTTTTCAGGTGTATTACTTATTTCTGTTGGTCTTATAGCCTCATGAGCTTCTTGCGCATTTTTTGCTTTTTTACCGGAGTAATTAATTGGTTGATCAGGTAAATATTCATTACCAAAGTTATCACTTATGAAGTTTCTAAAAACTGGCAAAGCTTCTTTAGATATATTGGTACCATCTGTTCGCATGTAAGTGATTAATCCTTTAGTTTCACCTTCAATTTCAATGCCCTGATACAGTCTTTGAGCAATTTGCATTGTTCTTGAGGCACCAAAACCAAGCTTACTTGAAGCTGACTGCTGTAATGTTGAAGTTGTAAAAGGTCCAGAAGGATTTCTAGAATATATTTTTGATGTAATATCTGTAATTTTATATTTATCTTTTTTTATTTTTTCTATTGCTTGATTAATATCGTTTTTATTTTTGAAACTAAACTTTTCAATTTTTTTATTTTCAATTTGAAAAATATTTGATGTTATTAAATTTCCATCACTTGTTTTAAAATTTACTTTTAAAGACCAAAATTCCTCAGGCTTAAAAATTTCAATTTCATGTTCTCTTTCGGTTAATAGTCTCAGAGCAACAGATTGTACTCTACCTGCTGATTTAGATCCCGGGAGTTTAGTCCAAAGTATAGGAGAAATATTAAAACCTACTAAATAATCCAAGGCACGTCTTGCCATGTAAGCATTTACAAGATCAGATTCGATTTCTCTTGGATTTTCTATTCCATTTGTGACTGCCTTTTTAGTTATTTCATTAAAAACAACTCTCTCAATTTTTTTGTCCTTGAGTAGTTTTTTTTCATTTAAAAATTCTTTAACATGCCATGCAATTGCTTCACCTTCTCTGTCAGGGTCTGTGGCAAGTATTATTTTTTTAGAGTCTTTTGCTACATCAGAAATTTCTTTTAAATATTTTTTAGAAAAACTATCAATTTCCCAAATCATCTTAAATTCATTTTCAGGATCTACTGAGCCATTCTTAGATGGAAGATCTCTAATATGTCCATAACTAGCGAGGACTGTATAATCATTTCCTAGATATTTATTTATTGTTTTTGCTTTAGCGGGACTTTCAACAATTACTAGATTCATGTAAACAAAAAATCATAAATAAGATTGATAGTCAAATTAATAAATTTTTGATTTAGATTCTGTATTATTTCTCAAGCGTTTTATATTTTCTCTATGTGTGAAAAAAATCAAAATGAACATCATAAAGTAAAAATAGTAGTCAGAATTAGAATTATAAAAAAAGTGAAAAATTGGAATTGTTAAACTTGCAAGTAGAGAACTTAATGATGAAAATTTAAAAAGTATAAAAATAGAAATCCAGACGACACCAAAAATTAAAGCAGTAAAAATATCCAAACAACAAAGAATTCCAAGATAAGATGCAACGCCTTTACCACCTTTAAATTTTAACCAAATAGGGAAGACGTGTCCTATAAAAATTGACAATGCAGATATATATAAATAATCGTTCATGAAAAACTTTATATATAAAATTGGAAGAACAGCTTTTAATATATCGAGAGCCAAAGTTGAGTAACCTAAAATTTTGTTACCAGCTCTTAATACATTTGTTGCACCAATATTACCAGATCCTATTTCACGGATATCTTTTTTCAAAAAAATTTTGGTTAAAACTAATCCAAAAGGTATGGATCCAAATAAATAACTTACTAGTATAATTAAAAATAACTCAAAATTTAGCATTTATATAGTTCTACACCTTTAATATATGTATTAAGCACTTTACCTTGAAGTTTTTTATCCTCGATGCATGTATTTTTTGATTTACTGATCATATTTTCTTTTTTTACTATCCATGGTTTAAATAAATCAACTATACAAAAGTCAGCATCATTTCCTATAGATAAACTTCCCTTATCTATCTTTAATATTTTTGCAGGATTACTTGTTAAACACTGAATTATTTTAGATAGTTTTAAAGACTCATTGTGAAATAATTCTAAAGCGAGGGATAATAAAGTTTCTATACCCGATGCTCCAGTTGCAGCCTGTGAGAATGTTAATCTTTTTGACTCTTCATCTTCAGGTTTGTGATCTGAAACTATAACTTCAATTAAATCTTGATTAATACCTTTTATTAATGAAAGTCTATCATCCTCTGTTCGAAGTGGTGGAGAAAGTTTTAAAAAAGTTCTAAAATCTCCAATATCATTTTCGTTGAGTGATAAATTGTTTATAGAAACTCCAGTTGTAAAGTTTACGTTATCTTTACTATGTTTGATTACTTCCAAAGATTTTGCTGAAGATATTTGTGAAATATGATATCTGCAATTATAATCCTGAAGTAAACTTAGGTCTCTTTCAACAATTATTTTCTCTGCATAATCTGGTATACCATGTAGACCCAATTTAGTTGCGATAATCCCGTCATTAACCTGGCCGTTTTTTGCTAATTCGAAATCTTCAGCATGTTGTATGATTAATGAGTTCAAATCGTAAGCAGATTTCATTATTCTAGACATTACTCTTGTGTTTTGAATTGTTTTTATCCCATCAGTGAAACCAATTATTCCTTTTTTTTGTAAAAGGCCAAACTCATTCATATTATTACCTTCAAGATTTTTAGTTAAGGTAGCTGTTGGATATATATTTATTTTAGATTTATCTCGTCCTCTCCTTTTTAAAAAATCAACCATGGAAACGTTATCAATAACAGGTGATGTATTTGGCATTGTGACAACAGATGTAACTCCACCTGCTAAAGCAGCATTACTTAATGTTTTAAAATTCTCTTTATACTCAAAGCCTGGCTCTCCAACAAAAACCCTCATATCTATTAAACCAGGAAATATATATTTTTCTTTGAGATCTATGAATTTTTCACGTGAGGGAATATTATTTTTATTTACCTTTTTTCCTATCGCCTCAATTTTTCCATTCTCATTAATAATTAAACCACCCAATTCCTCTATAGAATTAGCTGGATCAACTATGTTGGCATTTAAAAAATATTGTTTTTTCATTTTTCACAAAAAATTTTTAAACAGGCCATTCTTACCGCAACACCCAATTCAACCTGTTCTTTGATTACGCTTTTATTTATATCGTCAGCAAGTTTGGTATCAATTTCAATACCTCTATTCATTGGTCCAGGATGCATTATTATTGCATCTTTCTTTGCTTTTTCTAGTTTATCAGGAGTTAAGCCATAATACTCATAATACTCTCTGTTTGATGACAAAAATGAACTACTCATCCTCTCATTTTGTAACCTTAACATCATAACTATATCACAATCTTTCACACCTTCTTTCATATTTGAAAATGTTTTTACTCCAAATTTTTCAATATCCTTTGGCATGAGATTTGTTGGGGCAACTATATTGACCTCAGCGCCTAGCATGTTTAACAAAAAAATATTTGATCTAGCTACTCTCGAGTGTAAAATGTCCCCACAAATAGCAATTCGCAAACCCTCAATTTTTTTCTTTTTTTCAATTATTGTAAGCGCATCTAGCAAAGCTTGCGTTGGATGCTCACGTCTACCATCACCAGCATTTAAAACTGAACAATTTACTTTCTGTGAAAGAAGATTTGATGCACCACTATCTTGATGTCTTACTACAATTATATCTGGGTGCATTGCATTTAGTGTCATTGCAGTGTCGATTAATGTTTCGCCTTTTTTAATAGCGGAATTAGTTATATTCATCGACATCACATCTGCACCAAGTCTTTTTCCAGCTAGTTCAAAAGAACTTTGCGTTCTCGTCGAAGGTTCAAAAAAAAGATTTATTTGAGTTTTTCCTCTAAGAATATCTAACTTTTTGTTTTTACTTTTGTTAAGTGAAATAAATTTCTTTGCTTCATCTAAGATAAGTTTTACATCTGAAATAGAAAGATCTTGGATACCTAATAGGTGTTTTTGAGAAATTTTAATAGCGTTATTGTTTATAGCCATTAAAACCAACTCTATAACTTCAAAGCATTGATATTGCAAGCTTAATTATTTAAGAATTCAATCGCTCCCTGCAATATAAATGCTGCTGCATTTTCATCTATTTTTTGAACTCTTTTTGATACATTAATGTCTAATTGACTTGATATCTTAAAGACACCTAAAGTTGACAATCTCTCATCCCATAAAGCTACAGGTATATTTGTTTTATTCTCAATCATTTTAGCTTTGTCTAAAGCTGATTGAGAAGAGGGGCCTTTACTCCCATCCATGTTCAGTGGATTTCCTATAATAATAGCCTTTATGTTTTCTTGCTCAATTATTTCTAAAAGTTCAGTGATAAAACTTTCATGATCAACATATTTTATAGTTTTAAAAGGAGTCGCTATAAGACGTTTATGATCACATATTGAAACACCAATTCTCTTTTTTCCAAGATCTAAACCAATTAACCTTGCGTTTTTATCAATTTTTGACTTGAGTTCTTCTAAAGTGATCATATTGTTTTATTCTTATATAATGATATTTTTCAATTTTAATATTAAATATTTATTAAAAATTTTTTTAGGATTAATTACCATATGAGCATAGATCTAAAAACAATTAAACATATAGCAAAATTATCAAGAATTTCCATAGATGATAAAAAAGCTAAAGAACTAGAAAAAGATCTAAATTCTATTTTTCAATTTATTGAAGCGCTAAATAAAGTCGATACTAAAAAAGTTGACCCACTGACTTCAATTGCAGAAACATCCTTAAAGTTAAGAGGTGATGAAGTCAAAACAAAAAACATTAGAGAACAAATTCTAAAAAATTCACCAGATGAAAATAAAGATTTTTTTGTCGTACCAAAGGTTGTAGAATGAGTGATATAATAAATCTTACTTTATCAGCTTTAATCAATAAAATTAAAAAAAAAGAACTATCTTCTCAAGAAATTACAAAAGCATATATTGCTAGAGCTGAAAAATCGAAAGATTTGAATACATACATCACTACCGATTTTGAAAATGCAATTGAAAAGGCCAAAAAATTTGATGAAAAGGGAAATTTTGATTACAAGCTCCCTGGAGTTCCTCTTGCAGTTAAAGATCTTTTTTGTACCAATAATCTAAAGACAACAGCTGGAAGTAAAATACTTTCAAATTTTATTCCTAGTTATGAGTCCACTGTAACCCAGCATTTATGGGATGAAGGGGCTATTTTACTTGGAAAACTCAATTGTGATGAATTTGCAATGGGTTCATCAAATGAAACTAGTTTCTTCGGAAATGTCGAAAGTCCAGTTGGTAAAAAAATTGTGCCAGGTGGGTCATCAGGCGGATCAGCTTCAGCTCTTGCAGCTAAATTGACACCAGCAACTATTGGAACTGATACTGGTGGTTCAATAAGACAACCAGCGTCTTTTACTGGCACCGTGGGTTTAAAACCAACTTATGGCAGTTGTTCTCGATATGGTATTGTTGCATTTGCTTCTTCGTTAGATCAAGCAGGACCAATGACCCAGGATGTGTCAGATGCTGCATTAATTTTAGATGTAATAAGCAAGTATGATAATAAAGATTCAACTTCGGTAAATTTTAAGAGAGGTGATTATTTCAAATCGTTAAGTTCTAATATTAAAGGAAAAAAAATTGGTATTCCAAAAGAATATAGGGTTGATGGCATGCCTAAGGAGATTGAAAGTTTGTGGCAAGATGGAATTACTTTATTAAAAAAATTAGGAGCTAAAATTATTGATATATCTTTACCTCACACTAAGTACGCGTTGCCCGCATATTATATAGTAGCACCAGCTGAGGCATCTTCTAACTTAGCTAGGTATGATGGAGTAAAATATGGATATCGTTCTGAGGGAGAAAATTTAATCAGTATGTATGAAAATACAAGATCAGAAGGTTTTGGTGATGAAGTAAAAAGAAGAATAATGATTGGAACATATGTTTTGTCATCTGGTTATTATGATGCTTATTATTTAAAAGCACAAAAAATTAGACGATTAATTAAAAATGATTTCGATGATGCATATAAGTCTGTAGACGCAATTTTAACTCCTTCCACACCTAGCTCAGCCTTCAAGATTGGCGATAAAACTGATGACCCTGTATCAATGTATCTTAATGATATCTTTACAGTACCAGTTAATTTGTCAGGACTGCCAGCCATATCTATTCCAGCAGGTAAGGATAAAAATAATTATCCTTTAGGCTTACAACTAATAGGTAAAGCCTTTGAAGAGCAAAACTTATTAGATATTTCATATTCAATGGAAAAAGAATTAAATTTCAAAAACAATCTGCAGGATTGGTGGATTAAATGATTAAAAATAAAGAATATTTAATAAAAAGAGGTAGTTCAGAATACGAAGTTATAATTGGTTTAGAAGTTCATGCTCAAGTTCTTTCAAAATCGAAACTATTTTCTGACTCTCCTACAAACTTTGGTGCTGAACCTAATACCCAAGTGAGTTTGGTAGATGCTGCATTTCCTGGGATGCTACCAGTAATAAATGAATTTTGTATCAAGCAAGCAGTAAAAACGGGTATAGGTCTCAATGCAGCGATAAATAAAAAATCAATATTTGATAGAAAAAACTATTTTTATGCTGATTTACCACAAGGATATCAAATTTCTCAATACAAAGATCCAATAGTTGGTGAAGGTTCAATCTTATTAGATTTACCGGATGGAGAAAAAAAAGTTGGAATTGAAAGATTGCATTTAGAGCAAGATGCAGGAAAAAGTATTCATGACATTGATCCGCAAAACACTCTTGTAGATTTAAATAGATCTGGAGTTGCTCTTATGGAAATAGTAAGTAAACCAGACTTAAGATCTCCAGATGAAGTAAACTTATACATCAAAAAACTTAGATCAATTATGAGATATCTTGGAACATGCGATGGAAATATGCAAGAAGGATCTTTAAGAGCTGATGTAAATGTTTCAATCAGAAAGACAGGGGATAAGAAATTAGGCACAAGATGTGAAATTAAAAACGTTAATTCTATAAAGTTTATGCAAATGGCAATTGAATATGAAGCAAATCGTCAGGCCGATATATTAGAAGAGGGCGGTTCTATTGACCAAGAAACTCGTTTATTTGATACCAAAAAAAATGAGACTAGATCTATGAGGTCAAAGGAAGATGCTCATGATTATAGATACTTTCCTGATCCTGACTTATTACCCCTTGAATTAACTGACGATTTCATATCAAAAATTAAAAAAGAAATACCTGAACTACCTGATGAAAAGAAAAAAAGATTTGTAGATAAGTTTAAATTAACTCCATACGAGGCAAATATACTAGTTTCTGATATTGAAACATCAAAATATTTTGAAGATGTAATTAAAAATTCAGATATTAAGCTAGCAACAAACTGGATAACAGGCGAGTTATTTGCATTACTAAATGATAGAAATTTAGAAATATCAGAAAGTCCCATCTCATCTAAAAATTTATCAACTTTAATTAACTTGATTAAAGATGGAACTATCTCTGGCAAAATTGCAAAAACAGTTTTTGAAATAATGGTAAACGAAAGTAAAGATCCACAAAGCATTATTGAAGAAAAGGGATTGAAACAACAAAGCGATCCTAAAGAAATTGAAAAAATTGTAGATGATGTAATTAAAGAAAACCCTAAAAATGTAGAATTATTCAAATCTGGTAAAGATAAATTGTTTGGTTTTTTTGTTGGTCAAGTTATGAAAAAGACAGATGGCAAGGCTAATCCTAAATTAGTAAATGATATCTTAAAGAAAAAATTGAACTAGCATGAGTTCAAACCTACCTATTAATAAGCAAATAGAAAAATATATTGATGAGCACTCTTTAAAATTACATCCAGTGCAAAATGAAATCATTAAGTATAACGATACACTTGGAAAAAAAAAGAAATTACAAATTTCAATTAACCAATGTCATTTTTTATATTTGTTAACAAGATTGTTTAAACCTAAAAAAATTTTAGAAATTGGCACTTTTACAGGTCTTAGCGCATTAAGTATGTGCATTGGTCTAGAAAAAGACTCTAAGATCACCACTCTCGATAAAAATAAAGAAACTTCATTAGTGGCAAAAAACTTTTTTGAAAATGCAAAAGTTTCAGAACAAATTGATATAATTATTGATGAAGCCGTCAATAGCATCAATAAATTAATAAGTCAAAAAAAATTATTTGATTTGATTTTTATTGATGCTGATAAAGAAAATTACAAAAAATATTATGAATTATCTATCAACTTATTAAAAAAAGATGGCTTTATAATAATTGATAATGTTTTGTGGCATGGTGAAGTTGTAGATAAAAAAAATAAGGAACACTTAACTGAGATAATTCGAGATTTTAATACACATGTTAACAATGATGTAAGAGTTGAAAATATGATTATCCCAATCGGTGATGGCTTTTCAATTTGTAGAAAATTATAATGTATACCATCTTTGGTTTTTATAAATTTAAACAATTAAAAAGAATTAGTAAACTTAAAGATAAACTTCAAAATATCATCGATGTTTATAAAATTAAAGGAACTATTATTATCTCACCTGAGGGAATTAATGGATCAATTTCTTTCAAAAAAAAAAATACTAAACAAATAAAAATAAATCTTAAAAAAATATTTGCCATTACAAAATTTGATAATGAAAACATTTCTTTTAATAGATTTATTCCTTTTCATAAAGGGAGGGTGAAGATTAAAAAGGAAGTTGTTCCAATTGGAAAAAGGTTAAAAAAAAAAGTTAGATATAATCATCTTTCTCCAAAAGAATGGAATAATTTTGTTCTAAAAAAAGACACTTATATAATTGATACTAGAAAAGATTTTGAGTTTAGAATTGGAACTTTCAAGAGGTCAATAAATCCAAAATTGAATTACTTTAGAGATTTTTCTAAATATTTTAAAAAGTTTAATAAAAATTCGAAAATCGGAATGTTTTGTACAGGAGGCATTCGATGCGAAAAGGCTAGCGATTATTTGTATAGCAAAGGTTATAAAAATGTTTTTCAGTTAAAGGGCGGCATTATTAATTATTTGTCAAAAATTGGCAGAAAAGAAAGCCTATGGAAAGGGGAATGTTTTGTATTTGATAATCGTGTTTCTGTGAACCATAGGTTAAATATTGGTAAATATTCAATTTGTGCTGGATGTAGAGAACCTATTTCTGTTAAAGATAAGAAATCTGAAAAATTTGAAGAAGGTGTTTCATGTCCTAATTGTTATAATAAATTAAGTATAGAACAAAAAAAACGATTTAGAATGAGACAAAGTCAAATTGATAAAGCAAAAAAAGAAAAAAAAAATTACATTTTTAAAAAAATTTACAAATAGATGGTTAAAAAGATTAATTTAATAGCGGATCCAATGTGGCAACTTCTAAGAAGAGTTACATTCCCCGCCAGTATTGGATCGTTATTTCAAACTTTTTATAATCTGGTTGATACTTTTTTTGCTGGAAAGATATCACCTGATGCACTAAGTGCTTTAGCAAAATCGTTTCCAATTTATTTTATTATTATTGCAATAGGTGTTGGAGTTGGAGCTGGCACCAATACACTTATAGGAAATTCTATAGGTGAAAAAAAAGAAAAAGTCGCCTCATTATATGTTGCTCAATCAATAATTTTTGCAATAATCATTTCATTATTAGTTACATTTGTAGGCATTAATTCATCCAATTATCTGCTTCAATTATTAGGGTCCTCTCCAGAAAATATTATTTTGACCAGGGAATATTTAGATATAATTTTTTACTGCACAGTAATAGTATTGATCCAAATATCTTTAAATGGAACATTAAACGCTCAAGGGGATACAAAAAGTTATAGAAACGTCCTTATATTTACTTTTTTTTTAAACATCATACTTAATCCAATTTTTATTTTTGGTTTTTCGATAATACCTGCTTTTGGAATTTCAGGTATTGCAATAGCTACAGTTATTTGCCAACTTATTGGAACAATCTATTTAGCGCAAAAAGTTTATTGTTGTAAACTTAAAGAGTATTTATATGCAAAGTGTTTTATTCCAAAAATTAACTTTTTAAATAATCTTACTTTTCAATCTGTACCAATCATGTTTAGCATGTTGTTAATTGGTGTTGGTATATTTAATGTATTATACTTTGTAGGAAAATTTGGAGATATTGCTGCAGCTGGTTATGGAGCTGCACTTAGAATAGAACAAGTTTTCTTATTACCAGTCATAGCATTGAATACGGCTGTATTATCGATTGGAGGTCAAAACTTCGGAGCTAGAAAATTTGAAAGAATAAGAGATCTTTATAAAAAAGCATTAATCTTCGGTTGCTCATTTATGATCATGGCTGGCTTCATTCTTTATTTTGGGGCAGAAAGTCTCCTTGGATTAATTACTGACGATCGAGAAACTATTAAATTTGGATCTCTATATTTAAAGATTGCAGCATTGATAGGCCCTATATATCCCACTTTTTTTATTACTACTGCTGTATTTCAGGCTCTTAAGAGACCCATCTTTAGTTTGTATCTGAGTATATTAAGGCTTACTGCAATTCCTTTTTTATGTTTGTGGTACGTTATTAATATTAAAGGAGGGGATTACAGCGATATCTTTTATACAATATTAGTTACAAATTGGTTAATGGGATTAGTAGTACTATTTTTTATAGGATCTTTTTTTAATTATATGTTTAAAGATAACAAAAAATATTTTTTTATGAAAAGTTAGATTAACTATCCTTTTTCATTTTTTTTTCAAGCCGTCTTACTAAGAATGATACAATTAAAATTAGTATAAGATACTCTAAGATCAAAAACGTATATATTTCTAAAGGTCTGTATGTAGTAACAACAAGTTCATTTGCCTTTCTAGTTAAGTCTCCAATACCAATAATCGAAACTAAAGAAGACATTTTTAGAACGTATACAAACTGATTTCCAATAGCAGGTAGTATATTTCTTACGGCTTGAGGAAGAATGACAAGTCTTAATTTTCTAAAAAAATTAAGCCCTAAAGAACTTCCAGCTTCCCATTGAGGCTTTCTAATTGAGTTTATTCCAGCTCTAAAAATTTCAGCCTGAAATGCGCTTTCACTTATAGATAAAGCTATAATACCAGATACAAATGGACTAAAACTAATTCCTGTCATAATAGGTAATCCATAATAAATCCATAAAATCAAAACCAACAAAGGTATAGCTCTAACTATTTCGACATAACCTATATTTAAGTATGTTAAAAATTTATTTTTGGCTAAGGAGGGGATAGCAACTATTAATCCCAATACTATTGATAGAGATATTGATACGACCGATATAAAGATAGTTGTTGTAAATCCACTTAATAAAAATTTTAGATTTGTTAAACCGTTAACATTGTTGGGAGATAATATTAACCAATCTAATTCCTGCTTTCCACATGATAATAGGAATAACAATGAGGATAATAAAAATAAGTTTTTCACACTTATATTTATAAAGAATTAATTATTAATAGCTAATTTATTATAAGCTTTTAAGATTGTATTTTCCTAAAAGTTCTTTGAAGAAACCAGATTTCTTTTTCTTATTGATCCAATCGTTAACGTACTTTCTCCACTTATCATCATCTTTACCAACCATCATAGCTAAGAAAGCAGGATTTTTTTCACCATCTGGAACAATTGCTAATTGTGGATATTTAATAACTAATTTGTTGGCTTCAGTTGAACTTGTAATATTACCATCTGCTCTTCCTGCTAGTACTTCCTGAAAATCTCTTGCAGGTGCCTCTACTGAATTCAATTTTGATTTAGGGAAAAATTCTTTAGCTTTTTCCTCTTGTGAAGTCCCAAGCGTTGTAGCGATTGTAACACCTTTATTGTTTAGAGAATCCCAAGTTGAAAATTTACTTAAATTTTTCTTTAAAACCAGTGGAACAGTTCCATATTTGTAATAAGTCTCTGTGAAACCTGCTACTTCTGCTCTTTTTGGAGTTTTTGTTACACTTGTTGAAATATCATATCTGTCTGAAGTTATTCCAGAAACTATAGTTTTCCATTCAGCAGGAACAAACTTAATTTTTACACCCATGTCTTTTGCAAGTTCGTTCATGACATCAATGTCAAAACCTTTATAGGTATTTGTAGAAGGATCTTTTATAGTCATTGGATCCCAGTCTCCTGTTGTACCAACTCTTAGTTCTCCGTTTGAAAGAATTTTGTCTAAAGAAGAAGCGTTTGCTGAAAACGAGAATAATAAAGTAAATAATAAAATGATAATTTTTTTCATAAGAGTTTAGTAAGATAATTTATGATATTTTTCTATGTTAACCTTGACGCAGTTAAATTTTATAATAAATTCGCCCCGTCATTAAGCCAATCCCATAAATGGTTAGAAAACGATCGTCTTACAAATAAATTTATATTGTTATCACCCAGGTTATGAATGATTACATCAATATGATTAATTATAGTTTGGGTTGTGGATCCTTTAGTATCTCTAAATTTTGAGAAATCAAATGGACAACTCATTGAGAGTAATTCGTATAATTTATCTCCAGAAATATTAATACACACCCATTGGTCACTTACATTTGTAACAGCTCCGTAGTTAAGTGATGAAATTTCTTTAAAAATTCTATCAAAAATTTCTTTATTCATACTATTTGTATAAACCATCCATTCATCTGGACTTAGCCATAAAGCGCTTAACTCTTGGTTACTTGTAGACGTATTACTTTCCGTTGGTAAAATAACAGAGAGAACTTGGCCAATTTTTGTAAAGAACTCTCTTTTATTTCCACGTAAGTTAATTTTAGTAATTGGTTCAACCTCTTTCAAATTTAAATCTGAATATTCTCTTTTGTCTTTAATAGCTGTATTAATATTATCCATTTATTCTTTCATTTTCTTTATCTAAGAAGACCGTGTCTGATACAGTTACTTTAATTGTTTTATCTATCATTGGAACCAAGAGTTTTTGTCCCTTGAGTTTTTTACCTTCTTTCAAAACTGCCAAAGCAATAGATTTTTTTAAAGTTGGACTGAAATAGCTTGAAGTTACATGTCCAAGCATATTTATAGGTTTTTTATTTTCGTCTTTAACAATTTGAGCACCTTCCTCTAAAATTTCATTAGGGTCATCAGTTAAAAGTCCGACTAATTGTTTTCTATCTTCTCTAATAGTATCACTTCTATATAGAGATCGTTTACCAATAAAGTCATATTTTTTTTTACTAATTATCCAATCCATTTGAAGATCTACTGGTGTCATCGTTCCATCAGTATCTTGGCCAACAATGATAAATCCTTTTTCAGCCCTTAAAAGGTGCATAGTTTCAGTTCCATAAGGAGTAATGTTAAATTCTTTTCCAGCTTCAATACATTTTTCCCAAATATATTTTCCGTATGATGCTTCCACATTAATTTCATAACTTAGTTCACCTGTAAAACTTATCCGCATGACTCTACAATTTATATTACCTAGCTTTACTTCTTTAAATGACATATGTGGGAAACTTTCATCAGATAAATCTAAATCTTTAAAAATTTTATTAATGATTTTTTTTGCGTTTGGACCACATACACTCGCTGTTGCATAATGATCCGTAACTGATGTTAAAAATACGTTTAATTCTGGCCATTCTGTTTGCAAATAATCTTCAAGTTTAGACATGACATTTGCAGCACCACCAGTTGTTGTTGTCATTAAATAGTGATTTTCACCTAGTTTTGTTGTCACTCCATCATCGTAAACCATTCCATCTTCATTTAACATTAAACCATACCTACACTTACCTATTTGCAATTTTGACCAAGCATTTGTGTAAACCCTATTAAGAAACTCATTTGCATCAGTTCCTTGAATGTCGATTTTACCGAGTGTTGAAGCATCTAATATTCCACTAGATTCTCTTGCAGCTTTGCTTTCTCTTTGCACAGCATCATGCATTGTTTCACCATCTTTTGGATAATACCAAGCACGTTTCCATTGGCCGACATTTTCAAACTTTGCATTATTATCAACGTGCCACTCATGCATAGGAGTTTTTCTAAAAATATCAAAAAATTGTCCAACGTTTCTACCTACTATGGTTCCAAAAGTGAGTGGAGTATATGGAGGTCTAAACGTTGTCGTACCTAGATCACCCATATTAGTATTAGTTGTATCAGCAACTATACCTAAGGCATGCATGTTAGCAAGTTTACCTTGATCAGTACCCATGCCAGTCGTTGTATATCTTTTTACATGTTCAATTGATTTAAAGCCTTCTCGTAAAGCTAATTTTATATCTTTTGCAGTGCTATCATTTTGATAATCCAAAAATGGTTTTGTTTTACTTAACGGTTTATCTGATGGAAGTAACCATATATTTTTTTTCTCTTTTTCCTTAGAGCATTGAACATCAATTTTATCATAATTAGAATTTTCAATCTGCAAAAACTTTTTTGTATCTTTTATTGAGTTTTTTAAAACATCATCTAATTCAAAATCTCCTTTTGCAGAACCAATACTTAATTGATTCAAATTTGTTTTATCTGGAACAAAAATATTATCTTTATTATCAAACTTAAGTTTACCACCAGATTGTGTAAATAGATGAACCATAGGGGTCCAGCCACCAGAAATTGCCAAGCAATCGCAATTTAATTCAATCTTTTTTCCGATAACGTCATTGCCTTTATCATTTAACTTCATTATTGTTACTTTGTTAATTCTTTTATAACCTTTAGTGTTTGCTATTGTATGGTTCCAATATATTTGTATTCCTAAACTTTTTACTTTATTTACTATTTCTGAAGATGAATTTTCTCTAATATCTACTATTGCATTTAATTTTGTGCCTGATTTATGTAAAGATAAAGCTGTTTCATAAGCACTGTCGTTATTGGTAAATATAACATTTTCTAAACCACATCTAACACCATAATAGTCTATGTATTTTTTTACAGCAGATGCCAACATTATACCGGGTCTGTCGTTGTTATGAAAAACTTGAGGTCTTTCTATAGCCCCAGTGGAGATAATTACTTTTTTTGCTCTTATTTTGTAAAGCCTTTGTCTGATTTTATTATTACGGTCATTAACACTTAAATGATCAGTTAAATTTTGCCTTGCTAGTAAAAAGTTATAATTATGATAAGCAGCAAGACTTGTTCTAGTTTTAATAATGATATTTTTATCATTTTTAATGTTTTCAATGAGCTTTTTTAACCATTCACTGCTTTTTTGATTATCAATTTTAGAGATATCATTATCATCATAAATTAATGAACCTCCCAGTAATTCCTTATCCTCTAACAATAAAACCTTTTTATTATCATCAGAAGCTATTTTAGCCGCTATTAAACCAGAAACACCACCTCCAACTATTAAGATATCACAGTGCATATATCTATGGTCGTACATATCCGGATCTTGTTTCGTTGGGGATTTTCCTAAGCCAGCAGACTTACGAATAAAGTATTCGTATTTTTCCCAAAAACTTGCTGGCCACATAAATGTTTTATAATAAAAACCTGCAGGAAGGAGAGGTGATAACAAATTATTTATTCCACCTATATCAAAGTTTACACTTGGCCAACAATTCTGACTGTTACAAATTAAACCATCATATAACTCGATTTCAGTAGCTCGTACGTTAGGCTCTGTTAAAGCATCGTCATTTCCTATTTGAAGAATTGCATTTGGTTCCTCAGAACCTGAAGTCATTATTCCTCTTGGTCTATGGTACTTAAAACTTCTTCCCACAAGATGAATATCATTTGAAAGTAGAGCAGATGCTAGTGTATCGCCTTTATATCCGTATAATTTTTTTCCATTAAAAATAAAAGATAGTTTTCTGGTTTCGTCTACAAATTGTTTATTATTTATTCTTAGATTTTTCGACATTATAATTTTGGTGGTTGTTCACCCATTTTGTATATTTTTTCTATTTTATCATTTGAGGTGTCACGGGCTACATTAAACCATTTTCTACATCCATGTGCATGATTCCATCTTTCAAATTGGATACCCTTAATATTTTTTCTCATAAACAAATATTCTGCCCATTGATCATCGTTTAATTCGGTAGGTTGTTTAGGTCTTGCTATATGAGCTTCACCACCAGAAACAAATTCTGATTGATCTCTTTCACCACAATATGGACAATTAATTAAAAACATTAGTGGGCAACAGCTGCTGCTCCATGTTCATCTACTAGATCACCGCTTACAAATCTATTAATGTTAAATGCAGCATTTAATTTATGAGGTTCATCATTAGCGATTGTATGAGCAAATAAATCGCCTGAACCAGGTGTTGCTTTAAATCCTCCAGTTCCCCAACCGCAATTAAAATAAAGTCCTTTAATAGATGTTTTACTAATTATTGGGCTTGCATCTGGACAAATGTCAACAATTCCACCCCATTGTCTTAACATCTTCATTCTACTAAAAATTGGATATAATTCTAATATAGCTTTGAGTGTTTCTTCTACAATATTAAAGCTTCCTTTTTGTGTGTAAGAAACATATGAGTCAGTTCCTGCACCAATCACTAATTCACCTTTATCTGATTGACTTACATAAGCATGAACAGCATTTGACATTACAACAGTATCGATAATTGGTTTTACTGGCTCTGATACAAGTGCTTGTAAGGGTTTACTTTCAAGTGGCAACTTAAGTCCCGCCATGTTTGCTATAACGCTTGAATGACCTGCGGCCACAACTCCAATTTTTTTAGTTTTGATAAAACCTTTTGTTGTTTCCAAACCTTCAACTGCATCACCATTTCTTTTAATCCCTTTCACTTCACAATTTTGAATAATATCAACGCCCATTTCATCAGCGCCTCTTGCATAACCCCAAGCAACAGCATCGTGTCTAGCTGTACCAGCTCTTTTTTGTAATGTACCACCTAATACTGGGTACCTAATATCTTGAGAAGTATTTATTATTGGACAAAACTTTTTTACCTCATCTGTTTCCAGCCAAACAGCATCAATACCATTTAATCTATTTGCATGCGTTCTTCTTTTTAAATCTCTTACATCTTGTAAATTATGGGCTAGGTTCATTACACCTCTTTGACTAAACATAACATTGTAATTAAGTTCTTGAGACAAACCTTCCCAAATTTTTAAAGCATGATCATATAAACCTGCACTAGCGTCCCATAAATAATTTGATCTTATTATTGTAGTATTTCTTCCAGTGTTGCCTCCACCAATCCAACCCTTTTCAACAACAGCAATGTTTGTTAAATTATGTTTTTTCGCTAAATAATATGCAGTAGCTAAACCATGACCACCGCCACCAACAATTACAGCATCATACTCTTTTTTAGGCTCAGGATCTCTCCATGCTCTTTGCCAATTTTCATGGTTGCTAAAAGCATTCTTTATTAAAGAAAATATTGAATATTTATTTTTCATTTTTTGAGAAAATACTTGATAAATATTGAATATTCAATGATTTCAAGTTACACAGTATATAAGGAAGGATGGGTGAGCTGGTTTAAACCAGCGGTTTGCTAAACCGCCGTACGCTTGAAAAGGTGTACCGAGGGTTCGAATCCCTCTCCTTCCGCCATTTTTTAGATTTTAGTATAGTGGGTAATTAGCGAAAAAATCTTTCATTTTGATAGGCTTTTGTTCTAGCACGTATCGATAAACGTTATAATTTTCTAGAACTCTTTGAACATAATTCCTTGTTTCTTTAAACTTGATAAGCTCAATCCAATCTACATAATCAACTTGATCCTTTTGAGGATTTTTATTTATTTTTTTCCAATATCTTACTCTTTTAGGACCTGCGTTATAAGCCGCAATAGCAAATGGGTAGGCCCCATCATATTCTAAAATTAGACCTGCTAAATAATGTGACCCTAAATTTATATTATACTCAGGATCTGAAGTTAATCTTGATTTTGAATAAGGTAACTTTGCTTGTTTTGCAACGAGCTTAGCTGTGTAAGTCATTAGCTGCATCATACCTCTAGCACCAGCGTAACTATTTGCTTTACTATCAAATTCACTTTCTTGTCTTATAACCGCAAGTATTAATGCAGAGTTAGGAATTTTTCTTCCACCAACCATATTTGGTGTACTAATGACAGGATAATTAAATTGATTATGAAATCTTTTTTCATAGGATGCTAATTTAGAAATCTGAATTGCAAAATCGTATCTTGAAATTTCAGTTGCCAGTTCTGCTGCCAATACTTCACTACCTTGTTCTATATTATCAAGTGCTAAATGACGTAAAATATGTTTCGTATACTTATCTCTTTCAATTTCATAAAGTAAATAAACAAGTTTATATAATTTATTATTCTTAAATTCTTTTTGGTACTTTTCATTTGGCTTCATCGTTTCATTTAAAGAAAATGTTTCATCAGGTTTTATTTTCATGTGAGCAAGTTGTCCATAGTATGTAGTTGGGAATTTTGACGCCTCACCATAATATTTGTCAGCTGTTACTGGGTCACCAAGTTGTTCATATGTTCTTCCTAACCAAAAAGCTCCTCTGGATAAACTAATTGGATAGCCAACATTTTGATAAAAAGATTTAAAGTGTTCTCTTGCTAAAATTGGATCATTTAAAAAACTTAAAGCAATCCATCCACTAAACCATTCTGCCTCAGCGTATTCCGGAGTTCCTTGTTCTAATGAGTGGTTATTGACAATTTTGTAGGCTGTTTGATATTTCTTTTTATAAATTAACGATCTTCCAATAATTGACCTTTCTACCCACCATTTGTCTGGTCTTACCATATAACTCTTAGTATTTTTAATGTTTAACAAAATTTCTAATGAGCTATCTACTCGACCTCTTTTTCTTCTCCATTTTAATCTATCATAGTTAAGACCTGGGTCATTTCTGAAACTTTCTGGCACTTTTGAAATTGCATTGTCCACACCATATGATTTACTCATGAGTAGTTGTCTTGCATTATAAAGAAGTTGATACTCTTTTGGTAAATATCTTAACATTCTTTTCAAATCCCAATATTTATTTTCCCAAGCAAGGTAATCAGCCCTTTTAATATGGTCTTCTGATGATAAATATTTTTTTACTCTTTTGTATGTAGGTCTAAGTTCTGCTTTAGATAAATCGGCAGTTATCCATCCCTTTTTAATCAACTTTATACCGTCTACATTTTGCCCATCTTGTAATAAGCTTTCCCCCAAAACTATCTCTCCATATCCACTTAATGGTTTTTTATCCTCGAATAAATCTATTATTTTTTTGTGACCGATCTTCTTAACTGATAATTTCTTCTCAGATAGATATTCAATTCTACCACGACGTGGATAAGTTTCGTTTCTTTTTAAAAAAGAACTATAATCAGAATAATTAGCATTATTGTTTCTCTCTAATAAATATCTCCACATTGTGAAATCATATATTGACTTATCTTTTGCACGAGAAGAAATTTTAATTGCACTTTGCCATTTTTTTCTTTTAATTAGGTCTAATGACTGCTGAGCAATTTTAACGTCTTTTTTGCTATAGTACTTGGATTTCTTAACTTTCTCTTTTTTTGGTTCTGTTTTTTTAACTATTATTGTTGGTTTCTTTTTAGGTAGCAATATCCCTATATTCTGAAAATCTTTATCAGTTTCTAATTTTTCAATTTTTTCTTTTGTTTCTTCCTGAACTTCTTTCTCTTTTTTAGCAGTAGGTTTTATTGGAGGTATGATGTTCTTTTTTGATATAATCTTTTTTTTAACTTCAGTTGATAAAATTGGTTTTTTTGGTGGAATAATTAGCTCACTAGCGAATGAATACGACCCTAAAATTAACAGAAAGAATAAAATAAATTTGATAAATATTTTAAAAAAGCTCATATTTTTGTAAATGAATCGACAATCTATGTTATAAAGTTATATGTTTAAAGGATCAAATGTTGCGTTATTAACTCCGTTTAAGAATAATAAATTAGACGAAGATTGTTATATCAAACTAATAAATTTTCATATTGAAAATGGCACAAATGGTTTAGTTCCTGCAGGAACAACTGGTGAATCGCCCACATTGAGCCATGAAGAGCATGAAAAAGTCATTGAGCTTTGTATTAAAGAAGCAAAAGGCAAAATTCCGGTAATTGCAGGCACTGGATCAAATTCTACAACTGAAGCTGTAGCCCTAACTAAGCATGCAGAAAAGGCAGGAGCTGATGGCGTACTTGTAGTTACTCCATATTACAACAAACCAACACAAGAAGGTTTATATCAACACTATAAATCAATTAATGATAATACAAGCTTGCCAATTATTATTTATAATATTCCAAGTCGCTGCGTTATTGACATGTCAGTCGATACAATGGCAAGACTTTATGAACTTAAAAATATCGCAGGTGTAAAAGATGCAACAGGAGACCTAAATAGACTTGATCAAACTTTAAAAAAATTGGGTCCTGACTTTATTCAGCTAACTGGTGAAGATGGTCTTGCTTTTGAATTTAATAAAAGAGGAGGGGTTGGTATAATTTCAGTTACAGCAAATATAGCACCCAAGTTATGTTCCGATTTTCAAAAATTTTCAAAATCAAATTCTGATAATGAAATTAAAGAGGCTGAAAGAATTGATGCTTTGCTTCAACCACTTCATAAAGCTCTATTCATTGAAAGCAATCCAGCACCTGCAAAATATGCAGCTAAACTTTTAGGTCTATGCAGTGATGATGTTAGACTGCCATTAGTTAAAATACAAGAATCCACTAAGGAAAAAGTAAAAGAAGCATTATTGTCTGCAAAATTATTGTAGCATGGTAAAAAAAGAACCTGGACACAAAATAATTTGTTTAAATAGAAAAGCATCCTTTAATTTTTTTTTCCAAGAAATTTTAGAGGCAGGAATTGTATTAAAAGGATCTGAGATTAAGTCTGTAAGAGCAGGAAAAGTAAACATAGCAGACTCTTATGCTATTGAAAAAGATGGTGAATTTTTTTTAGTAAATTCACACATACCAATTTATAAAGAGGCAAGTTTTACTAACCATAATCCTAGAGAAGAGAGAAAGCTGTTGTTAAATAAAAGAGAGATAAAAAAATTAATTGGTAAAGTTAATAGAGATGGATTGTCACTTATTCCTCTTAAAATGTATTTTAAAAAAGGGAGGGCAAAGTTGGAAATAGCCGTCGCAAAAGGTAAAAAAAGATTTGATAAACGACAAACAAAAAAAACAAGGGACTGGAACCGTGATAAAGCAAGATATTTTAGAAAATCGTCATAATACAATCATACTGGCACTAGGTTCAAATTTGGGAAATAGAGCTGATAATATTGAAAAAACTAAGATTCATTTATCACATTTTTGTTACTTTCTTAAAGTCTCAAAACTTTATGAAACACCATCGTGGCCAAACCAGTCGAATCCAAAATTTTTAAACCTCATTATTGAATGTAAAACAAATTTAACAATTACCGATTTGTTTGAAAAAATAAAAAAAGTAGAAACATTATTAGGAAGAAAAAAAAGTATAAAAAACGCACCACGAACTTGCGATATTGATATAATTGATTTCAACAATACTTGTAAAAGCATTACTCACAAAGGAGAAAAAATTATTACTCCACACCCAAGAATGCATCAAAGAAATTTTACTTTAATCCCATTATATGAAATAAAAAAAAACTGGATACATCCAAAAAATAAGCAAAAAATAGATATTTTAATAAAAAAATTAAACCCTAAATCAATTAGTGATATAAAGATTTATCAAAGTAATGGTATAATTAAATATGCTTAAATCTGAAGAATTAATAAATAAGGTAAGGGAATATAATAAGTTTTTAAACCCGACAACTTTAACTAAAGCTTATAATTTTGCTCTCGAGGCTCACAAGAAACAAAAAAGGGATGAAGGTGTGCCCTATATTATTCACCCAATAGCTGTAGCAAATATTCTTTCAGATTTAAAACTTGATAGCGCAACTATTGCAACTGGATTATTACACGATACGATTGAAGATACTAGAGCTACTTATAAAACAATCAAGGAAGAATTTGGTCAAGAAGTTGCTGATTTAGTGGAAGGTGTAACAAAAATCTCTGCATTTGAAAATCAAGCAGCTCAAGATTCTAAAGCTGAAAATTTTAGAAAATTAATCATAGCAACCTCCAAAGACATAAGAGTCCTTCTTGTAAAATTAGCTGACAGACTTCATAACATGAGAACAATTAAATTTGTAAAACTGAAAGAAAAACAAATTAGAAAAGCCAAAGAAACGATGGAAATATATGCTCCGTTAGCAGACAGAATGGGGATGAATAGAATTAGAGATGAGTTGGAAGATCTTTCTTTTGAAATTTTAAATCCTGAAGCAAGACATCTCGTTAAGAAAAGACTTGATGAAATAAAAGAAAATAATATTTCAAATTTTAAAATGATTTCTGAGGAGTTTCAAAAAATTTTAAAAGCAGAAGGATTAAATGTTAAAATATTTGGTAGAGAGAAAACACCTTTTTCTATTTGGAGAAAAATTCAAAAAAAAAGAACTTCGCTAGAGCAAATTACAGATATAATCGGATTTAGGGTAATTAATGACGACGTATCAGATTGTTATAAGACTTTGGGAGTGTTCCACAAAAAGTGGAATTGTATACCTGGAAGATTTAAAGATTATATTTCATCTCCTAAAATAAACAAATATCAATCATTACATACCGCCATAATTGGTCCAAACAAAAGACCTATTGAAATTCAATTAAGAACAATGCAGATGCACGAATACGCTCAAAGAGGAATTGCTTCTCATTGGAAATATAAATCTTCTGAAAAATTTAATTCTTTAACTTGGAAAGAATACGATTGGTTGAAAGATCTAGTTGAAATAATTGAGAGAAATGAAAATCCGGAGGACTTTTATGAATATACTAAACTTCAGATGTTTCAAGAAAACGTATTTTGCTTTACACCAAAGGGATCTGTGATTAAACTTCCAAAAGATGCTACCCCAATAGATTTTGCGTATGCTGTACATACACAAGTTGGAGATACTGCTATTGGATCAGAAATAAACGGTAAAGACAGTCATTTACAAAGTATCCTCAGAAACGGTGATGTGGTTAAGATTATAACATCAAAGAAAGAGTCACCATCTTTACATTGGTTAAGCTCAGCTAAAACAGGTAAAGCGAGAGCCGCAATTAGGAGATATTGGCAATATAGAGAAAATTCTAAACCAATTGACAAAATATATAATACTACTCTTTGGATATCATTACCTGATAAACCAGGTGTTCTTGGAACAGTGACGACTATGATTGGAGAAAATCATGTAAATATTTCTAGTGTTGAAATGGTAGAAAAAACTAAAACCTCTATTAATTTTAGATTTAATCTAATTATTTCTGATCTCAAAAACTTTACAAAATTAATAAGTGAGTTAAAACAAAGAGAGTATAAATTTAAAATTATTAGACACAAAAACAAAAAATATGCTTTCTTTAAAAAATTCTTTGGCAGTTTTAAAAAAAACTGATGCTCTTTTAGAGGGACACTTCGTACTTTCATCTGGCCTACATTCACCCAAATATGTTCAATGCGCTAAGCTTTTAAGCAAACCAACTCAAGCTAAAAAATTTATAAGTTCCTTGGCAACAAAAATTAAAAGAAATATTAAAAGTTTTGATGTCATTCTATCCCCAGCGATGGGAGGAGTAATTATTGGTTATGAGATAGGAAGATTATTAAAAAAAGAGACTATTTTTTGTGAAAGAGTAGATAAAAAATTTAAACTTAGAAGAGGTTTTAATATTAATAAAAGAGCAAAAATATTAATAGTAGAAGACGTAATCACTACAGGAAAATCTTCATTGGAGTGTGTAAGACTTATTAAAAGATTTGGTGGAAAGTTTGTGGGAATTGCTTGCCTAATAGATAGATCGAAAAAATTAAAAATGTCAAAAAAAATTATATCTCAAGTAAAATTAGATATTCCTGTTTATAAGAGAAATAAATTACCAATTTCTTTAAAGAATATCCAAATTACAAAACCTGGAAGTAGATATCTAAAATAATGTCTAAACTCGGTGTTAACATTGATCATGTGGCTACATTAAGAAATGCTAGAGGAGAAAATCATCCAAATATTTTAAAATTTGCAGATATTGCAATTAATTCTGGAGCTGACTCTATTACAGTTCATCTAAGAGAAGACAGAAGACATATTAAAGATTTAGATTTAAAAAAACTTTGTAAAAAAAGGATTAAAATTAACTTAGAGATGGCATGTAATAATAAAATGTTAAAAATTGCTCTTAAGAACATGCCTAATTATGTTTGTATAGTACCCGAAAAAAGAAAAGAAATTACTACAGAAGGGGGAATAGATTTAAAAAAAAATTTTCATAATTTAAAAGAAATTATATCCAGACTTAATAAAGCTAAAATCAGAACAAGTTTATTTATAGACCCTTCAAAACAAAATATTGAAATTTCAAAAAAAATAGGAACGAAATGCGTTGAGCTGCATACAGGAAAAATATCAATTTTAGTTAAAAAAGGTGCAAAATTTTCCAATGAAATAAAGAGAATTAAAGATGCAAGTAAATTAGCATTTAATTATGACATTGAGGTACACGCAGGACACGGCCTAGATTACAAAACGACAAAAATTTTGAGAAAAATTCCATACATCAAAGAATTTAATATTGGTCACTTTATCATAGGTGAAAGTTTAGAGTCTGGTATGCCCAGTATTATTAAAAAATTCAAAAAGATCGTAAGATGACTTTGAATATTTTTGGTGTAGGGACAGACATTGTTAAAAATAGTCGTATAAAAAAACTTATTAAAAACAAAAAGTTTATTAATAGAATATTCACATCTAGTGAAATTAAAGACTCAAAAAAAATTAATCAGAAAGTTTTGTTTTTTTCTAAAAGATTTGCCGCTAAGGAAGCTTTCGTGAAATCTCTAGGTACTGGTTTTGCTCATAATATTAATTTTAAAGATATAAATGTATCAAAAAAAAGAAGTGGTAAACCTTACCTTACTTTAAGCAATAAGTTAAAAAATATATTAAAAAGAAAACTTAAATTGAAGAAAGTTAAAATTTTTCTGTCATTATCAGATGAAAGAGAATATTCAGTTGCATACGTTATAACTCAAAAAATTAGATGAAACAAAAAATTATAGATAATATCAAAACTATTTTTTATGCTTTAGTAATTGCTATTGTAATTAGGTCTTTATTAATTCAACCTTTTTATATTCCGTCATCATCAATGGAGCCTACTTTGTTGGTAGGAGATAGGATTTTTGTAACTAAATATACTTATGGATATAGCAAGCATTCATTTCCTTTTAGTTTAGGTCCCATTAAAAAACGTATTTTTTTCGACGAACCAGAAAGAGGAGACATTATTGTATTCAAAACTCCTGCGGATAACAGAACCGATTATATTAAAAGACTTATAGGTGGACCGGGAGACAAGATTCAATTTATAGACGGTAATCTATATCTTAACGACGTTGAAATCCTTAAATCTAAAGTGAAGTCAGAAAATGAAATATATTGTGGTGGTGAAGTTTTAGAAACAAATCTTTTTGAAGAAAAAATAGTAAATAAAAAATATTTAACTGCTTATAATAATTTTGGATCGTACCAAAATTCAGATGAATTTGTTGTACCTGATAATCATTATTTTTTTTTAGGTGATAATAGAGATTGTTCAAAGGATAGTCGATTTTTAACAAGTGTTGGCTATGTACACCGCGATAATATTGTTGGTAAGGCTAGATTTATTTTTTTTTCAACAGACAAAAAAATAGGAAGATTTATTGAGTTTTGGAAATGGAATAAAAGTTTTAGATTAGACAGATTCTTTAAAAAAATTAAATAATGAAAAAAAATATAAGTTCTTTTGAAAAAATAATAGGTGTTAAATTTAAAAATCAAAATCTCCTATTACAAAGCTTAACACATAAAAGTAATAATCCACTTAATAATAATGAAAAATTAGAATTTTTAGGTGATAGAGTATTAGGATTAGTTATATCAAAGAATTTATATAAATTATTTCCAAATGATAAAGAGGGAGATCTTGATAAAAAATTGGCATCATTAGTTAACAAAAAAAGATGTGTTGAAATTTCTAATTATTTATCTTTAAAGGATTATGTTTTAGTAGGAGACAATAAAGAAAATTCAAAAATAGAGAATAAAATTTTAGCAGATACAGTTGAATCAATTGTTGGTGCCTTGTATTTAGATCAAGGATTAGAAGTAACTGAAAAATTCATTTTATATTACTGGAAAAGATTTCTAAATGAAAAATTAACAATTTATAGAGATCCAAAAACAATGCTTCAAGAATATTCTCTTAAATTGTATAAAACCCTCCCAATTTACAATGTAGTAGAAAACAAAGGCCCAAGACATAAACCTGTTATAAAAGTTTCGGTCAAAATAAAAAATTCAAAAAAATATTTGGGAATTGGTAACTCTAAAAAAGAAGCCGAACAGAAAGCTGCTTTAAAATTATTGGGTACTTTTAAAAAATGAATTGGACAGATACAGGTATTTTGTTATCAAAGAATAAATTTCAAGAAAATTCAACCATTGTTAATTTCTATACTAAAAATCATGGTAAATGCTCAGGTATTATTTTTGGAGCATCATCAAAAAAAATCAAAAACTATTTACAAATTGGTAATGAGCTTCATTTAAATTATAATTCAAAAAGTGATGACAGTTTTGGATATTTTAAAGTTGAAATTTTAAAAGTAAACACTCCAATATTTTTCTCCCAAAAAAGATCTATGTATTGCATTAATGCAGCATTAAATTTAGTAAAATTACTAACTGTAGAAAATCAAGAGAATACATCAATTTATGAGCTGGTTCATAAGTTATTTTCAATTCTAGAAAAAGAAGATTGGTATATAAATTATATTTTTTGGGAACTTGATTTTCTAAGATTGATTGGTTTTGACTTAGATGTTAAGAAATATGCAAAAAAAGAATCCAATGGAAAGGATGAATTTTTTATTACTACAAATCTAAAAAAAATTAAAGTTCCTAATTTTCTTATTTCCAAAAGTGGACATAATGTAATTAATCAAGATATTATAGACGGTTTGAATCTTATAAGTGAGTATTTACAAACAAATCTTTTTTTACCTAATAGTATTAATTTTCCTCATCAAAGAAAAAAATTCATAGATGATTTTAAATCTTAATTTTTAATAATTTTGTCTATTCTATCAGCAAAATATGAAATAATTGCATTAGCGCCAGCTCTTTTAAATGACATAAGTGTTTCATAAATAGAGTTTTCACTTATTAATCCCTTGTTAATACCATTCATTAACAAACTATATTCACCTGAAACCTGGTAAGCCAAAACTGGTATTTTAAAATTTTCTTTCACTTTTTTTATTATATCGAGGTAGGGAAGACCAGGTTTCACCATAACAAGATCTGCTCCTTCTTTAATATCCAATGCCACCTCTCTTAAAGCTTCTTCGGAATTACTGAAGTCCATCTGATATGTTTTTTTGTCACCTTTTAAAGATTTTTTTGATCCAACTGCATCTCTAAAGGGACCATAAAAAGAAGATGCGTATTTTACAGCATAAGATAATATTTTAATATCTTTAAGCGAATTATTATCAAGTTCTTGTCTAATCTCACCAATACGCCCATCCATCATATCTGAAGGCGCTATAACATCACTACCCATTTGAGCTTGTAAAAGAGATTGTTGAATTAATATTTCTATCGTTTCATCATTAAGAATTCTTTTATTTCGTAAAATTCCATCATGTCCATGAGATGTATATGGATCTAAAGCTACATCAGTCATTATACCGATTTCATTTTTATATTTATCTTTAATTTTTCTAATAGCCTTACAAACTAAATTATTTTCATTTAAAGATTCGCTACCATAAGAGTCTTTTAAACCACTATTTGTTTGAGGAAAAATTGCCACCATTGGAATTTTAAGTTTTAGGGCTCTATCAACAATATGACTAAGTTTATCGACACTATATCTAAAAACTTCAGGCATAGTTTTAATTGGAATCTTTTTATTTTTTCCCTCTGTTACAAAGATTGGTAATATAAAATCATTGCTAGAAAGAGAATTCTCTCTAACTAATCTTCTCATCCAATCAGTTTTTCTTGATCTTCTCATTCTCAATTTGGGGTATTTACCAGTGATAATCATTCTCAATGTTTTTTAATGCGACAATAGTAATATATATAAAAATAGTTTATAAGCTATTAATAAAAAAGTTATAAAATGTCACTATCATTTAACGATTTTCAAAAACAAGATATCAAATTCGATATCATCAAACTTCGAGAAGCTTGCACAAAAGTTTTAAACCTAAAAGGTTTTGACACAAGTCTAGGAATTTCTCACTTTGCCGGAATTTCATTAAATCAAATACCAGGAGATCCAGAGTCAATTAAAGGAAATAATGTTCGTG
>CACHQX010000008.1 GCA_902582235.1 uncultured Pelagibacteraceae bacterium
CCATCTTATTGTTACTTAATTTTATACCATTTACTAGATCACCTTTTGTAATCCCTGTTGCACAAAATAAACTGTCTCCTTTGACAATTTCATCAAGTTTATATTTTTTATCAAAATCATTTATACCCATATTTTTGGCTCTTTTCTTTAGTTCATCTGTATCAAATATGAATCTACCTTGAAAACCACAACCATAAGTATCTAAAGCAGAGGCAGCTAAGACTCCCTCAGGTCCTCCACCCGTTCCCAAAAATAAATCAATATTATGTTTTTCCTCTGTTACAAGTAATGCACCTGAAACATCTCCATCAGAAATTAGTTTAACTTCAATTTTTAAAGATTTGGCTTCATCGATAATTTTCTGATGTCTTGGTCTGTCAAGAACACAAATTCTTAAACTTTCAAATTTCTTATTTTTTGAATCTGCTAAATTAGATAAGTTTTTTTTGAGCGAAAAATCTAAGTCAATTGCATTATGATCTATATCTTTCGGATAAGAAATTTTTTGCATGTATGACTCTGGCGCATTTAATAAATCATTCTTATTTGAGATTGCTATGACTGAAATTGCTCCAGGTAAATTTTTTGCCACAAAATTCGTTCCCTCTAAAGGATCGACTGCAATATCAAATTCAGGTCCTTTTTTAGTGCCAACTTTTTCTCCTATATACAACATAGGTGCTTCATCCATTTCGCCCTCACCTATTACAATATTTCCTCTGATGTTCATTTTATTCAAGTTAGTTCTCATTGAATTAGTTGCTGCTTCATCAGCAATGATTTTATTGTTTTTTCCTAGGTGAGGAAAAACTGAAATAGCAGCTTCTTGAGTAATTTTTATCAATTGATCCTGAAAAACTTTATCAATATCCATCAAATTTTTTCTTGTTCAAATGTAGCTCTTTCTAATTTACTTTCAAATTCGGACAATCTTCTTTGTACTGATATTAATTCAACTATTATTGGCCAGCTTCTTACTAAATATTGTAAAGAGTTTTCTACTTTGTTAAATGCCCTAGCAATTTGTTGTACGAAACCGAGAGTTATAGCGCCAGTAACAATAGTTGGAGCCAAAGCTAAGTAGGGAACAATTACCATACCTTGAAGATAACTCCACTTAACAGCATTAAAATATAGATAATGAAAATACATTTTAAAATGTATTTTTCTTACGTTTCCATACAATGAGTCTACATTACTTATACCTGCTCTTTTTATGTTATCTTCACCCAATACTAATTCTTTTCTGTATGCGGCTTCTTCTTTTTGAATATCATATTCTATACCAGGTAATTTGAAGCCAACAGCGGCCAACAATACTGTTCCTCCTAAGGCAGAAATTATTGCCACCCAAACCAAGGCATGATTTACTTCACCAAAAAAAGGAAGCATTGTTATTTGTTTTGATAGGCCCCATAAAATTGGCAAGAAAGCAATTAAGGTCATTAGGCTTCTTAGCAATTCAACACCAAGTCCCTCCATTATTCTTGCAAACTTTAAAGTATCTTCTTGAACTCTTTGAGACGCACCTTCAGTCAATCTAGCCTTTGACCAATTCTCATGATAATAATCAGCCATTGCAGTTCTCCATCTAAATGTCCAATGGCTTGTGAAGTAATCAGTTGCAACAGAAATCACCATCCATACACCGGCAATTTTAGCAAATGTTAGGAGATATGATATGAATTCTTTTTCTGTCACCGAATTGGGTGTTGTTAACGCTTTTTGCAAAGTGTCGTAAAATTCACCAAACCATTCATTAATCATTACATCAAGTTGTACTTGGTACCATGTCGAAACAAGAATTAACAAAGAACCAAAAATACTCCAGGATGACCATTTTTTATTTGTAAAGAATTTAAACATCTATTTTAAAAAATTATCTGCGTAAGATTTTTTAACAATTGATCTTTTATTTGGCTCAACCACTATATAAGTTATCTTATTTTTCTTTGCATAATCAATTGCATCTTCTTTTGAATTAAAGGTCATTTTAACCTCCGACAATGTATTTGATGAGCTTTGCCATCCCATTAATGGATTTATTTGTTCGTTGTGTACAATATATTCCAAAACCCATTCTTTAGTTTTCATTAAACCAGATTGCATAGAACTTTTTGTTGGTTTGTAAATTTTAGCCTTTTTTTTCATAAAATTGTCGGGGCGGTAGGATTTGAACCTACGACCCTCTGGTCCCAAACCAGATGCGCTACCAGGCTGCGCTACGCCCCGAATTTGAATACTATTACAGTAGATATTAGCTTTTTCAAAGGATAAAGGAGCGCAAAATTGAAAGAAATTTAATAAAAATCTGGTATATAAGACCTATGATTATTGATTGTCCCTGCGGTAAAAAAAAATTCAGTGTTAAAGACGAACTTATTCCAGCTAAAGGTAGACTGCTACAATGTGGTGAATGTGACCGAGAGTGGTTTTACTCAAAAAATATAAACACGATTAATGAAACTAATGTTGAAATACCTGACGAGGAGATAGCTCAAGAGTCATTTGGTATTATAGAAGATAAATATGATGATGATGTATTTGAGGAAGATAAGACAGTTGAATTAGAAAAACCTAAAACCAGTAAAAAACAAAAAACTAAACAAGTTAATTTTTTTAAGCTTCTTTTAGTGTTTATTATTTCTTTTGTTGCTTTTATTTTGATAGTAGACACCTTTTTAGTACAAATTTCTGAATACGTTCCTTTTGCTGAAAAATATTTAGACAATTTGTATCAGTCTATAATAGATATTTCTCTTTTTTTTCAAAATTTGATAAAATAATTCATGCTTAGATATATTTCCTCACCATTTAAATGGTTTTTTAAATTAGAAGCCGCAAGTGGTTTAGTCTTACTTATTAGCGCAATCTTAGCATTAATCATAAGCAACTCCGATTTATCTAGTTTTTATTTTGAAACATTAAACAAATATTTGTTCATTGGTATAAACAACTTTGGGCTTAAATTATCAGTCTTGCATTGGATTAATGATGCTTTAATGGCAATTTTCTTTTTTTTCGTAACACTTGAAATTAAAAGAGAATTTTTACAGGGAGAACTTTCAAATATAAAACAAGCATTATTACCGATCATTGCCGCAGTTGGAGGAATGGTAGTTCCAGCATTATTTTATGTAGTAATAAATTTTGGTGACCCTGAAACTATTAATGGTTGGGCTATACCTTCGGCGACAGATATTGCCTTTTCATTAGGTGTTTTATCTCTTTTAGGTAAACGAGTTCCTTTATCATTAAAAGTTTTTCTTACAGCACTAGCAATTATAGATGATTTAGGCGCAATATTAATTATAGCTTTATTTTATTCTGGTGACTTAAATATAATGTATTTATCTTTAATGCTAGTAGCATTTATAATTTTATTGGTAATAAATAAATTTAACATAAAAGTATTTTTCCCATATTTACTAATTGGACTTTTGTTGTGGGATTTTACTCATAATTCAGGAATACACGCTACTATAGCTGGTGTTTTACTTGCAATGACTATTCCACACAGAAAAAAAGAGAAAGACTTTTCATTATTAATAAAGATTGAGCATGCGATTAGTCCTTATGTTGCATTTGGAATAATGCCTTTGTTTGCTTTTGCTAATGCTGGAGTGTCTTTAGAGGGATTATCTCTTTCATCTTTATTAGACAAAGTACCATTGGGTATAGTATTAGGTTTATTTGTTGGTAAACAATTAGGAGTTTTTGTTTTTTCTTATGTATCTATTAAATTAAAGATCGCACAAATGCCAGGAAACTCAAGTTGGTATAATTTTTATGGTGTAGGCATACTTACTGGAATTGGATTTACCATGAGTTTATTTGTTGGAAATTTAGCATTCGTCGAGAATGCTCAATATATGGATGGAGTTAAGATTGGTGTTTTGACAGGATCCCTACTTTCAACATTAGCAGGATATTTTTTAATATTATTAACACCTGACAAAAGGTAACGTTGTGAAGAAAGTAACATTACTTATTATATTATTCATGATTTTTTTTTCTAAGAACAATGTATCGGCTAATTACGATAAAGTATTTTTTGACTTTAAAATAAATAGTATTTCAGGTGAACAAATCGATCTAGGAAACTACAAGAATAAAGTGATATTAGTAGTGAACACTGCAAGCTATTGTGGATTTACAAATCAATACAATGATTTACAGTTATTGTGGGAAAAGTACAAATCTGAAGGTTTAATCGTCTTGGGTATACCGTCAAATTCATTCAATCAAGAAAAAAAAGAAGATTCTGATGTTAAGGAATTTTGTGAAGTTAATTTTAATATAAATTTTCCAATGACAACTATTACTGAAGTTAAAGGTGAAAATTCTCATGAATTATTTAAATGGGCAGAAAAAAATTATGGTAAATCTGCCGTTCCTAAGTGGAACTTTCACAAAATTTTGATTAATAAAGAAGGCAAGATTGAAGAAACATATAATTCTTTTACAAAGCCTATGTCAAAAAAGATTACTTCTAAGATTGAGAGCCTTTTATAAATTTATTTTCATTCCATCGTAAGCTGGAACAATATTTCTCTTAAGCTTCTTTTTAAGTTCATTATAATCTAAATCAGAATGTAGATTAGTTAAAATTGCTTTTTTTGGTGAAAGAGTATCAATTAATCTTAAAGATTTATCTAAATTTAAATGTGATGGGTGTTCTCTATACCACAAACAATCAATTACTAAATATTTTAAATTTTTTAAGAATTTAAAGTCTTTTTTATTTATGTCACTTACATCACTTATGTAGGCCAATTTTTTGTCAACTATATAACAAGTGCAGTCCACATTTCCGTGTTTTACTTTAAGAGATCTAATATGAATTTTTTTTTGACCATCTTTAAAATAGAGATTTTTCTTAACAGAATTCATTTTTAAAGTTGCAGGATATTCACGAGAATTGTTTTTAAAACAATAAGAAAAAGTTTTATTTAGATATTTTTGCGTTGGTAAATCAGCATAAATATCGACTGGTTTTCTATTTTTTAAAAAGAAGACTCTAAGATCGTTAATTCCATGAGTTTGATCAGCATGCATATGAGAAAATAAAACTTTATCAATATTAGTGATCTTGTTATTTATTAATTGTTGTCTCATATCTGGAGAGGTGTCTATAATTATATTTAATGACCTACCCTGAATTACTGCCGAACATCTTGTTCTTATATTTTTTTTATTATTAGGATTGCAATTTCCAAAATTACCATCAGGTCTTGGTACTCCCATTGAACTTCCGCATCCTAAAATTGTAAATCTCATGAATTATTTAGAAAATAAAGTATTAAAATTATTAGTGGTAAGTAATATCAGCTTATCTACCTCAATATTTCTAAGATTAGCAAGTTTTTGTGCGGTAAATTTGATGAATGAAGGTTCATTTTTTTTACCTCTATTTGGTTCAGGAGATAAAAAAGGACTGTCTGTTTCTATTAAAAGTTTATCTTCGGGAATTTTTTTAAAAGTTTCCTGTAACTCTGTTGATTTTTTAAAGGTAATTATGCCGCTTGCAGAAAAATAAGCGTTTAATGGAACCAAATTTAAGGCAAAATCAGTTGATCCGGTAAAACAATGCATAAGAATTTTTAAATTTTTCTGGTTATTCTTTTTAAGAATGTCATAAGTTTCATTTTCTGCATTTCTTGAATGAATAATTAGAGGTATTTTCAAATTTATGGCAGCTTCAATATGATTTTGAAAACTTCTTAATTGTGTATCTTTATCGCTGTTATTATAATAAAAATCTAATCCAGTCTCTCCTACCCCGATAATTTTGCTATTCATCTTTACTTTTTTTATAATCTCGTCTCTTTCAATAAAATAATTTTTTGTTTCATGAGGATGAATTCCAAAGGTTCCGTAGATTATTGGATCTTTAGACACAATATCAAGAATATTATCGTATCCGCTAATAGTAGTGCAAATAGTTAATAATTTTTTAAGACCTACATCCTTTGCTCTAGTCAAAACTTGATTTAAATTAGATATAAGAGGTTCTCGATCTAAATGGCAATGTGAGTCTATCATTTTTTTATTTTTTCAAACAAAATACCTAACTTTATAATTTCTTTTTTATCTTTTAAATATTCATTATTGCTTATTGTGTCAAATTTTATATCTTTTTCCTTAATAGAGAAAATATTCAGGACTTTTAAAGAAGTTCTAGGAATAATTGGATAGAGTAAAATTGAAATTTTTCTAATTAATTCAAGAGATACAAAAACAATTGTGTTCAATCTCAAACTATCATCTTTCTTCGTCCAAGGTGCTTGATCATTGAAATATTTATTGGCTTTAAATAACTGATTAACAACATACTCAACATAGTAATTAATGTTTTGATCATTAATTTGTTTTTCTATATTTTCTATATTTTCTTTAAAATCGTTAAGAATTTTGAGGTCTTCATTCGTAAAATTATATTTTTCTGGAACTTTAAGTCCAAGATTTTTTTCACAAAATAAAATTACTCTTTGACACAAATTACCGTAGTTATTCGCTAAATCGCTATTTATACAACTTTCTAATTTTTCCTTTGAAATATTTCCATCATTTCCAAAAGATACTTCCTTCAGTAAATAGTATCTCAATGCATCTAATCCATATATATCAATTATTTCAATAGGATCTAAAATATTACCTTTAGACTTTGACATTTTTTCATCACCTGAGAGTATCCATCCGTGCCCGTATACTCTTTGAGGAGGTTTTATGTCTGCGGCTAATAAAAAGGCTGGCCAATATACTGCATGAAATCTCAAAATATCTTTTCCTATAATATGAATATTAGCAGGCCAAAAGTCTTTATATAATCTTTCTGTTTCTTTTGGATAATTTAAAGCAGAGAGATAATTAGTTAAAGCATCAAGCCATACATATATTACATGATCTTTATTCGATGGAACTTTAATTCCCCAAGAAAAAGATTTCCTGCTAACGCATAAATCTTTTAATCCACTTTTGACAAAACTAATTACCTCATTTTTTCGGCTCTCTGGTAATATAAATTTTGGATTTTCTGAGTAAAATTTTAAAAGAGGTTCTTGCCACTTAGATAGTTTAAAAAAATAAGATTCTTCCTCAACCCATTCTACCTGAGATCCAGATGATTTGGATATTTTTTTTCCATCTAGATCTTCAATTTCATCTTGATTATAAAAAGCTTCATCAGAGACTGAATACCACCCGGAATATTTTGAAAGATATATTTCCCCTTTTTTTTCTAAAATATTCCAAAGATAGGTTACAGCTAATGAATGTCTTTTTTCTGTAGTTCTGATGAAATCATCATTTGATAAATTAAGTAGAGAGGATAAATTTCTAAATGTCCTGCTAATTTCGTTACAAAAATCTAAAGGATCTTTATTGGATTTCTCAGCAGCTCTTTGGATTTTTTGACCATGTTCATCAGTTCCAGTTAAAAAAAAAACTTTATAGCCTTGAATTCTTTTTAGTCGTGCAAAAAAATCAGCTACTATACTTGAGTAAGCATGGCCCATGTGAGGTTTTGCTGAAGGGTAATAAATTGGTGTAGTGATATAAAAGTTATCTTTCATTTGCAATTATATTTTTAATTTCTGATAAAGATGAATCTTTATCTAAATTAAACTTATTCATATCGTTTATTTTATTAATAGTATGTTTAAATGATTTATAGTCATTTTCAAAATTGTTCCGTGAAATAATCTTATTATAGAAATATATTTCAATAATGATTTGTAAATTTTCAATTATAAATTCATCCTTAAGATAATTTCGTTTATTAAATATATAGTTCAACAAAAAGTTAATATCTAAATCATCTAATTCAATTTTTTCATTATTTATAAAATCACATAAATCAATATAAAATTTTGGTGAAAGATATCTAATCTTAAAATCAGACGATAGACCTTCATAAAAATTGCTGTCTATTATATTATTAATAATCTTTTCTTTTTCAGATTCAGTTATAAAAAAATTAAACTTTATACATCTAGAATTTATAGTGCTGATTAATTTTTTATGAGAATTGTGAATAAGAATAAAAAATAAATTTGTCGAGGGTTCCTCCAAGATCTTAAGTAAAGCATTTGAGGCATTGATATTCATTTTTTCAACATTATTAATAAGCACAATTTTTTTTTTATTTGAAAAAGAAGTTTTCGACGAAAAATTCAATATTTCTCTTATTTTTGAAACTTCTATGAATTTTTTATCAGTGCTGTCTATTAAAAGTAAATTTGGATGTGTATTGTTTGAAACAAGCTTATAAGATTTGTTATTAATATTAATCTCATTATTTTCAAGATTATAACTGCCCTCTTCATCCTGTGAGAATAAGTAATTTATTAAATGAAAAGCAAAAGTGGATTTACCTATCCCTTTATTACCAGAGAAAATCAATTTATTTGGTAATTTATTTCTCAATGAAAGGTTAACCAATTCTTTAAAATTGTCCTTAAATGATAGTAATTTAATTTGGGTTAAAGGTGTCATTTTATTTTAATCAAAGAGTTTAATTTTTTTTGTATAATTTCTTTATTTCTATCTTTTGTCTCATTAGAGTAGATCTTTAGATAATTTTTTTTTTTATTTGATAATTTTAAAAAACCATTTTGTGCTTTTAGATAAAAATTTTTATTAAATTTGTCGTATCTATTTTTTTTAGTCTTGATCTTTTTGCGAATATCTTTTTTTTTAACAATATGTAGAAACGTAAAATCTACCTTAAATTTTCCTAATATAAATCTATTTAACGAATTAATAATATTTCTATTTATGCCAAAACCATAGTGTTGATATGCAATTGTAGAATCAACAAATCTATCAATCAGGATTACTTTTTTTTTTAGATTAGGTTTAATTATTTTATGAAAATTTTCAGATCTAGCAGACAAATATATAAGTAAATCAGTTTTTTTTTCAAAATCAGATTTATTTGATAGCAACAATTTTCTTAATTTTTCTGAATTTTTAGACCCACCGGGTTCTCTAAGTTTAATATGCTTTATTTTTTTCTTTTTTAAATAATTTGATGCAGCATTTAAATGAAAACTTTTTCCCGATCCATCAATACCTTCGAAAACAATGACTTTATTATACATCGCCCCATATCAAATAATTTATAGAGTGAATTATTCTAGAGAAAATGTTGACTCTTTTTACTTTTTCAACCGCATAAACTGGGTACTCATCAATTAAATCCCCTTTATAAGAAATCTTTAATAAGCCAATTTCTTGGTCTTTTTTGATAGGTGCTTTAATAGGACCATTGTATTCAACAATTGCTGACAAGAATTTTTTCCTAGCTTTTGGAAAAGTTTTGTAGATATCTTCTTTGACATAGCCACCAACAATATCTTTTTTTCCAAGCCAAACGTCTAAATCTATAAAATTTTCATCTTTTTTTGCAATTTCAACTGTATCAAAATTTGTCAAACCCCAAGTTAATAATCGGGTCGATTGTCTAGATCTTTCATTTTTAGTTTCAAAACCACTTCCAACAGCAATAAGTCTTCTTTCTCCTCTTTGTACTGAGCTTGCTAAAGAATATTTTTCTACAGCTAAATAACCAGTTTTAATACCATCGGCTCCTAAATTTTTGTAAAGCAGAGGATTTCTATTACCTTGTGTGATTGGATCTCCGCCGGTTCTATCCCATGTAAATTCTTTCTCTTTAAAATATTCATAATAAACAGGATAATTTTTAATGAGATAGTTAGACATTATTAAAATATCCTTAACTGTAGAATAATTATCAGGATCATTAATGCCTGATGAATTTGAAAAATTTGTATTAATCATTCCAATTTCAGATGCTTTTGCATTCATTAAAATAGCAAATTCCTCTTCAGAACCCGCAACACCCTCGGCTAACGCAACGCAAGCATCATTACCTGATGCAATTATTATTCCTTTTAACAGGTCTTCAACACTCACTTCATCTCCAACCATAATAAACATTGATGAATATCCAGATTGAGACAGTCTCCAAGCGTTCTCAGATACCATTACCTTATCATCAAGAGAAAGATCTCCGCTCTTTAATAAATCAAACACTACAATTGATGTCATAATTTTCGTCATTGAAGCTGGATAAATAACGCTGTCTACTTCTTTTTCAAAAAGTATCTCTCCAGATAGAAAATCTTGTAAAATAGCAGTTCTAGCATTTATATCAAAGGCTGCCTTAGAGGGCACAGCTAGAAAAGCAAAAAGTAAATTAAAAATTATAATAAATTTTTTAATCATTTCTAATTAATTCAATATTTTCAAAATTCAAATTATTTATACTATTATAAGCTGATTGTAGAGCATTAATACTAGAATAAGGGCCTAATAATACTTGGTGCTTAGTGTCATTTTTTGAAATTATATTGATATTTTTAAGTGAAGTCTCATTTTCGATTCTTTTTTTGAGCTCTTTAGCATTTTTTAAAAAATAAAACTCAGTGATTTTTATTGAATAATTAAAGGATCTTCTATCATCTAATTCTTTTGATTTAGGTGTTCCAATTTCATTTATACTTATTGATTTAACTGGAGCTTTATTAGCAACTTTTTTTTCTTCATCAAACGTTTTTGATTTTTTGGCAATAAATGTTTTATTTTCTCTAATTTTACTAATTTCAACATATGGTTCTTTGAGTGAGATATCGAGTTCATCAAAAATTCTTTTTGAAAAAATTGAATTATAAAAAAAAAGATTTTTATTTTTTGTTTTTACTATCGCATTTGTGCTTTTGTTATTTAAAAGATTAATAATTCTCACTTTTGTACCTTTTGACAAGGAATTATGGACTATCTCAAGGCTCCTATCATCAAGGGGTTTCCTTAATAATTTTTTTTCAATTAAAGATTCATCGTATAAAAGAACAAATCCTCTATTTGAAAATATATTTTCACTATATTGAGTACTTTGAACCGTACAACTTGTTAAAAAAAACAAGATCAACAATAAATTTTTATAATTCATCTTTAAATTTATCCTTCAAAGTGCAGACAGCTAAAGCAAATCTTAATGACCTATTCCACTTTAAAATTTTTTCATAATTAGAGAAAACAATATAGGCTGGATTAAGAGATTGACTTCCAGGAATAATATCTACATCTGGTGTAATTATAGCGACTTTTTCTTTATCATTTACAATATCAGATAGATCATTCTTAATAAATTTTTTGTAAAATCTGAAATTTTTTTTATGCTTAATATTTCTTGCTGAGGAATTTAAAAATTTAGAGGGAATATTATCCTTTAATTCAACACGATAAAAACAATGGTTGTTCTTTTTCCAACCTATTTTTTTCATATAATTAGCTGCAGAAGCAAATGAGTCTTCTACATTTTTTAGTTCAATTACACTATTTTGATTATAATCAATTGCATAATTGGAAATCGTTGATGGCATAAACTGAAAATTTCCAAATGCACCAGCCCAAGATCCATATAAAATATCTTTGTTGATTTTTTTATTATCAATTAATCTTAATGCTGTAATTAGTTCTTTTGAAAAAAATTCACTTCTTCTCTTATCATAGCTTAAAGTTGCAAGAGACGAAATGATATCCATTTTACCAAGATAAGTACCAAAGTTTGTCTCAATACCCATTAAAGCAAGTAATAGTTCTTTTTCTACTAAAAATTCTTGATCTACTTTTTCTATAAGTTTAGAATTTTTTTTATATATTCTTTTGCCCTTAACTACCTTTTTTTTATTTGATCTTTTGCCCACATAAGTTTTGGTATCCTCATAAAATTCAGGCTGATATCTGTCGTATTCGATAACCTTGGGTAAAAAAATTGCTTTATCCATAACAAGATCAACTGTTTCTTTACTAATACCAGATTTGACAGCTCTAATTTTGAAATTATCCAACCATTGGTTAAAGGATTCATCTGCAGTAACAGTTTTGAAATTTATAAGAGAGATTAGTAATAAAAGAATAATGTTAGTATTTTTCATATAAATCTTTTAAATAAATTATTACAGCAATCCATATAATAGTAAAACTAAAGAATTTTTCGTAAGAAAAAAGCTCATTATAGTAGAAATAACCCAAAAGGAACTGAAGAGTGGGCGTAATATAGAATATCATTCCACTAGGACCTAAACCAGAAAGTTCAACTCCTCTAACATAAAGGAACAAAGGAATTACTGTCATTGGTCCCGCTAATAAAAGCATAAACATTAAATCTAAATTTTCTAAAGAAAAATCGTTTTGACCATTTTTAAAAATAAAGTAGAAAACAATTAAAGACATGGGCAGTATGTACAAACTCTCTATTAATAGACCAATGTCTGTATCGACATTTATTAATTTTCTTAGAACATTATAAAAAGCCCACGAGAAAGCTACTATAAGACCAACCCAAGGAACATTATTAAAATTTCTGAGTAAAATAAAAATAGCAATACAAACAAGAAAAATAGAAATTTTACTTTTAAAACTTATTTTTTCTCTAAAAAAAATATTTCCACATAAAACACTTACAATTGGCATTATAAAATATCCAAAAGATGCATCAATGATTTGGTCATTTGATACAGCATAGATCCAAACTGCCCAATTAATAAATATTAATAATCCAGAGAAAAAAAGTACGAAAAGATTTTTTTTATTTTTTAAAATTTTAAAAAAGATATTCCATTTTGAAAAAAATTGAGTAGTTATAATAAGCATGACTGCGGTCCAAATACATCTATGGATTACTAGCTCTACATGACCAATAAAAGAAAAATAACTAAAATAGATTACTCCAATTGCACCCCACCAAAACGATCCTAAGCTACTAAATAAAATTCCTTTATTAAATTCTTTTAAGTTCATAAAAAAGGAAATTTATATTCCATTATTGATAAAATAACCCCATTTAATTCTTGAATTTTAATATTATACTTATAAAAACTAGCTCACGGAGAGATGGCTGAGCGGTTGAAAGCACCGGTCTTGAAAACCGGCAAAGGGGCAACTCTTTCCTGGGTTCGAATCCCAGTCTCTCCGCCATTATTTAAATTTTTGAAATTTATCAATAATGAGTAAAATTTTTTCATCTTTATAGTTGATTAATGATTCTTTCTTTTTAATAGAAATCAGTGTTTCGTCATCCATATCAACAAATGAGTCTAGAGTTTTTAAAAAATTCTCATCCAAATCGTTAATTAATGATTTTACAAAAGCTGTCATCAGTATATCCATTTCTTTTGTTCCTCTATAGGAAGCCCTGTATATAATTTTATTTTTAAGATCTTCTTTATTAAGAGTCATGATATTATAAATATACTATGTCTTCATATGATTATTTGCTATCCGATATAAGTACCATAAAAGGTATAGGAACTAAAATAGGAAAATTATTTCGAAAAAAGAATATTAACACAATATTTGATCTTCTGTGGAATTTGCCTAGAGATTTTGTGGATAGATCAAATGTTTATCCGATTAATGAATTGCAAGTAGGAAAAATACAAACCGTAACAGTTGTTGTAAAAAAATATAACTTCCCACGTATCAGAAACTTGCCTAGCAAAGTAATATGTGAAGATGAAACCGGAAAGCTAGATTGCATCTTTTTTAATAGTTATGAGGGATATATTAGGAAAATTTTGCCACTAAACGCAAAAATAACTATCAGTGGTAAGATTGGTTATTATAATAAGAAATATCAAATAACCAACCCTACTCATTTATCTGAGGATCCTAATTCTGTTAAAAAAATTGATAAAAGTTATAGTTTAACTGAAGGCCTTAATAACAAACTTTATAACAAAATCATTCAAGAAGTACTAAAAAATATACCAAATTTAGATGAATGGTTAGATAAAGAAACTTTAAAAAAATTTGATAATATTTCTTGGAAAAAAGCTGTATTAGAACTTCATAATCCAAAAAATATTAATAAAAAGGGTAATTTTTTAGAAAGATTAATTTTTGATGAAATCCTCTCTACTTTTTTAATTAATTCAAAAATAAGAAAAACTATTAAAAAGTTTAAAAAAGAAAAAAAAATATTCGACAACGATTATTCAAATAATATTCAAAAAAGATTAAATTATGAGCTTACAAACGATCAAACACATGCATTAAGTGAAATAAATAAAGACCTAAAATCTGAAGAAAAAATGTTCAGACTTTTGCAGGGAGATGTTGGAAGTGGTAAAACTATTGTGGCATTAATTTCCTGCCTAAATGTTGTTAATAGCGGTTATCAGGTTGCTTTTATGGCACCTACAGAAATTTTAGCATATCAACATTATAAGTTAGCCCAATCTTTAATAAAAGATAAAATGAAAATAGGTTTTTTAACATCTAAAACTGATTATTCTGAAAGGAAAAAAATAATTAATGATTTAGAAACAAATAAATTAAATATACTTTTTGGTACTCATTCTGTTTTTCAAGAAAAGATAAGTTATAAAAAACTTGGGCTTGTCGTAATTGATGAACAACATAAATTTGGAGTTAAGCAAAGAAAGAAATTATCCGATAAAGGAGGCAAAAATTGCGATGTATTAGTAATGTCAGCAACTCCTATACCTAGAACAATGATTATGACTGTTTTTGGAGATATGGATGTAACTATAATAAAACAAAAACCTAAAAATAGAAAACCAGTTAAAACTTACAGTAAAGTTGATTCAAAGCTAAATGAGATAATTGATTTTACTAAAAATCAGATTAAAAAAGGTAATCAAATTTTTTGGGTTTGTCCTCTAATCGAAGAGTCAAAAAAGGTTGATCATCAATCAGCAGTACAAAGATATAAAGGTCTTCAAAAAATTTTTAAAGATAGAGCTGGTCTTTTACATGGCTCACTTGATAAAGCTGATAAAGAAAAGATATTAAATAAGTTTCTAAACAGAAAAATTGATATTTTGATCTCAACTACGGTTATTGAGGTTGGTGTTGATTTTCCAAATGCAAATGTGATCGTAATAGAGAATTCAAACAAATTTGGATTATCTCAACTTCATCAACTTAGGGGAAGAGTTGGCAGAGGTGATAAAGAGTCATTCTGTATTCTAATGTTTAAAAAGAATTTAAGTAAAAATGCTCGGAAACGAATAAATATTTTAAAAGAAAATAATGATGGATTTAAAATATCTGAAGAAGATATGAAATTAAGAGGTTATGGTGATTTACTAGGTTTTAAACAAAGTGGAATTCAAAGTTTTCGACTTGCAGATCCTGTTTTAAATGAAGATCTTTTCTTATTAGCTGAAAAAGTGGTTAAAAAAATCGAAAGGGACAATTTGGATTTGGATAAATTTAAATCTTTACTCAAACTGTACGATAGAGCTGATATTTTGAATGATATAGTTTAATTGTCAGCAGGATCTGAAGTACCAGCAGACACAATAAATTTTGAAGCTTCTTCAAAAGTCATATCAAGATAAATAACCTCATCTTTTGGAAACATTAATAAAAAACCACTTGTTGGGTTTGGTGTTGTTGGGACAAACACATTTATTAATTCTTTACTTGTTTTTTTACTTATTTCACCTTTATTTTCTTTCGTAGCAAAACCAACTGCCCATGATCCCTTTTTGGGGTATTCAATTAAAACAACACTTTTTTTATTATCTGATTTGCTTGTAAAACTTTCTGTCATTTGACCAATTGCAGAATAAATGGTTCTTAAGATTGGAATTCTTTTAAATAGATCGTTGATCAAACTTAAAATTTTTTTTCCAAAAAAAGATAAAGAAATACCTCCAACAATAGTAATAAAAATAACAGACAATAAAATTTCAAGCCCCGGTATAGAAAAAGGTAAATAATTATTTGGATTTATTTCATTAGGAATTAATTTTGAGGATATCTTTATTAAAAATAAAGTCAGATACAAAGTAAAACCAATTGGCACTAATACAACGATACCAGCTATAAAAGCATTTCTCAGTTTTGAAGTTATTGATGATTTTTTTTTCATTAATTATAAGATGAATATATTACAAAACATAAAGCAATTATGAATAAAAAAACCAATATTTTATTGTTTAAATTCATAAAAAAACTATTAAAACATAATACTTAATTTAATTTAAATGAATAGAAGAAAATTCCTAAATTTAGTCGGTTGTTGTGGTTGCAGTTATATTATTAATTCTTGTGCATCAGTACCAATTACTGACAGAAAACAGCTTAACTTAATACCGGAGGCAAAACTTAATGCACAAGCAGCACAAATTTACGAAAAAGTAAAAAAAAAGGAAAAATTAATTACTGACGGACGTAATTTGAAAGAAATTAAGGAAATTGGAAAAAAAATGGAATATGCAATCAGTGAATATTTTTATCTTAATAACATTAAAGATCCAACAGTGAATTTTCAATGGGAATATATACTAATTGATAATAAAAAAGTTAAAAATGCATGGTGTATGCCCGGAGGTAAAATTGCTGTTTATAGTGGAATGCTAGAGGTAACTAAAAATACAAATGCATTGGCTGCAGTGATGGGTCACGAGATTGCTCATGCAGTTGCAAAACACTCTGTTGAAAGAGCTAGTCGTAGTGTAGTACTTCAAACGGGTACTCAGCTCATTGATATATTTTCAGGAGGAAAACTTTCACAAGTAAATAGAGCGACTGGAATGGATACTGTTGGATTATTACAACAAATTGGTATTATGAACCCCTTTACAAGAAAACAGGAAACTGAGGCTGATTATCTTGGTCTTATTTTTTCATCTTTATCTGGTTATGATATTAGAGAAACAACAAAATTTTGGGAAAGAATGAAAGAAATTAATAAAGGTAAAGAACCTCCAGCGTTTATGAATACTCATCCGTCTTCTCAAAAAAGAATAGAAAATCTAGACGGTTGGATGAATGAAATTATTTTAGATTATCCACCAATAAAAACTTAATGGTGAGCCGTGTTGGACTCGAACCAACGACCCATTCCTTAAAAGGGAATTGCTCTACCAACTGAGCTAACGGCCCAAAATAAAATTCTTATAGTTTTTTTTTTCAAATAATCAATATGTTATAATTACAACTTAGCAATGTATTCATCAAAAAACTGGTCAAAAGTTCCATTATTTATGTTAATTCTTATTTCATTCATAAGCTCATGATAAAAATTTATATTATGGAGTGTTAAAAGCATTGAGGCCAGTATTTCGTTGGTATTGAACAAGTGATTTAAGTAGTTTTTTGAATATTTATTTAAGTTAAATTTATCACATTTTTCATCAATGGGTTTTGTATCATTCTGATATTTGGCATTTTTAATATTTATAGGTCCATTCCACGTAAAAGCTAAACCAGTTCTCCCAGATCTAGAAGGCAATACACAATCAAACATATCAATCCCTCTTTTTACTGCTCCAAGGATATCGGAAGGGGTTCCAACACCCATTAAATATCTTGGTTTATCTTCAGGTAAGTGATTTTTTATACCGTCTAATACCTTAAACATTTCACTTTGTGTATCTCCAACAGCTAAACCACCTAAGGCATATCCATCAAACCCAATTTTTATTAAATCATTAAGTGATTTTTTTCTTAAATCATCAAATAATCCACCTTGCACTATTCCAAAAAGACCCTTGTGAGGATTTTTTCCAAAAGAATTTTTTGATCTTAAAGCCCACTCTGTTGATAAATTTAAAGAGTCTTCAATAATTTTTCTATCTGTTGTTTTTTTTGGACATTCGTCCATAACCATGACGATGTCTGAATTAAGTTTTTTTTGAATTCTTATACTTTCTTCTGGACTAAGTATATATTCCTTTCCATCTACGTGGGAATTAAATATAGCGCCCTTCTCTCTATCGATTTTATTTAATTTTGAAAGAGACATAACTTGGTAACCACCTGAGTCAGTTAAAATCGGGAGTGGACAATTCATAAATTCGTGCAGTCCTCCTTGAAGAGCTACTCTTTCTTCTCCAGGTCTTATCATTAAATGATATGTATTAGATAAAATTATTTGACTTCCTGCTTTAATTAAATCGTCTACAAAAGTAGCTTTTACTGTGGCTTGAGTTCCAACAGGCATAAAAACAGGGGTATCAATGTTACCTCTAGAAGTAATAATTGTTCCTGTTCGGGAAAATTTATCTTTATTTTTTATTTTAAAAGAAAAATTTTTTAAACTCAATTTATAAAGATTTGAAACTAATTATCTTGTCAGGGTTTGAAACTGAACCATTTGGTCCATCACCTCTTTTAATCTTATCTACAAATTCCATCCCTTCTACAACTCTTCCAAAAACTGTGTATTGTCTATCCAGATGCGGGGCATCTTCAAAACATATAAAGAATTGACTATTTGCACTGTTCGGATCAGAAGATCTTGCCATAGATAAAATACCTTTTACATGAGGAATATCATTAAATTCAGCTTTTAGATTTGGTAAATCAGAGCCTCCTGTACCAGCTCGATTTAAATCAAAATTATCTGATGATGAGTTACCAAATTGGACATCACCTACCTGAGCCATAAACCCGTCTATTACTCTGTGAAATACAACATTATCATAAAGACCTTTGTTGGCTAATTCTTTTATTCTCTTTACATGATTTGGTGCTTTATCTTCGAATAGTTCTATTTTCACATCTCCATCTTTTAATTTAAGTATCATCATATTTTCCTCTGCGTTTGCGTTAAAATTAATAATTAAAAATAATATTAAAAAAAATATTTTATTCATAAAATTTATTTTTTAAAGATTTTATTACTGTTTTAGTGGTAAATTTTCTTATGTCACCTTTTAATTCAATAATTTCTTTAACAAATTTGGATGAAATAATTTGATTTTCTGGGTCTGACATTAAAAAAACAGTTTCAACCAATTTATTTAATTTTTTATTCATTCCTGCTAATTGAAATTCATATTCAAAATCGGAAGTAGCGCGTAAACCTCTAATAATAACATTTGATTTCATCTTTCTGCAAAAATCAGTTGTTAAAGTTTTAAATGATGTAACAACTATTTTTTTTTTACTAAATTTTAAATCACTAAAAAGAGCTTTTTTAATTAATTGTTCTCTCTCCTCTGCGTTAAAAAGATAATTTTTCGTATTTCCGTCAGATACGGCAACAATCACTTTATCAAAAATATTTAAAGATTTTTTAATTAAGTCTATATGTCCAAATGTAATTGGGTCAAAAGTTCCAGGGTATATAGCTTTTTTCATTATATTAAGTTATCATCAATTTTAATTGCTGAAACAACTTTTTCATCGCCAGATAACTTAATAATTCGTACCCCTTGAGTATTTCTTCCTGCAGTTCTGATTTCTTTAACTGCAACTCTTATAACTCTTCCTTTATTAGTAGATATTAATATTTCATCACCATCAAAAACTGGAAAAGAAGATGCTATATTTCCATTCCTCGATGAATTTACTATACCTATAATGCCCTTTCCACCTCTATTAGTAGTACGAAATTCTTTGTCATTTGTTCTTTTTCCAAAACCATTCTCAGTTATTGAAAGTATATATTTGCCCTCAACTTTACCATTTTTTTCAGATTTTTTTTCTATTTTTTCTATTATTGATAAAGATACAATTCTGTCCTTATCACCCAAATTAATTCCTTTGATACCTTTAGAAGATCTACCTTTAAATAATCTTAATTTTTTTGATTCAAATCTGATACATTTTCCATTTAGTGAACTAAGCATTATGTCTTGATTTTCTTTACAAATTTTAACACCTATAATCTTATCGTCGTTATCTAGCTTCATTGCTATTTTTCCAGCTGTATTTATGTTTAAAAAATCCTCTAAGCTATTTTTCCTTATTTTACCTTTGGCTGTTGCAAAAATAATATTTAAATCTTTAAATTCAGACTTGTCTTCAGGTAAAGGCATAATCGAACTGATTGATTGGTGGTTTTTTAATGGAAGAATATTATATAAAGATTTACCTCTTGAGCTAGCAGATCCCTCGGGTATTTTCCAAGCTTTAAGCTTATAAACCATTCCTTGAGTTGAGAAGAATAGAACAGATGTGTGTGTGTTTACAGACAAAGTTTGAACCACAGAGTCTTCATCTCTAGTTTTAATTCCAGATTTTCCCTTGCCACCTCTTTTTTGTTTTTTAACAATATCAAGTGCACCCCTTTTTATATACCCTTGTAAAGTTACCGTTATTAATACAGATTGTTTTTGGATAGTTTCTTCGATATCATAATTAAGAACCGCATCTATTATTTTTGTTCTTCTTTCGACTGAATATTTTTCTTTTATTTCATTTAATTCGTTACTAATAACTTTTAAAAGTTCTTTTCTAGAATTTATTATTTTCTTAAAGGAAACTATCAAATTGGCTAATTTCTTTAACTCAACTTCTATTTCATTGATACCTAAAGCAGTAAGTTTTTGAAGTCTTAACTCTAAAATTGCCTCTACTTGTTTTAAAGAAAGAGAATATGAATTCTTATTTTTTTTATTATCTACTAACTTTATTAATTTTTGAGATGATTTTATTTTCCAAGAAGAGTTTAATAAAGAATTTTTAGCTTGTTCTGGATTTTTTGAGGAACGTATAATCTTAATTACTTTATCTATATTTTCAACTGAAACAGATAAACCAATCAATATGTGTGCTCTATCTTCTGCTTTTTTAAGATCAAATTTTGTCTTTTTAACAACAACATCTTCCCTAAATTTTAGAAAGGACTCTAGAAAATCTTTAAGATTACAGTTCTTTGGCTTTCTATCTACTATAGCTAATGTATTAAAACTAAATGAAGACTCTAAAGAGGTATATTTATAGAGTTGTCTTTTAACTGTTTCGGGTTCTATATTTCTTTTCAAGTCTATAGCTACTCTTATACCTTCTCTATTTGACTCATCTCTTATATCGCTAATTCCATCTATTTTTTTATTTCTTATTAATTCAACAATTTTTTCGTTTAAAACAGACTTGTTGATTTGATATGGGATAGAGTTGATGACTAATCTCTCTTTGCCATTTTTAAGTTGCTCTACTGAAACATCCCCTCTTACTTTAAAAGATCCCCTACCAGTTTTATATCCAGTTTTAATAATATTTTTACCAATTATTGTACCACCTGTGGGAAAATCAGGTCCTGGTATATGTTTCATTAATTCATTTATCTTAATATCTTTATTATCTATTAGGGCCAAAGTGGCATTTATCACTTCTGAAAGATTGTGTGGCGGAATACTAGTTGCCATTCCAACAGCAATACCTCCAGCACCATTTACTAGTAAATTTGGATATTGAGCAGGCAAAACCTCAGGTTCTTTTTCAGTTTCATCATAATTGCTTTTAAATTCTACAGTATCTTTATCTATGTCATCTATTAAATTTTGAGAAATTTTTGCTAATCTCGTTTCTGTGTATCTCATAGCAGCAGGAGGATCGCCATCAACTGAGCCAAAATTACCTTGACCATCAATCAAAGGTAAACTCATAGAAAAATCTTGAACCATTCTAACTAATGCATCATAAACAGCCTGATCCCCGTGAGGATGATATTTACCAATTACATCACCAACTATTCTTGCAGATTTTCTGTATTGTTTACTCCAATCAAAACCACCTTTATGCATTGCATAAATAATTCTTCGATGAACTGGTTTCAAACCATCTCTTATGTCTGGTAATGCTCTACTTACAATTACGCTCATAGCGTAAGAGAGATAAGATGAGCTCATCTCATCATACATTTCGATGGGTTTTATGTTATTTTTTATCTCTGTTTGTGACTTATCCATAAAGATTAATTAAAAGGGAATATCGTCGTCTAAATCATTGTCAGGTGCTTGAGACATCTCATTCTTATTTTGAGGTGAATTTGCAATTGACGTAGAGGAATTATTTCCCCCAAGCATTGTTAGAGATGAATTATATCCTTGAATTAATATTTCTGTAGAATACTTATCTTGGCCAGACTGTTCATCTTTCCATTTTCTAGTTGTCAATTGACCTTCGACATAAATCTGAGCACCTTTTTTAAGATACTGTTGAACAACATTTACAAGTCCTTCATTAAATACAACCACACGGTGCCACTCGGTTTTTTCCTTTTTCTCACCAGTGTTTTTATCTTTCCAAGATTGGCTAGTAGCGAGACTAAGTCTAGCGACATTTTTACCATTAACCATCTGCTTTATCTCAGGATCTGCACCTAATCTGCCAATTAAAAGTACTTTATTTAAACTTCCAGCCATATTATTTATATTAATTATATCACAAAAAGGATTTGATTATTAACTTTATTGAGCTAAAGCAAATAAAAAAATGAACAAAAAGATAGTTATTAAGGGCGCAAAAGAACACAATTTGAGGAATATCTCCGTTGAGATTCCTAAAGATAAATTTGTGGTCATAACAGGTTTGTCAGGCTCTGGAAAATCTTCATTAGCATTCGATACCATCTATGCTGAAGGACAAAGAAGATACGTTGAAAGTCTCTCAGCTTACGCAAGACAGTTTTTAGATAAAATGAAAAAACCTAAAGTAGATTTTATAGAAGGATTAAGTCCAGCCATTTCAATTGAACAAAAAAATACATCAAAAAATCCAAGATCTACTGTAGCAACAGTAACAGAAATTTATGACTATATGAGAGTTCTATACGCAAGAATTGGAACACCCTACTCACCTTTTACAGGTAAAGAAATTAAGTCCCAAACTGTTTCTCAAATTGTTGATAAAATTTTAGAGTTACCAAAAAAATCAACTATTTTCTTATTCGCTCCAATAGTTAGGGGTAGAAAAGGAGAATACAAAAAAGAAATTTTATCTTACAAAAAAAGAGGTTTTAGAAAAGTAAAAGTTGACGGTACACTTTATGATATTGATAAAACTCCAGACTTAAATAAAAAATTGAAACATGATATTTACATTTTAGTCGATAGGATTGTTATAAATTCCGATTTAGGGAACAGACTTGCCGAAGGTATAGAATCATCATTAAATTTAGCAAATGGCCTTCTATTTGTTGAATATCAGAATGAAACATTGCCTGCCAAATTTAGAAAAACAGAAAAATTAACATTCTCTTCAAAATTTGCATGTCCTGAAAGTGGTTTTACAATCGAAGAAATCGAACCAAGATTATTTTCTTTCAATAGTCCTTATGGAGCTTGTGAGGAATGTGAGGGTATAGGAATTAAGCTTAATGTTGACCCAAATCTAGTTGTTCCTGATGACAAAAAGAGTATTTCTCAAGGTGCTATTCAACCATGGGCAAAAACAACAACACTTTATTATGCTCAAACATTAACTTCCCTAGCAAAACACTACAAATTCTCAATGGATGAAAAATGGTCAAAACTACCAAAGAAAATAAAAGATATAATTTTATATGGTTCTGATGATGAAGAAATAAAATTTTCATATGATGATGGGTATGAAAAGTATTCCCATAAAAAAACTTTTGAAGGAGTAGTAAATAACTTAGAAAGACGATATTTAGAGACTGATAGTGATTGGAAAAGAGAAGAAATTTCTCAATATCAATCAGACACAAAATGCGATATTTGCAAAGGTCACAGACTTAAAGATGAAGCGCTTTGTGTAAAAATTGATGGTAAACATATAAGTGAAGTAACTGAAAAGTCTATAAGTGATGCTAAAGAATGGTTCAATAATTTATCAAAAAAACTTGATCAAAGAAAACTTAAAATATCGGAACATATTCTAAAAGAAATAAATGAGAGACTAAATTTTCTTCTTAATGTTGGCCTTGATTACCTTACATTATCAAGGGAGTCAGGAACTTTATCCGGTGGTGAAGCTCAGAGAATTAGACTTGCCTCTCAAATTGGTTCAGGTCTAACTGGAGTTTTATATGTATTAGATGAACCATCAATTGGTTTGCATCAAAAGGACAATGTAAAATTAATAAATGCTTTAAAAAGATTAAGAGATTTAGGAAACACAGTAATTGTTGTTGAACATGATACAGAAACAATTGAAAATGCAGATCATATCTTAGACCTTGGACCTCAAGCAGGTAGCAAAGGCGGTGAAGTTGTTGCAGAAGGCAATCTTAAAGATATTGTTAAAAATGATAACAGCATTACAGGAAAATATTTATCTTCTAAATATTTTATACCAATTCCAAAAAAAAGAAGACTGGCAAAAAATGGAAGGTTTTTACAAATTAATGGGGCCTCAGGTAATAATTTGAAGAATGTTGATTTAAAAATTCCATTTGGAACTTTTACATGTGTTACTGGAGTTTCAGGAAGTGGAAAATCCACTTTAGTATTACAAACGCTTTACAATGCTCTTAACTTATCTTTGAACAATAACAAATCTAGAAAGATACCAATGCCATTTAAAGGTTTCAAAGGTATCGAATTGATTGATAAAGTAATTGATATTGATCAATCTCCTATTGGAAGAACTCCAAGATCTAATCCAGCAACTTACACAGGTGCATTTGGACCAATTAGAGACTGGTTTACTAATTTACCAGAATCAAAAAGCAGAGGTTATAAACCTGGAAGATTTTCTTTCAATGTTAAAGGTGGAAGATGTGAAGCATGTGAAGGTGATGGTGTAATAACTTATGAAATGCATTTCCTTCCAGATGTCTATGTAACATGTGATGAATGTAAGGGCAGCAGGTACAATAGAGAAACACTTGAAATTAAATTTAAAGGAAAAAGCATTGCTGAAGTTTTAGATATGACGGTTGAGGAAGGATGTGATTTCTTTGAAAATATAGCAACTATAAGATCAAAATTATTAACATTAAAAAAAGTTGGCTTAGGCTACATAAAGATTGGTCAACAAGCTACAACTCTCTCCGGTGGTGAAGCTCAAAGAATTAAATTAGCAAAAGAATTATCAAAAAGATCTACAGGAAGAACAATTTATATTTTAGATGAACCTACAACTGGTTTACATCAACATGATATTAAAAAATTATTAGAAATATTACACACCTTCGTTGCAACAGGAAATACAGTTGTTGTCATTGAGCACAATTTAGATGTTATTAAAACTGCTGATTACGTCGTCGATATGGGTCCAGATGGCGGTGTTAAAGGTGGACAAGTAATCGCAGAAGGAAAACCTGAAGATATATGCAATACAGAAAAGAGTTACACAGGTAAATTTCTAAAGCCTTTGCTAAACGGAAAATTTAAAAAAATTGCATAATCAATTAAAATTTGTTAATCTATATTAATGTTAAGTATTTTAAGCTCACTATCGAGAACAATTCACTATTCTCTAGCTATATCAGTATTATTGTTCGTAGGTTTATTTTTCCTAAATGGCGGCTTCGATTTTGATTTATTATTTTGGAGCTGGTTATTTAGATATATCCACGTTCTTGTTGGAATAATGTGGATTGGATTATTGTGGTACTTCAATTTTGTTCAAATTCCTAATATGGCTAAAATACCTGATGAACAAAAGCCAGCAATTAGTAAAGTAATTGCACCATCTGCCCTTTTTTGGTTTAGATGGGCAGCTTTTGCAACGATTGTATCGGGTTTGATATTATCATATCTCAACGGATATTTGCATGATGCAATGACTCTCGGCATAGGATCAGGTGGAGGCAAAAGTACAGCGATTGGAATAGGAATGTGGCTAGGTTTAATTATGGCTTTTAATGTTTGGTTTGTTATATGGCCAAATCAGAAAAAAGCCTTAGGAATGGTTGAAACAGATCCAGAAAGCAAAGCTAAAGCTGCAAAAACTGCGATGGTTTTTTCAAGAACCAATACTTTATTATCTCTACCAATGTTACTTTCAATGGTAGCAGCCCAAAACTTGTATTAATTATCTTCCTTAAGAACTGTTTTTTGTGAAACTTTAAAGAAAACTAAAAGTGGATTTGCTATGAAAATTGAGGAATAGGTTCCTAAAATAACACCCAGAATCATAGCTAATGAAAAACCTTTCAATATTTCTCCACCAAATAAAAATATAGAAAGTAAAGCTAATAACGTCGTTGAAGAGGTAATTATAGTACGTGATAAAGTCTCGTTTATTGATAAGTTGGTAAGATCAAATATCTTAATATCTGAATATTTTTTAAGGTTTTCCCTTACACGGTCATAAATTACAACAGTGTCATTCATTGAGTAACCAACAATAGTTAAAACAGCTGCCACAATTGACAAGTTTATTTCCAAACTTAAGGCAGAAAAAATTCCAAGAGTAATTATAACATCATGGAATAAAGCAGCTATTGCACCAACACTAAATTGCCATTCAAAACGTATCCAAATGTAAATTAGCATTGCCATTAAGGATAAGCATATAGCAGTAACTCCAGCTTTTAGTAATTCTGAACTTACTTTAGGTCCTACATTTTCAACTCTTCTGAAAGAGAAATCCTGAGTTAATTCTTGTGAAAGATTTCTTTGTAAATTTTCAATGAACTCTGGATCATTAAGTTCGTCTCTTTTGAATTTAACCACAAAATCATTATCGCTCCCAAAATTTTTAATTGAAATCTTACCTAAATTCATTTTGTTAAAACTAGATCTTAAAACTTCAATATCAGGCTTTTCAGTCTCAACACGTATTTCAATTAAAGTTCCACCTTTGAAATCAACTCCATAATTCAAACCTTTAAATATTAAAAAGATTAATGAAAATAATATCAGTGCAATAGAAAATACATTTAATGACTTATAATATTGATTAAATTTATAATCCTTTTTCATTTTATAATAATTTCCTTATTTTTGTTTATTTTTACATAAATAGATGTAAGTAATCGCGCGATAAAAAAAACTGAGAATAGAGTTGTTAATATTCCAACACATAGTGTGATTGAAAATCCTTTGACTGGCCCTGATCCAAAAATAAACAGAATTATTGCAGCTATTATTGTTGTTATGTTTGCGTCTAAAATTGTAATTTTTGATTTTGAATATCCATTATCAAAAGCTATTAAATTATTTTTTTCTTTACTTGTTTCTTCTTTTATTCTTTCAAAAATTAAAACGTTTGCATCTACTGCCATTCCAACAGTTAAAATTATTCCCGCAATACCAGGGAGAGTAAGAGTCGCTTCTAATAATGTTAAAATACTGATTAGTAAAATTAAATTAATAATTAGGGTAAAGTTTGCAATGATACCAAAAATTCTATATTTAAATGTCATAAACCCGATAACTAATAAAAATCCTATAATGAGTGAAAGTATTCCTGCATTAATAGAATCTTGCCCTAAATCAGGTCCTACTGTTCTTTCTTCGATGATATTTAATGGAGCTGGTAAAGCACCAGACCTTAAAAGTAAGGCTAGGTCTGTTGCAGATTGAAAAGTAAAACCTCCACTTATTTGCCCTGATCCTCCCGCAATTACATCCCTTATTACTGGAGCACTTATTATTTGTCCATCAAGAACTATAGCAAGACGTGTACCTATATTTCTTTTTGTTGCTTGAGCAAATCTTTTAGATCCAACCCTATCAAGTGTGAAACTTACAACTGTTTCATTATTAAATGAGTCCATTCGTGGACTTGCATCAACTAAATTATCTCCACTTATAATAACTCTTTTACTTAATAATAGTTCTTCACCTGTTTCTATTAATTTAAGTTTTTCGGTTCCAAAAGACTCGTTTGAACTCTTAGACTCAAGTCTAAATGCAAGATCTGCAGTTTTACCTAATAAAGATTTAATCCTATCTGGATTATCAAGACCTGGGAGTTCAAGCAAAATTCTATCATTACCTCTTTTTAAAATATTTGGCTCATTAGTACCAACTTCATCAACTCTTTTTCGAACAATTTCTATTGCTTGATCTAATGATGCATTTTTAATCAAGACAATTCCATATTTACTTAGCTCTAAATTAAAAACATCACCGTTAATCTTCACATCAAGTTGATGGGCTTTGTATTGAAAATAATAAGGATTGATCGTACTTTCTTTGTCACTAAATATTTCACTAATCTTTTCAACATCATCTTTAGAAACTTTAAGCTTAATTAATTTGTCATCAAGCTTTAAGCTCAAAATCTTAATTTTATTTTTTTTAAAATAATCTTTAATTTCTAATAATTTTGATTGCAATTTTTGTTTAATTACTGGTTCATTATCAAGCTCTAACAACAAATAAGAACCACCTTGAAGATCTAAGCCTAATTTAATTTTTTTTTGTTTATCTAAATCTAAATCTAAAAAATTTGATGATGAGACCATCACCATAAAAAGAGTGAATAGTGCTATCAAAGTGATCTTCAGTTTTGAAAAATATAACACTTAAAATTATTTTTTTTGGTCAGTATTATTTATTAGAGCTTGAATACCTGTAGATTTGATAACTTCAACTTTGACATTATCAGTTATAGAAATTTCTGCTTTATCGCCGTCAATAATTCTCTCGACGGTACCTATTATTCCACCAGATGTAATGACTTTGTCACCTCTTTTTAAGTTTTCAACCATCAACTTATGTTCTTTAACTTTTTTCTGTTGTGGTCTTATTAAGAAAAAATAAAAAATAACAAAAATTAGTATTAAAGGTATTAATTGTGCAAATCCTGATTCAGACATAATAATAGATTGGTTTTTATACTATTAGATTAACTAAAACAACTCCTAATTCGATGTGATTTTATCAATATTATCCATGTATGGTTTTAATACGTCAGGTATTATAATTGATCCATCTTTGTCTTGATAATTCTCCAGGATCGCAATCATAGTTCTTCCGATTGCAAGTCCACTTCCATTCAATGTACCTATAAAATTTTTTTCATTTTTTGAATTTTTATATTTGGCTTTCATTCTTCTAGCTTGAAAAGTTCCACATGTTGAACAACTAGAAATTTCTCTATATTTTTTTTCTGAAGGCACCCAAACTTCAATGTCATAAGTTTTTTGAGCACTAAAACCCATATCACCCGTACATAGCTCAACAATTCTATAAGGCAGTTTCAGTTTATCTAAAATTCCTGATGCACATTTAGTCATTCTCTCCAACTCCTCTTCACATTTTTGAGGCTCTACTAGGCTAACAAGTTCAACTTTATAAAATTGGTGCTGCCTAATCATTCCTTTTGTATCTTTGCCATAGCTTCCAGCTTCTTTTCTAAAGCAAGGAGTAGATGCCACATATCTCAAAGGTAGTTCTTTAATATCAATTGTTTTTTCTCTTGCCATATTAGTTAAAATAACTTCTGCTGTTGGGATTAAAAATTTTCTATTGTTATCATCAATTTTAATTTCAAATTGATCAGTTTCAAATTTAGGAAGTTGTCCAGTGCCAAACATTGTATCAAAGTTGGCGAGTAATGGTGGAGATATCTCCTCATAACCATTTTCTTTTGTATGAACATCAATCATAAAATTTGATAAAGCTCTTTCTAATTTAGCAAGTTTGTTTTTTACAAATACAAATCTCGATCCTGAAGTCTTTGTGGCAAGATCAAAATCAAGCATATTAAGATTTTCACCTACTTCATAGTGAGACTTAATTTTAAATTCATTTTCTTTAATAGAACCTTTTTTTTCAACCTCTTTATTTGAAGATTCGTCCTTACCCTCTGGTACACTAGATAACGGCGTATTAGGTATTGATGATAATAACTCATTTAATTTTTGGCTTATTGACAGTTGCTTTGTCTGAAGAGTACTTATTTTGTCAGT
>CACHQX010000009.1 GCA_902582235.1 uncultured Pelagibacteraceae bacterium
GTTGAAATTATAGACCAAAAAGAAAATTTTAGAAAAATTTTAGATTTTAAAAAAAATAGTGGATGGATTCATAGATCTCAGTTAAAAAAAAGTAGTTCATTTATAACGCTTAATACTGTAATTCTTTTTTCTGATAGTACGAAATTTTCAAGACCAATTGCAAAAATTGAGTCAGGTAGACTTTTAAATAAAAAAAAGTGTAATTTAAATTGGTGTAGAGTTGAAACTGGAGAGTATAAAGGATGGGTTTTAAAAGAAAATCTTTGGGGGTTAAATTAAAATGAAATACAAAATTAACGATCAAATTCCCGATTGTGAAGTTTTCCAATTAATTGATGGAAATCCGAAAAAATTTCAAATAAACGACTTTTTTAAAGATAATAAATCTATTCTATTGGGAATGCCCGGTGCTTTTACATCTGTGTGCTCAAATAAACATTTACCAAGTTATAAAAACAACATTGATAAGATCAGATCCAAAGGTGTTGATAAAGTTTTTTGTATCAGTGTAAATGATCCATATGTTATGAATGCTTGGGCCAAAATTTCAAAAGTTGAGAATGAGATAATAATGTTAGCAGATCCTTTTGGAGATTTTGCCAACAAATTAGGAGTATTAGTAAACAAAGATGCAAAAGGTTTAGGTATGAGATCTAGCCGTTATACGATGATTATTGAAAATAAAGTTATTAAATACGCAGCTGTAGAAAAAGAAACAGGAATCTGTGAGCTATCAGCTGCAGATAATGTTTTATCTAAGCTCTAGAGGTCTTTATTTATTTTTGTTGTGAACAAACGTCTTTGATAACCGGTACATTAGCACAATCACCACATTTAGTTAACTGAACTAAACATCCGTCATCTAGAACTTTTACATCAACTTTTCTATCACACTTTGAGCATGTAGAAGAGATTGTAAGTCCACATTTTTTACAGTTGTAATTTTGTAGTTCCATAAAAGAAAAAATAATTGCTGAAATAATATTTACAAGAAAATATTGTGATAATGATAATTGTTTGCAAAAAAAAAAATTTTTATGCGATTATTTGATTTGAATAATAATCATTCTCAATGATTATTTTTTAGATTTACTTGCCCACCATTTGTCCAAAATAAAATACCAAACAGAGTTAGCGATAGGTTCAACTATAGCGTCAGTCAGAGCAATCATAAAAGAAACATCTGCAACTAACATTAAAACTGTAATTGCTATTGCAAAGTGACCAACTGTATAAACAATTGTTCTTAATATTGAGCCTCTATTATTACTGTATATTTCTTTACTTGCTTCAAATATACCTTTTGTAACTTCGACCATTTATTTAAAAGGACTTTCTAAAACACATGCTACTAAATGTATTCTAGACTGTTCTCCTCCATTAAAAAAATTATGATATTTTGTATTGTTTGTTATCCAAACTTTTCCATCTGCTGGCAAGTGTTTGGCAACGTTCTCGATTACCATAGAACACCCTTGATTTGTAATGATTGGTACGTGTAATCTGCACTCAGGGTCTTTATGCCAGCTAAGCGTTGACCTTGGTTCCTTTAATAAAAGTCTTACTCTTCCAAGCTTAAATTTTTTTTTTAACGTTTCATAAACTTCTTTGAAATAAGTTTTTTCAAACTCTGGTAATAGTTGCGTATATTTTGATTCGTCTATATCAACGTCCCTTGAAACCTCTTTTCCGCTCTCGTCTGCAATAGTCCAATATTTGCCTCTTATTTTATTTCCATTTATTGAGTCAATATCATTCGGTATTTGATTAAGTGGAATAGCACCAAAATGAGTAACACCAGGTGTATTAAATTTTTTTTCTTTTAAAATTAAATCTAAATCTTTTCTTAATCTATCTATATCAAATTTTAGATCAGGAACTTCATAAAAGTCCTCAAAGGATACCTTGGGGTTATTTAATGCAGTTTCCATTTTTCTAGTTTAATTTTAGGTCAAATCTGTCAGAGTTCATGACTTTTGTCCATGCTGAAACAAAATCATTGATAAATTTATCTGATGAATCGTTGCATGCATAAACTTCTGCTAATGCTCTTAATTGAGAATTTGAGCCGAATATCAAGTCTACTCTTGTACCATGCCATTTAACTTTATTTGTTTTTCTGTCTTTACCTTCAAATAACTGCTCTGAACTATCTGTTTCTTTCCAAGTAGTATTCATATCTAAAAGATTTACGAAATAGTCATTAGTTAACGTTCCAGGTTTTTTTGTGAAAACACCATTTTTCGAGTTATCAAAGTTTGTATCAAGAACTCTCATTCCACCTATCAAAACAGTCATCTCTGGTGCTGTAAGACCCATTAGTTGAGATTTATCAATTAATTTTTCCTCGGCTGAAACTTTAGTTTTTTCATCCTTATTGTAGTTTCTGAATCCATCAGCTTGTGGTTCCAATAAACCAAAAGAGTGAACATCAGTTTGCTCTTGAGTAGCATCACCTCTTCCTGGAGAAAATGGAACTTCAATTTTCTTACCGGCCTTTTTAGCAGCCATCTCTATTCCAACGTTTCCACCAAGGACTATTAAATCTGCTAATGAAACTGATTTTTTCTTAGTGTTGAATTTGTTTTGGATTTTTTCAAGTCCACTGATTACTTTTGTTGTCTTACCATTGTTATTAACTTCCCAGTTAATTTGTGGTTCTAATCTTATTCTAGCGCCATTTGCTCCACCTCTTTTATCAGATCCTCTGTAAGTTGAAGCAGATGCCCAAGCAGTGCTTACTAATTCAGATACAGATAGTTTTGATTTTGATATTTGAGATTTTAAATCTTTTATATCTTTTGCTTTTAATTTGTATTTTGGTTTTTTAACAGGATCTTGCCAAATTAATTCTTCTTTTGGAACTTCACTGCCTAAATAACATGCTCTTGGACCCATATCTCTATGAGTTAACTTAAACCATGCTCTTGCAAACGCATCTGCAAATTCATCAGGATTGTTAAAGAAGTGTTTTGAAATCGGACCATATGAAGGATCCATTCTTAGTGAAAGGTCTGTTGTTTGCATCATTGGTGGATGCATTTTGTTTTTGTCATGTGCGTCAGGAACCATTTTAATTTTTTGACCATTTTGTTTAGGTGTCCATTGATGAGCTCCCGCAGGACTTTTTGTAAGTTCCCATTCATGATTAAACAAACAATCAAAATATCCCATATCCCATTTAAGAGGAGACTGTGTCCAAGCACCTTCAATTCCACTACTTATAGTATCTATCCCTTTTCCTGATTTATAATTACTATTCCATCCAGTTGATTGATCTTGAATTCTTGATGCCTCAGGGTCTGGACCTTTGTGAGACTCTGATGCAGCACCGTGGGATTTTCCAAATGTGTGACCACCAGCAACTAAGGCAACAGTTTCATAGTCATTCATCGCCATTCTTCCAAAAGTTTCTCTAATGTCATGGGCGGCAAGCAATGGATCAGGATTTGCATCTGGTCCTTGTGGATTTACATAAATTAAACCCATGTGTGAGGCTCCAAGTGGTTGTTCTAAATCTCTTTCGCCGCTGTATCTTTCTACACCTAGCATTTCTTTTTCAGATCCCCAGTAGATATCATCCTCTGGCTCCCAAATATCAACTCTTCCTGCTCCAAAACCAAAAGTTTTAAAACCCATTGACTCTAAAGCAACGTTTCCAACCAAAATAAATAAGTCAGCCCATGAAATTTGTTTTCCATATTTTTGTTTAATTGGCCATAATAATAATCTTGCTTTATCTAAATTAACATTATCCGGCCAAGCATTAAGAGGTGCAAAACGTTGATTGCCTGTTCCGGCACCACCTCTTCCATCGCCTGTTCTATAAGTTCCCGCAGCATGCCAAGCTAGTCTGATAAAGAATGGTCCATAATGCCCATAATCTGCTGGCCACCATTCCTGAGAGTCTGTCATTAATTTTTTAAGATCTTTTTTGAGTGCTTTGTAATTTAATTTTTTGAATTCTTTTGAATATTTAAACTTCTTATCCATGGGATTAGTCAAATTGGAGTGTTGACTTAATATTTTTAAGTTTAAACTATTTGGCCAAAAGTCTCTGTTTGTTTGACCTCTTCCAGCAGAAAATTTTGCTGATGTACCTGCCCCAGTAAATGGACATTTGCTTAATTCATTTGATTTGAAGTTTCCGTCTTTAAATTCAGTACTCATTTAATCTCCTTTTATTAATTTATAATTATTCTAAATAAATTTGTCAACAGTTTAGAACTATTATAATGTAGAATTTTAATTATTATGCGTCTTCGACTTTTACTAAGACTTCAACAGACTTAATTTTTTTGCCAGGAATTCTTGTATTAACTTTAACTGGCTCTACATCTGCATCATCTATGTCTATTAAGTCTTTTTGATTTTCATCATAAAAGTGGTGGTGATGCGACGTATTGGTATCAAAATAACTTTGATCAGAATTTATCGGTATCTCTTTTAAGTAACCTTTCTTTTTAAAAGCATGGACCGTATTGTAAACTGTTGCTAAAGAAATTTTATCGTTTGTTGCTTTACTAATTTTTTTTACCAAATCATTTATTGTAAAGTGAAAAGTCTTTTCAGTATTAAATAAGATTTCACAAATTTTAATTCTTTGTTTGGTAGGTCTTAAGCCAGAGCTTCTTAATTTATCAATATAATGGCTATTATTAAGCATTGTTATTTATAATAATTCTAAACTAAACCTATATTATATTTAGTTTAAATCAAGTATTAAGGTTATCAAAAAATGAAAAAAAACTCATACACATATGAGGATTTAATTAGTTGCGGAAATGGAGATCTTTTTGGACCAGGTAACGCAAAACTTCCCTTACCACCTATGCTAATGTTTGACAGGATCACTGAAATTAGCGAGAATAAGGGCACGTTTAGTAAAGGATTAATAATTGCTGAACTGGACATTAAAGATAATCTTTGGTTTTTTGATTGTCATTTTAAAAAAGATCCAGTGATGCCAGGGTGCTTAGGTTTAGATGCAATGTGGCAATTGGTTGGATTTTATTTAGGTTGGCTTGGAAATCCAGGAAGGGGAAGAGCTTTGGGTGTAAACACTGTAAAGTTTACTGGTGAAGTTCTAAAAAATGTCAAAAAAGCAATTTATGAAATAAATATGAAAAAAATTCTTAAAAAAGAAGGAGCGACTGTTGGTCTAGCCAATGGAATACTATTAGCTGATGGAAAACAAATTTATACAACAGAAAATTTAAAAGTAGGTTTATTCAAATAATGAAAAGAGTTGTAGTAACTGGAATTGGAGTGGTTTCTTGTTTAGGAAACAATCAAGATGAAGTCTATCAGTCTCTATTAAATTCTAAATCAGGAATTTCTTTTTCAAATGAATACAAAGAGTATAATCTTAAAAGTAACATACATGGAAAACCAAAAATTAATCTTGAAGACCATGTTGATAGAAAATTTATAAGGTTTATGGGACCTGGCTCAGCTTACAATTATATATCAATGGCAGAGGCAGTTAAAGACTCTGGTTTAGAAGACAAAGATGTAAGTAATATATCAACTGGAATGATTATGGGTTCAGGAGGACCGTCTATTGAAAATGTAATTTTAGCAGCTGATAAAACTAGAGCTAAAAGTCCGAAGAGAATGGGTCCATTTGTAGTTCCAAGAACTATGTCAAGCACTGCTTCTGCAACATTAGCAGTTCCATTTAAAATTAAAGGCGTTAATTATACTATCAGTTCAGCATGCGCAACTAGCGGACACTGTATCGGTAATGCGATGGAATTAATTCAGCTAGGTAAACAAAAAATTATTTTTGCTGGAGGAAGTGATGAAGTTCATTTTGCTATGACTGCTATGTTTGATGCAATGACTGCATTATCTTCAAAGTATAACGATACACCAGAGAAAGCTTCAAGACCTTATGACAAAACTAGAGATGGGTTTGTTATAGCTGGTGGTGGAGGAGTTTTAGTTTTAGAGGAATACGAACATGCAAAAGCAAGAGGAGCAAAAATTTACGCAGAATTGACTGGTTATGGCGCTACCTCTGATGGTTATGATATGGTTGCACCATCTGGGGAAGGGGCAGTAAGATGTATGAAAATGGCTTTAAGCACTGCAAAAAACAAAATTGATTACATTAATACACACGGAACATCCACGCCTGTTGGTGATATTACAGAACTAAAGGCAGTTGGTGAAACATTTAAAGATTATAAACCAAAAATAAGTTCTACGAAATCGTTAGCTGGTCACTCATTGGGGGCTACATCTGTTCATGAGGCAATTTATAGTTTAATAATGATGAAAAATAGTTTTATAGCAGCATCTGCAAATATTACTGATATGGATGACGAAGCTAAAAAGTATCCGATAGTTACCAAAGTTGAAAAAGGTGTTAATTTAAACTCTGTAATGTCTAATAGTTTTGGTTTTGGTGGAACTAACGCCACGCTTGTTTTTGAAAAGGTTTAATTTATGGATCTAATGAAAGGAAAAAAAGGACTAATCATGGGTGTTGCAAATGAGAGGTCAATTGCATGGGGTATTTCTCAAAAGTTAGCTGAGGCAGGCGCAGAATTAGCATTCACTTACCTCGGGGATGCTCTTAAAAAAAGAGTTATACCTTTAGCAGAAAAATTAAATTCAAAAGTTACATTCAGTTGCGATGTTGAGAAAAAAGAGGAAGTAGTAAAATTATTCGAAGATATTAAAAAACAATGGGGTCAAATTGACTTTGTTGTTCATGCAGTTGCGTTTTCAGATAAATCAGAGCTGTCAGGTGAGTATCTCAATACGACAAGAGAAAATTTTTTGAGAAGTATGTTAATTTCGTGTTTTTCATTTACAGAGGTTGCAAAAGAGGCGTCTAAGATAATGAAAGATGGAGGAAGTATGCTAACATTAACTTATGAGTCTACAAAGGCAATCCCAAATTATAATGTTATGGGGGTTTGTAAGTCTGCATTAGAGGCAAGTGTCAAATATCTGGCAAGAGATTTAGGTTCAAAAAAAATAAGGGTAAATGCAATTAGTGCTGGTCCAATTAAAACACTCGCTGCGTCCGCAATTGGGGATGCTAAATTCTTATACAAGTGGAATGAGGATCATTCTTTTTTAAAAAGAAATGTTGATATTCACGATGTAGGAAATTCAGCCTTATATTTATTAAGTGATCTTGGTGGGGGTGTGACTGGTGAAATTCATTATGTTGATGCAGGTTACAATAAAGTCGGGATGCCTGATCCAAAAAATATGTCCTAAGTTATGGTAGAAATTCTCCTATCAATTTTTGTGTTGCTGGTTGTTTTAATGTACTTATTCAGACCAACTTCCAAAAATGAAAAAGATCATTTCAATGATAAAAATAATTGGAGAGGTGGATTTTAGTAATTTAAACAGCCGCCTGTTTAATTGATAGTTTTACTTTTCCTCTATCAAAACCAATAACTTTTACTTTTACTTCATCACCTTCTTTTACAACATCAGTAACTTTAGCTACTCTCTTGTCCGCTAGTTCTGAAATATGAACAAGACCATCTTGTTTGCCTAAGAAATTTACAAAAGCTCCAAACTCCATAATTTTCATGACTTTGCCGTTATAAATCTTATTAAGTTCAGCTTTTGCTGTAAGATCTTTAATCATTTGCATAGCTTTGTTTCTAGAGTCTTCATCTGGTGCCGCTACAGTTACTACCCCTTCATCATTGACATCTACTTTTGCTCCTGATTTTTCAACAATTTCTCTTATTGTGGCTCCACCCTTACCGATGACAGTTGCTATATCTTTCTTATCAACTGTAATTTTTTCCATTTTTGGAGTGTGTTTACCAACATCTTTTCTTGATTTCGCTAAAGCTTTATTCATCTCTCCCAAAATATGAATTCTTCCATCTTTTGCTTGCTTCAATGCTTGCTCCATAATTTCAAAAGTAATACCAGTTATCTTTATATCCATTTGAAGCGATGTAATTCCATCTTTCGTTCCAGCTACCTTAAAATCCATGTCTCCAAGGTGATCTTCATCTCCAAGAATATCTGAAAGTACGCTAAACTCATCTCCCTCTTTAATTAAGCCCATTGCTATACCTGCAACAGGCTCCTTAATTGGAACTCCTGCATCCATTAAAGCGAGTGATGAACCACATACTGTTGCCATTGATGAAGATCCATTCGATTCAGTAATTTCAGAAACTATTCTAAAAGTATATGGAAAACTTTCTTTAGAAGGTAATGAAGAGTTGATTGCTCTCCAGGCCAATTTTCCATGTCCAATTTCTCTTCTTCCAGTACCAATTCTGCCAGTTTCCCCAACGGAAAAAGGTGGGAAGTTGTAATGAAGCATAAATCTTTCTCTTTGAAGTCCGTCTAAACTTTCAATTCTTTGTTCGTCATCAGAAGTTCCTAGAGTAGTTGTAACTATTGCTTGAGTTTCTCCTCTAGTAAATAAAGCAGATCCATGAACTCTTGGAAGTACTCCAACTTCACACATAATTGGTCTTACGTCAGCAAGACCTCTTCCATCGATTCTGTTTTTATTTTTTAATATATCAGTTCTTACAATTCCTTTTTCAATATCTTTAAGTTCATGCATAACATCTAGCTCTGTAAAATTTTCATCTTCTTCATAGAGTTTTTTTGCTTTTTCTGTAACTTCAGATATTAAATTTGATCTTTCTTGTTTATCTTTTATTGAGAATGCTTTTTTTAAGTCTTTAGTAAATTCACCCACTAATTTTTTCTTAACAGATGACAAGTCTTTTTTTTCAACAACCCAATCAGGTTTTTTACATTCCTTAGCTAAGTCTTCGATCATTTTTATAACAGGAACAAACCCCTCATGACCAAATTTGACAGCATCTAACATTTGTTGCTCAGTTAGGCCACTTGCCTCTGACTCTACCATTAAAACAGCATCTTTTGTACCTGCTACGACTAAATCTAATTTTGAATTTTCTAAATCTTTTTTTGATGGATTTAAAACATATTTTCCACCGATAAAACCAACTCTTGACGCTCCAACTGGTCCTAAAAAAGGCATTCCTGAAATAGCTAAGGCGGCTGATGAAGCAATGATTGATAAAATATCTGCTTCATTTTCTTTGTCGTATGAAATTACAGTAGGTAGTACTTGTACTTCATTTTTAAATTCATCTGGAAACAAAGGTCTAATTGGTCTATCAATTAATCTAGAGATAAGAGTTTCACTTTCTGTTGGCCTCGCTTCTCTTTTGAAATATCCTCCAGGTATTTTACCTGCGGCATAATACTTTTCTTGATAATTTACTGATAATGGGAAGTAATCTACATCTGGATTAACTTTTTTTGCACCTACAGCTGTTGCTAAAACTACAGTCTCGCCACAAGTTGCGATTATTGCTCCATCTGCTTGACGAGCAACCTTTCCTGTTTCAAGGGTGATTTTCTTTCCCCCAAAATCTATTTCTTTTTTAAAAATTTTAAACATTTATTTCCTTAAGTTTAATTTGGTTAAGATATTTTTATAGGCATCAGATTTAGTTTTCTTTAGATAATCTAATAATTTCTTTCTTTTGTTCACTGCCTTTAATAATCCTACAGACGAGTGTTTGTCTTTTTTGTATTTCTTCATATGGGCTGACAAATTTTCTATTTTATCAGTTAGTAAAGCAATTTGAGCTTCCGATGATCCAGTATCTTTTTCATGTAAAGCAACTTCTTTTAATCTTTTATTCATTTCTTTCCTATTTATTTGTTTGTTTAATTAAATTCTCAATTTTTTCAGCATAATCGAAAGACTCATCTTTAACAAATAGAAGTTTGGGTAAAAACTTCATATTAATTTTTTTTGATAAAGTTTTTCTTATTACAAAAGAAAATTCTTTAAGGCTCTCTACAGTTTCATCAGAATTTATTCCACCAAGGGGTAAAACAAAAGTTTTTGCAGTTTTAAGATCAGGGCTCATTCTAACTTCTGTAACTGTTATTCCTTTAGTTTGTACATTTGGAAGTTTTGCCTCATCTTTTAAAAAAATCATGCTTAAAGCTTGTTTAATCATTTCACCAACTCTTAACTGTCTTTGAGTAATTGGTTTTCCTAATTTTCGCATTATACTGATCTCTCTGTTGTTTTAGAATTATAAACCTCAATAATATCTTTCTTCTGAAAATCATTAAAGTTTTTCAAGGTTATCCCACATTCTAGGCCCTCTGTAACTTGTTTTGTTTGATTTTTTTCCCTAAAAATTGATCCTATTTTTCCTGTAAATACAACTGTTCCATCTCTAATAACTCTTGCAAAAGAGTCTTGACTTATTTCACCTGTAGTTACTTTTGAGCCAGCGACTTTACCAACTTTTGATACTTTAAAAATTTCCAGAATTTCTGCTGAACCAGTTATACTTTCCTCCACATCAGGAGATAATAAACCTGACATCTTACTTTTTACAAAGTCGATTAATTCATAAATTATATTAAAAGATGAAATTTTTACTGCACTTTGCTCAGCGATTTTTTTTGCTTCCTTGCTTGGTTTTACATTAAAAGCTATTAATACAGCGTTTGAAGCTTTTGCTAAATTAACGTCAGTTTCAGTAACCATTCCTACGTCCGATAAGATTATCTTTGGTTTAACCTCATCGTGTTTTATTAAGTTTACAGCATTTTTAATCGCTTCAGAGGAGCCATGAACATCTGACTTAATAATTATATTTAATTCTTCACTTGTTTTGTCTTTAAAGGCAGAGTCTTGAGTTATAAGAGACACTTGACCCTTTTTGGACTGAGCTTCATTAATTCTTGCTTCACTTAAAACTTTAGCTTCTTTATCAGTATCAAGAACCAAAAAATCATCTCCAGATTTTGAGGCTCCACTTATACCCAATATTTCAACTGGAGTAGATGGTAAAGCTTCGTCAACAGATTTTCCATTATCGTCAATTATAGCTCTCACTTTTCCCCATTGAGGTCCACATACAAAATGATCTCCTTTTTTTAATCTTCCAGATGTCACAATTATATTTGCGATTGGACCTCTTCCAATATCAATTTTTGACTCTAAAACAATACCAGTAGCTTTGTTTTCATAATCCGTTTTCAAATTTAGAAGTTCGGCTTGTAAAGTTATAGACTCCAAAAGTTTATCAATATTTTTTTTTGTTTTTGCTGAAATTTCTACCATGAGAGTGTCTCCAGACAAATCTTCAGAGATTAATTCATGCTCAAGGAGCTGATTTTTAACTTTTTGAGGATCGGCATCCGATAAATCGCATTTGTTAATTGCCACGACAATAGGCACCTTTGCAGCTTTGGCATGTTTGATCGACTCAATTGTTTGAGGTTTAACTCCATCATTTGCAGCAACAACCAACACAACAATATCAGTTAACTTAGAACCTCTCGCTCTCATTTCTGTAAATGCGGCATGACCAGGTGTGTCTATAAAAGTTATTTTTTCATTTTTATGAGTTATTTGGTATGCACCTACATGCTGCGTAATTCCCCCATGTTCACCCGAAACAACATTTGTGCTTCTAAGCACATCTAATACAGAAGTTTTTCCATGATCTACATGACCCATGACAGTTATTATTGGAGGTCTGTTTTGAAGGTTTTCAGATTTTACATCTTTAATTTTACTGACTATTTCTTCTGCCTTTTTTTCCTTTAAAGGAACATGACCAAATTCTTTGACTAAGTACTCTGCAGTATCAGAGTCAATAGTATGATTTATAGTCACTGTAACACCCATTCCCATTAAATGCTTAATAATGTTAGAAGATTGTTCGGCCATTCGATTTGCAAGATCTCTTATTGTAATAAGCTCAGGTATGCTAATCTCTCTTTTTACATTTTTTGAATTTTCATCATCTTTTGTATTTTTAGTTTCTCTAAGTTCTTTCTCTCTCGCTCTTTTTATTGAAGCCAAACTTCTTGATCTAAACTCTATATCTTCACTTAAGGCTCTAGAAACGGTAAGTTTTAATTCCCTTTTTTTTGTTGAAAATTTATTTTTATTATCCTTATCTTTTGCATCCCCTTTTATTTTTTTTGTTGCTCTTTGCTCAGCAAGTTTCCTTCTTTCATAATCACTTATTTTTGATGGGAAAGATGGCTTTCCGGAAAAAGGTTTTTTTGGAAACTTTGATGATCCAGGATTATTTTTGTTAAATGGTTTGGAGAATTTTTTCTCAGTAACAAACTTTTGTTTATTTTTATTGTTTGTTAATCCCTGTTTATCATATAAATTTTTTCTGGGTTTTCCTGATATAGTTAATTTTGTTTTTTTTTTTTCCATTTTTTTTCATTTCTAGTTTTTATAAATTTTATCTCTAGCTGACATTATTAAATCATCTGCCTCTTTTCTTGAAAGGGCAAAATCTTCTAGATAACCTTTAATTTTGATTCTTTCACCTTTAATGATATCAAACCCGCCTATTAATTCATCAGAGGCTAAATCTGCAAAGTCATTCAATGATAAAATCTTTTGCTCGCCGAGAGTTAAAAGCATACCAGGAGTAAGACCTTTATGCTCAGTTAAGTCAGCTTGAATTCCAAGATCTTTAATCTTCTGTTGTATTTCTTCTTGATCTTTTTGGTAAAACTCTTTTGCTCTTTGGACTAACTCTTTAGCTGTTTCCTCTTCAATACCTTCTATTTTAGCCAGTTTGTCTATTTCACTATCTTTAATTTCTTCAATTGTTGAAAAGCCTTCTGCTACAAGTAGTTGCCCTAATGTTTCATCTACTTCAAGATTTTTCATTAAGGTTTCTGTTTTATCTTTAAATTCTAACTGTCTTCTTTCCGACTCCTCTTTATCTGTCATTATATTGATTTCGTAATTCAAAAGTTTTGTAGCTAGTCTTACATTTTGTCCTCTTCTACCGATAGCTTTACTCAAGTTTTCCTCGGTTAAAATTACATCCATTTTTTTTTGTTCTGAGTCCACAATTACTTTCTGTACCTCAGCAGGAGATAAAGCATTTGAAACGACCAAAGCGGGATCTTCTGACCAATTAACAATGTCAATTTTTTCCCCTTGCAGTTCATTAACAACTGCTTGAACTCTACTTCCTCTCATACCAACACAAGCACCAACCGGATCTAGTGATGTATCTACAGCCTGAACACAAATTTTAGCTCTACTACCTGGATCTCTAGCAGATGATTTAATCTCTATAAGACCATCATAAATCTCTGGTACCTCTTGAATAAATAATTTTTCCATAAACTTTGGGTGCGCCCTAGATAAGAAAATTTGTTGACCTCTTTGCTCTCTTCTAACATCGTAACAGTAGGCTTTTACTCTATCGCCAGCCTTTATATTCTCTCTCGGAATCATCTCATTTTTTTGAATTATTGCTTCTGTCCTACCTAAATCGACTATTACATTTCCAAATTCTAATCGTTTAACAATTCCACTAAGTATTGAATCTTTTTTATCTATAAAATCGTTAAATTGTCTTTCTCTTTCTGCTTCCCTAACATTAAAACTAATTACTTGTTTTGCAGTTTGAGCTGCGATTCTTCCAAAATCAAAGGATGGCAGAGGTTGCAAAACCTCATCTCCAATTTTTTTTTCACCGTACTTTTCTGCATCTTTAAGACTTATTTCTGTATTAGCATTTTCTGGTGTTTCAACAACTACCAACTTTCTAAATAGTTCAATATCTCCACTGTCTCTATTAATTGAAACTTTTATTTCATTTTCATTACCGAACTTAGATTTTGCTGCTTTAGCAATTCCTGTCTCCATTGAATTGATAATTAATTCTTTATCAATAGATTTTTCTAAAGCCACAGCCTCAGCTATTCTTAGTAATTCTAATTTATCTGCTCTTTTATTTAACATTCTTCTCCAAAAAAAAATGGGCCGAAGCCCATTTTTAAAATTCAGTGATATATAAAGTATATAGATATTTTTAACTATTTTTTCAACTTTTTACTTTGAAAATACTGATTTTTTATCAGTTTTTTCCCAAGAAAAAGAGCCATCTCCTTCTGGTTCTCTTCCAAAATGACCATAGGCAGCTGATTTTTCATAAATTGGTTTATTTAAACCTAACATTTCTCTTATACCTCTTGGGCTTAGATCAAAATTTTCACTTATCAATTTTTCTACGTGTTTGTTTTTTTCCTCATCGTTGTCGAATAAATCAACATATATAGATAAAGGCTTTGAGACTCCAATAGCATAAGCGAGTTGTATTAAACACTTATCAGCAATTTTTGAAGCAACAACATTTTTTGCTAAATATCTCGAAGCATAGGCAGCTGATCGATCAACTTTAGTTGGATCTTTTCCTGAAAAAGCTCCACCTCCGTGAGGTGCAGCACCACCATATGTATCAACAATTATTTTTCTTCCGGTAAGACCACTATCTCCATCAGGTCCACCAATAACAAAATTTCCAGTTGGATTAATATAAATTTCTTTTTCATCTAAATTATTAAGAAGATTTTTTGGTATGGATTTTTCAATATAAGGCATTACTAGCTTTCGCACCTGAGATTGATCCACATCTGCAGAATGCTGAGTAGAGATAACTACAGATTTTACATTTGCAGGTTTGCCATCTTTATATTCAATTGTTATCTGGCTTTTAGAGTCTGGTTCAATGTTTTTCAATTTTCCAGATTTTCTATCTGAAGCCATCAGTCTTAAGATTTTGTGTGAATAATGAATTGGTGCAGGCATTAAAACGTCAGTTTCATTGCATGCGTAACCAAACATAATACCTTGATCTCCAGCTCCCTCATCTTTATTACTAGACGAGTCAACTCCCATTGCTATGTCAGCTGATTGCGCGTGTAGATGACTTTCAATTTTAGTCGCTTCCTTCCATGTAAAACCATCCTGATCATAACCAATATCTTTAATACAATGTCTTACTTTTTCTATAAGATCATTTTTTTTAATTTCTGGTCCTCTAACTTCTCCAGCAAGCACTACTTTATTAGTCGTTGTTAATGTTTCACAGGCTACTCTTGATTGAGGCTCAGCACTTAAGTACGTATCTACAACCATATCAGAAATTCTATCACAAACTTTGTCTGGATGACCTTCAGAGACGGACTCGCTGGTAAATAAGTAATTCTTTTTCATTGTCTCTCCCTTTTTTTTAATAAAAAAATAACCGTAATATATAAAATAAGGAAATAAAAGAAAATCTTATTTCCAAAAGAACTAAAGATTGTTTTTGATCCTTTTTTGTAAGAATCAATTTCAATTACTCCCTTTTGAGTTGATTCAATCTTTTTAATAACTTGTCCCTTGCTATCTATGTATGCTGAAATTCCATTGTTCGCAGATCTAATTATATTTTTACCTTCTTCGATAGATCTAAAAACAGAATGGTAAAAATGTTGCTCTATACCGATTGACTTCCCAAACCATCCGTCTTCTGAAATGTTAATAATAAAATCATAATTTTCAGAATTTTTATTAAGACCTCCTGAATAAATAATTTCATAACATATTAAAGGAAGGAATTTTAAATCATTTACACTTATTAAACTTCTTTCATTTGCGGAACTGAAAGATTGATATCCTTGAGTAATTTTTTTAAAACCGTAATTTTTAAAAAAATTTTCAAAGGGTAAATACTCACCAAAAGGAACAAGCTTATTCTTATCATAAACACTTATCAAGTTTAAATCGTTATCAAGCAGAGTCATTGAATTAAAAATCTCAGTTTCTTTATATCTAGTGATACCAACTACAATTTTATGATTATTCTTAAAATATTTTTTGAATATTGATGAGTAATCTTGAATTTGATTCAAATTAATTGATGGTAATATTCCCTCTGGATAAATGTAAACTGCGTCTCTATTATCAATATTTCCTAGTTCAGCCAAATCTTTTATTACTAAAGACGGATCTGTCCCGTCAAAAAATCTTTTTAAATCAATTTTAGGTGAAATAACTTTTACAATAGAATTCATTGAAATATTTGAAGTGTTATTGTGTTTATTTAAAACTGAGTAACCAAAAGTTAAGTTTAAGATTATTAAAGTTATTGCCAATAAAACTGTTATAAATTTTGCTCTTAATGATACATCAAATAAAATGACTGCAGGGACTAAAAAAATTGTTACAGTTAATAAATTTAAAGAATATGTTCCTACATATGATAAGATTTGTATAAATTCATTAATTTCAACTAAACTAAAAGAGATCAAGTTCCAAGGAAAACCTCCAAGTACGTGGCCTCTTAAATATTCTATAAATGAAAATATTAAAGCGAATAAAAAAATGCTCACAATTTTTTTTCTTGGCTTAAAATAAAAAAAAATTAAAAAAGATACTCCATAAAAGATACCCAAAAAGAGAGGTATTATTGTAATTGCAAAAGGAATTAAAGGCTTGAATATTTCTTCAACAGTTAGTGAGTTTGCTATCCAATAAATATTTGAAAAAAAGTATGAAAAACCAAAAAACCATCCATAAAGAAAAGATGGAAAGCTCTTTTTTATTTCTAAATTCAGATAGACTAAAAGTAAAAATGGAAAAGAAATAAAATTTAGATAAAAAAAGTTATACGGTGGCAGACTAAATGTTGAAATTAATCCACAAATAACTGGCGCCAAATAAAAAATAAAATTCTTAGAATAATTTCTTATCAAATTTAATTTACTCGTTTCAAAATATCTTGCTCTTTTCTTGACATTTGTTTGTAATCTTTTTGTCTGACATGATTGTAACCAAGCAAGTGTAAAAGACCGTGAATCCACATTTTATCAAACTCAATATTAAAATTTGTTTTTTTTGATCTCGAATTTATAATTTCATAACAAATAGCTATATCTCCTTTGTAATTTTTATTAAAATCACTTTTGATAGGAAAAGACAAAACATCAGTTTCTTTGTTTTTTTTTCGAAATCTTTTATTAAGTCTTTTTATAATAGTTTTGTTAGTTAATAATAATGTGAATTGGAAATTCTTTTTTTTTAATGATTTTACATAGGAAAGCTTTTTTATTTTTTTTTTAAAATAGAGACTTGGATTTTTGATTTTTGTTTTCCATTTTGGGAAATCAACGACTATTTCAGCTTTAATCATTAATCTTTATTTTGATCAGAATAAGCTTTTACTATTTTTGAAACCAGTGGATGTCTAACAACATCATAGTGATCGAAATCTACAACTGAAATTTCATTAAGGTGTCCAAGAAGCCTTTTTGATCTATTTAATCCTGACAGAGATTTATTTGGTAGGTCAATTTGTGACGGATCTCCGTTAATAACAATTTTAGAATTTTCACCAATCCTAGTTAAAAACATTTTGATTTGTGTATCAGTTGCATTTTGAGCCTCATCTAAAATTGCAAAAGAATTTTTTAATGTTCTTCCCCTCATAAATGCTAAAGGAGCAATTTCGATATCACCAATTTCAATTCTTTTTTGTATTTTTTCGAAATCTAACAGATCATAAAGTGAGTCATATAAAGGTCTTAGATAAGGATCTACTTTTTCTCTCATATCTCCGGGTAGAAAACCCAACCTTTCACCCGCCTCCACCGCTGGTCTTGATAGAATTATTCTCTCAATCTTTTTATCTAGTAACATTGTTAGAGCTACAGCAACTGCCAAAAAGGTTTTCCCTGTTCCTGCGGGACCACAAGAAATAATAATATCGCTTTCTCTTAAAGCTCTTACATAATTTTTTTGTTTTTCTGATCTTGGAATAACGGATTTTTTGGGAGTTTTTATTATGTATTCAATTTTTTTATCTGATTTTTCATTTATCATAAATTTATTTATTGAAGAAAGTATATCTTTTTTTTCAATCGATCCATTTAAAATTAGCTGATCCGTTAAAAAAATTATAGCATTTTTAACTAATTCATTTTTTGTGCTAGAGCTTTTGACCAATATTGAGTTTCCCCTTGAATAAATTTTTGTCTCTGTAATTTTTTCTAGGTCTTTTAAATTATTATTAAATTCACCCACTACACCCATTAAAATTTCATTACTATTAAATATGATACTCAAAGTGTCATTATCAGAATAAACAAATTTGAGATCTTTAATTAATTTATTTAATAAGGGATTATTCAAAATTAAGCAGCCTTCATATCTGAATTAGAATATATTTTACCAAATAAATTGTTTTGATTTACTTTATCAATCTTTATTTTTACAGTTTGTCCTACAAGCTTATCATTTCCATCAAAAATCACTCCATTAAGATACTTATTTCTGCCAAAATACATATGATTTTTTTTCATTTTATTTTCAACGAGTACATCAATTTTTTTTCCTAAAAAAGACTTATTGTGCTGTAATTGATATTGGAAAAGAATTTTTTGAACTTTTATAAGTCTATCTTTTGAAACCTCATGGTCAATTAGATCTAAATTAGACGCAGGAGTTCCTGGTCTTGGACTATATATAAACGAATAAGAATTGATAAATTTAATTTCATTTAAAAAATTTAATGTATCATTAAAATCTTCCTCAGTTTCCCCTGGATGCCCAATAATAAAATCACTTGAAAATTTAATTGTTGGGTTTATTTTTTTCAGTTTTTCGTAAATCTCAAAATATTTTTCAACTTTGTGGCCTCTGTTCATTAATTTTAAAACTTTGTCTGAACCACTTTGAATTGGTAAATGAACAAATGGTTGTAATTTTTTAGAGTTTGAATAACACTCAATTAAATCATCAGTCATGTCCCTTGGGTGAGATGTTGTATACCTAATTCTCTGAATTTCCGTAAATTTTTCTAACTCATTAATTAAATCTGATAATCTATATACTTTTGATTTACCCTTGAATGAATATGCATTTACATTTTGTCCAAGTAAAATTATTTCCTTTGCTCCGCTTTTAACCAATTCTTGAGCCTCTAAAATAATTTTTTCAAAAGGCCTTGAGTATTCAGGGCCGCGTGTATATGGAACTACGCAAAAACTACAAAACTTATCACATCCTTCTTGGATTGTGAGAAATGATGATACTTTACTAGATGTATTTTTAATCTTATCTAAATAATCAAATTTATCTTCAGTTTCAAATTCTGTAAGTTCTTTGCGATCTTTTTTATAATTTGAAATTAAAGAATTTATTTGATGATAAGATTGAGGACCTACAACTATATCAATGTAGGGTTCTCTTTTTAGCATTTCTTCATTTTCTGCCTGAGCGACACATCCTGCAACAACGAGTATTGGTTTTTTCTTATTCCTAAAAATTTTTTTGACCCTGCCCACTTCATGATAAACTTTTTCTTTTGCTTTATCTCTTATATGACATGTATTAATTAGATAACAATCTGCATCAGATTGATCAGATGTTTTAGAAAAACCAATTTTCTTTACAGTATCAAAAATTCTATTGGAGTCATATTCGTTCATCTGGCATCCAAAAGTTTTAATGAATATTTTATTTGCCATTAATATAGTTATTTTTTAACACAATAAAGTTCAAGCTTGGAGTCTACTAATTTATAACCATGTTTCTCAGCTATTCTTTTTTGAATTTTCTCGATTTCCTCATCTGTGAATTCAATTATATTCCCAGATTTAATATCTATTAAATGATTGTGGTCATCATTTAATTCATATCTGGCTTTTCCGTCTTTAAAATCGTGTTTCATTAAAATACCAGACTCCTCAAAAAGTTTTACAGTTCTATAAACGGTTGCGATACTAATTTTAGGATCTATATTTGAAACTCTTTTGTAAAGTTCATCCACATCAGGGTGATCAGCCTCTCCATATGTCTTTTTTGACTCAGATATTACTCTTGCGATTGTCCTTCTTTGATCAGTAAGTTTAACACCATTGGCAATGCATTTTTTTTCAATTGAATCTGTCATACTTTATTTTAACTCAAATAAAGTGGTTTAATCAAATTTTTTATCAATTTTTTTTGCCTAAATAATTGTAGAATTTTCTTATAATCTCCATCAACTTTATCTTTATTGTTAAAACCATAATAATTAAAACCGTAAACAAGCTGTAAAGCCTTAATAATTGCCATTGAAGTTCTAATACTTGTATATTTGCCCGGGCCTTGATTGATGAAAACATTTCTTATCTTTTTGAAAGAGTATTGTTTTTTTGCTAAAAAATTCATTAATAAAACAGAAAATTTGTCAAAATTTTTTCTACAGTTTTCGTACTCATTAGTATAAATCTTGTCTTTAGAAATGAGTTTAAATAAAATTTTATCACTAGCTGCATCTACAATTAAATCTACGATTTTATATTTGCTCATTTTTTTTCACTCAAATTTATCATCAGAAGAAGTGACACAATACAATCCAGATGATCAAGGAGTTCTATCAATAATGTATCATAGATTTGAGGAAAATAAATACCCATCAACAAATATCAGAATGAATATTTTTTTAGAGCACATTGCCGCCATTAAAAATAATGGGTTTGAGTTTTATAATCCAAAATTATTTAGTGATGAATTTGATAAACCTAAAGATAACAAGAGGATACTATTAACTATCGACGATGCATTTTTATCTTTCTATGAAAATGCATGGCCAATTTTAAAAAAAAATGAAATACCTTTTATTCTTTTTGTTTCTACAGAACCAATTGGAAAAAGGGGTTATATGACCTGGGAACAAATTAAAGAAATTGAGAAAGAAAAATTTGCTTTTATAGGTAATCATTCACATACTCACGAATATCTAATAAATTTTTCATTTTCTGATTTTAAAGATGATATCAATAAATCAATTGAAATTTTTAATACAAATTTAGGATATAACCCAATCTTTTTTTCATATCCTTTTGGTGAATATTCTTTACAACAAAAAAATTTTATTAAAAAAAATTTTAAATATGCTTTTGGACAACACTCGGGAGTAATAGATAGCACAAAAGATAGATATGAATTACCAAGATTTCCTATTAATGAGAACTATGGAAAAATGGAAAGATTCAACTCCATTATCAAATACTTGCCATTGCAGTATAAAAATTTTAAACCTGAAGATAAGTACGTACTAGTAAAAAATAATCCTCCATCGGTTGAAATTGAATTTTTTGATAATCAAAAAAACGTAAGGAATATAAATTGTTTTTCTAATGAAGGTGATAATTGGGGTAATCCTAATATTTCAGTTAATGAAAATAATGTTATGAAAATTTCTTTTAGAGAAAAATTTACTTTTAGAAGGGGAAGATTGAATTGTTCTTTAAATGAAAATGGTAAATGGAAATGGTTTGGTCACCAATTTACTGTTCAAATTCCTAAATAATATTTTTATATTTTACGCTAAGAGGAAGTAGTTTAACTTCATCAAAATCTTTTAATTGATTTTGTTGGATGATTTGTTTTAACACTTTTGTATATTCGGTTCCTGTTTGAGCATAACTATCTAAATATTCCGCGAGTTTCAAACTATCTAATTTTTTGTTATCATCTCTTAATTGCGCCCTTATAAATCTAAATTTCTTATAACTTGAATGTGTATTTAAATTTCTTTGATAAGCTCTGACTGATGCTTTAAGCACATTAAACTTCATTACTTTGTAAGTTGCATTTGTATCAGCTCCAGCTGGTTTGATACCTTCTCCTGACCAAGTCCATTGACCAAATAGCGCATTACCCTCAATAGCAAATCTTGATGTTCCCCAACCAGTCTCTTTAGCGGCTTGAGCAATTGCAAGAGACACAGGGATTATATCCATTCTAACTTTTAAAGTTGCAAGATCTTTGTTTACAACTCCATATTGCTTAAATTTTTGATTTAACCACTTGATTTCATCTTTTGAATTTTTATTT
>CACHQX010000010.1 GCA_902582235.1 uncultured Pelagibacteraceae bacterium
GGTGTAGGTATGGGAAAAACTCATTTGTTAAATGCTATTGGTTTAAAGCTTAAATCTGAAAATAAGGTCACATTTATTTCAGCAGAAAGATTTATGTACCAATTTGTTAAATCTATAAAAAGTAATGAAATGGTTCGATTTAAAGACAATTTTAGAAACACTAATGTTTTAATAATTGATGATATTCAATTTATGGATGGAAAAGAGGCTATGCAGGAAGAATTTTTTCACACCTTTAATGCATTACTTGAAAAAGGTTCTCAAATAGTTGTTTCAGCTGATAGACCTCCGAATAAGTTAAAAAGGATACAAGAAAGGATTAAATCCAGATTTTCAGGTGGATTGGTGGTAGATATTCAAAATCCCGAATATGAATTGAGATATAAAATTTTGAAAGAAAAAACTAACGAATTAAATTTATTCTATAATGAAAGGATCAATATATCAGAGGAAATATTAAGATTTATTAGTTATGAAATCAGAAGCAGCATAAGAGAATTGGTTGGTGCTTTAAATAGAATTGCATCATTCGCAAGAATATATGAAAGAGTTCCAAATATTTCAGAAACTAAAATAATACTTAAAGATCTCTTAAACATAAACGAAGCTAAGGTCTCCATAGATAATATTCAGACATTAGTTTGCAAATATTTTAAAATTAGTAAAAATGAAATGCTTTCTTCTAGAAGATCAAGATATTTAGTAAGACCTAGACAGGTAGCAATTTATTTATCAAAAATTCTTACATCAAAATCCTTGCCAGAGATTGGTAGAGAATTTTCAAATAGAGATCACACAACAATAATTCACTCCGTCAAAACTATAGAGAAATTGAAGGTAGAAAATAGCGAAATAAATAATGGAATAAACTATCTCAAAAACCAGATAATGTATAAATCAGAAAATGAAGTTTAGTGTAAATCAAAAAGATCTCCAAGAGTCATTAAGTTTTTGTCAAAATGTAATTGAAAGAAGAAGCACACTGCCAATTTTATCTAATGTTCTTTTAGAGGCGAGTGGAAAAGAACTAATTATAACTGCAACAGATCTAGATATGATTTTTGTGCATCGAATTCAAAGTGTCGAAATCGAAAAAGAAGGCAAAACAACTACAAATTCTCTTATAATGTATGACATAGTCAGAAAATTCAGCTCTGGAAAAAAAATAAATGTTGAAAGTCTATCAGAAAATAAGATGCAACTAGAGTCTGAAAAATCTAAATTTAAGTTAAATTGTATTGATCCTCAGGAGTTTCCATTAATGGAAGAAGGTTTTGAGGCTGAAGAAATTAGTTTAGACTCGCAAAGTTTTTTAAAGCTATTAAATAAATGTAAGTTTTCAATTTCAAATGATGAAACTCGACATTATTTAAGTGGTATTTTTTTACATTTTACCAGTGGAGATAATAAAAACTTTTTGACTGCTGTTTCAACAGATTCTCACAGAATGTCCATATCGAAAATGAGACTTGAGAAACCTATCACCTTTGAACCAATAATATTACCAAAAAAAACAATTTTTCAACTTTGCTCAATACTAGAAAATAACCAAGGAAAAATCAAAGTTTCAAATTCAAAAACAAAAATTAAAATTTCGATGGATAACAGTGTTTTAATTTCAAAAGTTATAGATGGGAAATTCCCTAACTATGCTCAAGTTGTTCCAAAAAATAATAAGAAAAAGATGGAGGCAGATTTAGAATTATTTAAAAGTAGTGTAGATAGAGTTGCGTCTGTTTCTACTGACAAAAAGGATGGAGTAAAAATTAAATTATCAAAAGACAAACTAGATCTATCAGTAAATAATACTCATAGTGGTGATGGAAATGAAAGTGTTTCTGTAAAATTTGAACATGACTTAGATATAACTTTCAATTCTAAATATTTGATTGATGTTGCTAGTGAGTTAGAAGGTGAAAAAATTGAAATTTTTTTTAATGATACTGCGTCGCCAGCATTAATAAAAGATCCAAGTGATTTTGATAGTATTTTTGTGATAATGCCCATGAAAGGTTAAATTTAATTTATTAAATCTAACTCTTTATAAATTAAATTTTCAACTTCCATAGAGAACTTTTCAATATCTTTACCGGGCTCAAAGGATTTTAATATAGATACTGTTATATTCTGTTTACTCTTTAATAAAGAGGACCTTGGCCAGGTTTTTCCTGAATTAATCGCGATTGGAAGGCAATTTATTTGAAAGTCATTATAAATTCTTGCAAATCCCTTTTTAAACTTTGACCTGTCTTTATAATCTTTCCTTGTACCTTGTGGAAAAATTATAAGTGTGTTCCTTTTGTCATTTAAAACCTTTTCAACTAATCCTGTGAAACCTAAATTTTCCTTAGAGATTTTATCCCTATCAATAGATACGCATCCCATCTTTTTAAGATATGAACCAAACAAAGGAATTTTCATCAATTCTTTTTTAAGAATAAAAACAGATGATTCAAAAATTGTTTGTAAATAAAATGTTTCAAACATAGATTGATGAGAGCAAACAACAAAGTATTTTTTTTCTCTAGGGATGTTTTCTAAACCTTTAACTGTGATATTAACACCTAAAAAAAGTTTAAGACAAATGCCAGTCCAAACACCCATCAAACGACCTCCAAATTGAACCCCTTTTTTTGGAAATAAAAGTGTCGGAATAAACAAAATTGAAATTGAGATAATCCCTAGATAAAAAAAAAGGAAAAATATTATATTTCTTATCATTTAAATAAGATCTTTAATGGACTGCCTTTTACTAATGATTTGAGTTTTTGATTTATCAACTAAAACTTCTTTTGGCATTGGACGTACATTGTAATTTGATGACAATACATAACCATATGCTCCTACATCTTTAAGAATAACAATCTCCCCTTCATTTAATTTTTGAAATTTTTTCATTTTCAAAAACCTATCTGAAGTCTCACAAATTGGACCAACAAAATCATATTCTTTTTTACTTTTTTTACTCGATTTAATTGCAGGAATAATCATGTGTTTTGCATTGTATAAAGCTGGTCTAATTAGATCGTTCATGCCAGCATCTAAAATAATAAAATCTTTGGTTGGACTTTCTTTTATATAGATAACCTTAGAAATAAGTACAGCAGTATCGCCTATTATAGATCTTCCTGGTTCAAGAATAATTTTACATTCATTCCTTTTTGAAAATTTATAAATTTCTAAAGCAAGCTTTTTAAAATCAAAAGTTTTTTTGTTTGAACTATAGTCAATACCCATCCCTCCACCAAAATCTACGTATTCAAAATTTACTGAAACTTTTTCTAGAAAATTATTTACAACGCGTATCATTTTTTGATAAGGCACATGACTTAAAATTTGGCTACCAATGTGAACACTTAAACATTTAAATCTAATTGAGTTTGAATTTTTATATTTATTGACAATTTTGATTGCATCTTTAAAATTTAATCCAAATTTATCTTGCATTCTGCCAGTTGAAATTTTTCCTATAGTTTGAGCGTTAACATTTGGGTTTAATCTTATTCCTACATTGACTACAGTTTTTTTATTTTTAGATAAATTGATAATATTTTTTAGTTCACTCTCAGATTCAACGTTTATCAATAAAATTTTCTTTTTAATCGCAAAATCTAGTTCACTTGTAGTTTTTCCAACTCCTGAAAAAACAATTTTATTTGGTTTAAAACCTACTTTTAAAACTTTTTGGAGCTCACCTATTGAGACAACATCAGCGCCCAATCCGTTGTCTTTTATTATCTTTAATAATTTTGAATTCGAATTAGATTTTACAGAAAAACATATTAATGGTTTTGTTTTTTCAAAGTTTTTATTAAAAGTTTTTATATTTTGATTTAGCCTTGATTTTGAATAACAGTAAAAAGGGGTTTGAAATGATCGAGTTAATTTCCCTATAGAAATATTCTCAACATAAAATTTACTGTTTTTATAATTCATTACGATGTTTGAATTAAACTATTTGTTCCAATTGAACCTTTGTATTCAGGATCCGCTTTTTTTCCACAGGAAATTAATAAAAAACTTAAAACGACAATAATAAAAATATTTTTCATTTTATCTCCTTTTTATGTTTTCTTATCATTTTCTTTATGTTTTCAAAAGAAGTTCCACCATATGATTTTTTTGAATTTACAGAGTTTCTTAAATCTAGATTTTTCATCACTTCGGGACTTATTTTTGGAACAATCCTCTTTAAATCTTCATGTCCAATTTCATTTAAAGCTAAATTTTTCTTTTCAGCAAAATTCACAACTTTTGCCGTTAACAAATAAGCTTCCCTAAAAGAAAAATTCATGTTTTTAACCAATGCATCAGCAAAATCGGTTGCCGTTGTAAATCCTATTTTAGCAGCATCTAACATCACTTTCTTGTTAACAATTACTCCATTTATAACTTCATCAAAAATTATTAAACAATTTTTCAAATTATCAAAAGATCTGAAAACCAGATCTTTATCATCTTGTAAGTCTTTAAAATAAGATATTGGTAAACCTTTAATAATTGTTAACATTGAAAAAAGATTTCCAAAAATTGATCCAGTTTTTCCTCTTAAAAATTCCAAAGTATCAGGATTCTTCTTTTGAGGCATTATCGATGAGCCTGTTACAATATTATCTTTTAAGCTAATGAATTTAAATTGGTCTGAATTCCAAATTATTAACTCTTCTGCAATTCTTGACATATGCATTGAGCATATAGATGAACTGTACAAAAAATCTAAAACAAAATCTCTGTCAGAAACTGTATCTAAAGAGTTATTTGTTGGTTCCTCAAATTTTAGTTTCTTAGTGGTATACCATCTATCAATATTAAAAGATGTTCCAGAAAAAGCACCAGCTCCCAAAGGATTTTGGTTCAAACTTTTCATATTAGAAGAAAATCTAAATCTATCTCTTTTGAACATTTCAACGTTTGATAAAAAATAATGTGCTAAAGAAATTGGTTGAGCATTTTTAAGATGAGTAAAACCTGGCATTATAGAAAATATATTTTTCTCTGAAATTTTGATCAAAGATTTTATTAGCTTTAATAATAAACTATCAATTTCTACTGTGGATTTTTTTAACCATAGTTTTAAATCTGTAACTACTTGATCGTTTCTAGATCGTGCTGAATGTAAATAACCAGCATCATTACCAATAAGTTCAAAAAGTCTATTCTCTATATTCATATGAATGTCCTCTAAATTTTCGTCAAATTTGAAGTTTTTTTTCTCAATCTCATTTTGGATTCTTTTCAATCCCCATAAAATTTTATCCTTAATCTTGATAGTTATAATCTTTTGTTTGTATAACATTTCAGCATGTGAAACAGATGCTAATATATCTTCTTTGTACAACCTTTTATCTACCTCAATAGAAGATCCAACTTTTTTAAAAATGTTTGAAGTCTTTTTTTTTATTCTAGTGTTCCAAACTGTATTATTGTTTTTATTTTGACTCATGATATGTAACTATACTACTTTATATGAAATTATTAACTTTAAAGTTCTTTATCTTATTAGTGGTACTATTTATCCCAAATATAGTTGATTCAAAAGAATTAAATAGTTTAAAAAATTTAGTTATTTATAAGGATAAAAAAAAAATTAGCGAAATATCATTTAAAAATGAAAAAGATAAGAATGTTTTATTATCTGAATATGAAAACAAATTACTAATTCTGAATTTTTGGGCTACTTGGTGCGAACCATGCAAAGAAGAAATGCCATCTCTGCAAAATCTCCAAAACAATTCAAAATTTAAAAATCTTAAAATTTTACCAATTAATATTGGTCAGGAGGACAAAAATTCGATCAGAAAGTTTTTTTCAGATGTAAATATTGATGCTTTTGAAATATTTTATGACTCGGATGTAAAACTGGCCAAGAAATTTTCTTTAAGAGGTATTCCAACATCAATTTTGATCAATAAAGATGGTTATGAATTTGCAAAAGTTATAGGTTCGATAGATTTTGAAGATCCTAAATTCGTTAACTGGCTTTTAAATTATGATTAATCTTTAAAAAAATACGCTAAACAAACCAAGACTATTATGGCTACAAACTGCAACAGAACCCTAAGCTGCATAAGTTTATTGGAGTATTTCTTGCTAGTGTCCCCACCTTTAAACAGGGTACCAATACCTAATATTAATACAACCGCTACAGAGACCAAAAGTATTACTGCACTTACTTTGACAAATATTTCTGAAATCATAAATTATATGTATTACATATTTAAAGAAAAAAAATTAAAATTTTTTATAAAATGACATTTTGTCTAGATGCTAAAATGATTAAGCCAGTGGGCGAAAAGATCAATAATGTAGTAATTTTATTACATGGTTATGGTGGTGATGGCAATGACATAGCTGCACTCACAATTAACTGGAAGAGATTTCTACCAAACACTCTTTTTATTTGTCCAAATGGACCTGAAAAGTGTTCTATTAACCCTATAGGTTATGAATGGTTTGATTTAAACACTGAAGATGAAAAATATATTACCGAAAAAGCTTTAGAAAGTGAGAAAATATTAAAAAAATTCATAGAAGAAATTAAGACAAAATATAATTTGCACAATTCAAACATTTGTTTATCGGGTTTTAGCCAAGGATGTATGATGTCAATTAACGTTGGATTATCTGAGAAAGAAAAATTTGCAGGGATTATAGGATTTTCAGGAAAAATAATTAATAGAAACGAATTGAGTAACAGAATTTTATCGAGACCTTCTACATTATTAATTCACGGAGATCAAGATGAAATTGTGCCACCTGTGAATTTATTAGAGGCGAAAGATTTTTTTGAGAGAAATAAAATTGATATAACAACGAAAATGCTAAAGGGATGTGGTCACAACATACCTGTTGAAGCGTCTAGTTTGGGCCTAACTTTTTTAAAAAAGATATTTAATATAAATTCTTAGTTTAACTAATTGACCCATTGAATTAAAATATTTTTTAGGTTAACTTATTAAAAATTTATGATGTTAAATAGTGATAATATGTCTTTAGAAAAATGTCCTGCACTTGTTTTAAATGCAGACTATAGACCATTAAGTTATTACCCATTGTCATTATGGAGCTGGCAAGATTCTATTAAATCAGTTTTTTTAAATAGGGTTTCTATTGTTAGTTATTACGATAGAGTAATTAGAAGCCCTTCATTTAGCATGAAACTTCCGAGTGTAATTGCATTGAAAAGTTATATTAAACCAATGTCAAATCCAAATTTTACAAGATTTAATGTTTTTCTAAGAGATAAATTTTCTTGTCAGTATTGTGGAAGCAGCAAAGAATTAACTTTTGACCATTTATTACCTAGATCAAAAGGCGGAAAAACTAATTGGGATAACGTAGTAACTGCATGTTCATCTTGCAATGTTAAAAAAGGTGGAAGACTGCTTTCAAAATCAGGTATGACTTTGAACAAAATGCCTTATCAACCATCAACTGAGGATCTACACAGAAATGGAAAAAATTTTCCTCCGAATTTCCTTCATAAAAGTTGGATGGATTATCTATATTGGGATGTTGAATTAGAACCTTAAATTAGATTTTTTCAGAAATATTGATCGCTATTCTTGATCCAGTTTTTATTACTTTGTCCATAACAGAGTATAAACCTTTTTTCGTTGCTCCTTCCTCGTATGCGATATCTTTATGATCAATTTCATCCTGTCTGAATTTTTTAATTTTTTCTCTTAATTTCTTTTCATCATCTTTTATCTGGTTAATTTGGTTTAGGTAATGTTCATCAATTACTTCCTCTACAGACGCAGTGCAAAGCATGGCAGCCTTTTTTCCTAATATTGTACTTCCAAAACCAAGACCCAATCCTAAAAGGTCCCATAAAGGTAAAAATTTAGTTGGACTTATATTCCTTTTTTTAATCTCATTTTCAAAAAATGAACAGTGTTCATCTTCGTGTTTTTTCATGTCTTCAATCTTTTTTTTTAAGGTCTCGTCTTTAATTATCGTATTCAATGCTAATAGCTGACCTTCGTAAATTTTGATCGCTCCTCTTTCTCCAGCGTGATCAACTCTAATGAATTCTTCTAATTTTTGTTTATTAGTTTTTTGCATAAGAATACAAATAATAAGAAAATGTGGAAATTACAAATGATAATACAAAATTTATAGTCGCAAGTGATACTCCAAATACAGCAAAATTTACATTTCTACAGTCAGGATTTATAACACTTAAACTTTCAAGCAATTTACCCTCTTCCAAAATACTTAAATTATCGTCTGAACAATTAAAAATTGACTGGTATAATTCTTGTTCAATACCAACATGGTATCCAGATAATATCATGCTTATTAAAAAGGTTAAAAATATATAGATGCATATTTTTGTATTTGAAGGTTTAAAAAAACCAAAAAATCCAATTATCAAACCAAGAGCATAAGGCACTCTTTGATACTTGCATAAAATACATGGTTTATATCCCAAAAAAAATTCTACAAAAAATGCGTAAAATATCGAAGTTATACACAGCAATATAATAAACAAATAAAATATCTTAAATTTTTTTTCTAAGATCATTTAGGATGTGAATTTAATTAAGAAATTATATACAAAGTAAGCAACTATTACTAAAATAACAGATATTATTATTGAAACTGTAACTAGTTTTTTTTCAATTATTTTCTTCATAGCAGGTCCAAAATTTCCAATTAAAAATGCTATTAAAAAAAATCTAGAACCTCTTGTTAATAAAGATACAATAACAAAATAGAAAAAATTGAAGTGTACAAATCCACTTGTAATAGTGAGTAATTTAAATGGTACAGGCGTGAAACCAGCAATAGCCAACAAAGTTACCCAAGCTATTACACCGCCTTCTGAGGACATTTTCTCTTTTAAAAAATTAGCATTATCAACACCGTATAATTCAAATATTTTTACACCAATCTCGTTAAAAAAAAACGTAACCAATAAAATATCCAAGGCATGCTCCCAAAACAGATCCAATGGTAGCAATTAGTGCAATTCTAATCCACTGAGCTCTCTTGGCAATGGTCATTGGTATAATAAAAACATCAGGTGGTATTGGAAATATAAAACTTTCTATGAATGACATAAAACCTAGAAAAAATTTTGATCTTTTATGACCTGCTAATTCAATTGATTTTCTATATATTTCTTTAAACATACTAAATTTGTTTTTATACTATAATTATAAAAATGAAATTATTAATATTGGGCGAATGGCGGAACTGGTAGACGCGTTGGACTCAAAATCCAATAGTAGCAATACTGTGAGAGTTCGATTCTCTCTTTGCCCACCATTTTATGAAAATAGAAAACATAAATAGTTTAGTAGAACTTTATTTCAAAAAATATGATGAAATTAAAAACAAAAAAGGTCCACCTTTTTTATTTGGATTAAGTTCAAAAGATAAAAACTACTCGTTAAATTGGAATGAAGTAACATTAAAAATTAAAAGTTTAACAACATTTCTTCAAAACTATATTTCCCCTGGAGACAGATGCGTATTATTGTCTGAGAATAGACCACAATGGTTAATTGCTGATATTGCAATAATGAATTCTGGAGGTGTAACAGTGCCATTATTTACCACTTACTCAGACTCAGACTATGAATATATAATTAATGATTGTGGACCAAAGGTTTGTATAGTTTCAAATAAATTACAATATGAAAAAATAAAAAAGTTTTTAAATGACAAGATTAAGATAATTTCTATTGATGAATTTACAAATCAAATTGAAAACTTTTCAGAAATATTCAAAAAAATAAATCTTACTAATAAAAGTTATAACGATACAATAAAAAGAAATGACTTAGCTTGTATAATCTATACCTCTGGTACGACTGGTAAACCAAAAGGAGTAATGTTAAGTCATGGTGGAATTCTCTCAAATTGTGAGGGAGCTTTAGAAATATTAGCTTCTATTGTCAAAAAGAAAAAACCGGTTTTTTTGACGTGGTTACCTCTTTCACATTCGTATGAACATACTGTTCAATTCGTTCAAATTTCTCTGGGAGCAAAAGTTTATTATGCTGAAAGTCTAGATAAACTTATCCCTAACATGTCAGTGGCGAAACCAACCATCATGACCGCTGTTCCAAGATTCTATCAAAATTTATATAACAAAATTTCTTTAAATTTTTCTAAACTGGAGGGGTTAAAAAAAAAGTTGATAACCAACACCCTTAAACTTGGCACAAAAAAACTTAAAAAAGAAAACCTAAATTTTGGTGAAAATTTATCTAATTTTTTATGTGAAATTTTAGTCAGGAAAAAGATCAAAAAACAGTTTGGTGGAGAGTTACAAGCTTTTGTTTCAGGTGGTGGTGCTCTTGACCAAAAAATTGGAGAATTTCTTAATTCTATTGGATTACCAACATTACAAGGATATGGACTGACTGAAGCTTCTCCAGTCGTTAGCTGTAACGTTCCAGGAAATATTCAAATTGAGACTGTAGGTCCTCCATTTAAAACCAATGAGGTTAAAATTTCAAAAGATGGTGAAATATTAGTAAAAGGGGAAAACGTTATGCTTGGATATTGGAATAAAAAAAATGAAACTAATGAAGTTATAAAAGAAGGATGGTTACATACAGGTGATATAGGAGAGTTTACCAAACAAGGAAATTTAAAAATAACTGATAGAAAAAAAGAAATCATTGTAAATTTAGGTGGTGATAACATTTCTCCATCTAAAATTGAAAATTTACTTTGTTTAAATGAAAAAGTTAAACAAAGTTTAGTTTATGGAGATAAAAAAACATATTTAGTTGCATTAATTGTAAGTGATAGCGAAGAAAATAGATCAGAAATTAATTTATACATCGAAAATTTAAATAAAAACTTGCAAACAATAGAAAAAGTTAAAAAAATAAAACTTATTAAAGAGGAATTTACAATTGAAAATGGAATGTTAACACCAACTTTAAAATTAAAAAGAAAAAAAATTTTAGAAAAATATAAAGAAGATTTAGAAAAACTTTATTAAATTTAACAAATAAAGTTGATTATAATGCGCATAAACACTATTCTTTTTTAACATTTAACATTTATAAAATTAAATTTAATTTTTTACTTCAATGATGAATCAATTTATAACTAATTAAATGTTTGACATAACAAAAGAAAATATTTAAAAATTAACTTATAACGAATCAAAAAGATTCGTAACAACAGGGAGCTAAAGATGGCTAAACGAAGAAAAAAAGCTAAGAAAAAAGCTAAGAAAAAAGCAAAAAAAAGAAGAAGAAGAAGATAAGTTTTCTTTTTTAAAAACGCTTCTCATAACGTTTGTGTGAGAAGCGTTTTTTTTTACTCTTCTTCTGAAACGTTTTCTAAATTTTCCGGTCCTTCGGTATCTTGACTTGGTTGAGGATTAGTTGGTGCCTTTTTTTCCAAATTTTGCTGACTTTTCTCTAAATTTCTTTTCAAAGCTTTATCCAGCTTTTTCTGAGTATCCTCTAGAGAAAGATTTAATATTATTTGAAATTCTGTTAAAATTCTCTCATAAGCTTTTTCAAATAATTGTCTTTCGCTGTATGATTGATCAATCATAATATCGTCACCTTTATTTAAATCCCTTACTACCTCAGCCAATTCATAGATTTTTCCAGATGTAATTTTTTGTTCATATTCTTGAGCTCTTCTGCTCCACATTGATCTTTTTATTTTTGGTTTGCCTTTTAAAATTGAGATAGATTTATTCACTTGGTTAATTGTAGATAATGGTCTCAAATGTGATTGTTTATTTATCGGCAACAATCCTATAGCTTTATCTTTTTCAAATTTTATATCGTAACATTGCACATCTATTCCACCAATTGTTTTTGAACTTACAGACAAAATTTGTCCAACACCATGTTTCGGGTAAACAATATAATCTTTTGGTTTAAACTGCTTTTTTTCAGTCTCCTGTTTTTTGATTTTAATAATTTCAGGTTTTTGATCTTGGCTTTTAGTTAGACGTAGGTTTTCAGTACTCTTTGGTTTAATTAAATTTTCCTTTGACTTTTTCTTTAACGAGTTTTTACTAGTTTGTTTTAATTTCGGCCTTCCTAACTTTTTTTTAACTTTAATTGTTTTGGTTTTTTTAGCTACTGGTTTTGCTTTTTTTTTTAGTAGAGTTTTTTTCTTCTTTTTAAAGGTTTTCTTTAAAATATTTTTCAAATTTATTTTCTTCATTTTTATATTTTTCGTTATCTGCTGGTGGATCTTTTTTTTCTGATATGTTTGGCCATATTTCTGAATATTTTTTATTTAATTCTAACCATTTTTCGCTTCCATCTTCTGTATCAGGTTTAATAGCGTCTACCGGACACTCAGGCTCACAAACGCCACAATCTATACACTCATCTGGTTTAATTACAAGCATATTTTTTCCCTCATAAAAACAGTCAACCGGGCATACCTCTACACAATCCATTAATTTACACTTTATACATTTGTCGTTAACTATGTAGGTCATTATTTTTTATTTAGCACTCTAACTTTTGTTTCACCAACTATCTTATCATCTAAATAAAGCAACCCAGCCAAACGTCTCATAAGGTTGTTTTCATAAATATCTGATTTTCCATCTGACAAAATTATTCTCCATAAAGTTTCAACAATTATGATTTTATTTTCTGTACTCAAAGACTTCACATCTCTAGTAAATTCCTGGATATGATTGGAGTCATTTTCCTTACGTTCTGCTTGAGTAATAACCTCATCAAAATCATCTAAATCAGGATATAATTTTTTTACTGTTTTCTTAATAATTTCTCTTTCTTCTGATGTGTAATTCTCATCTATTTTAGCTGCGTGTATTAAAAGACAAGCAATGTTAATGGACTCTGCATTTGAGTCAGATTTTTCTTTGTTTTTATTTAAAAATTTAAATATCATTTTAGGTCTAGTTGTTTTAATGCTTCAAAGGGATTATCTTTTTTGATCTTAAAATCTAAACTTTTTTTAATCTTTTTAAAAGGTTTATATTTTAAAAATGTTTCATTTTTTTCTTCAAATACTTTATATCCCATTAATTTTATGACCTTGACAAAACTGTCTTTGCTACAACCTAACAAATTTAACATTTTAGGCACTAGTTTAATTTTATCTGATTTTTTTTTCGTAGAATTTATTATTTCAATAAATAATCTTTCTAAAATATCAATTCTGACAAAAAAATTATTGAATTTTTCAAATCCGCACAAAAGCATAAATTTTTTGTTTTTGTATTTAACGTTATTTACAAAATTTAATCCAAAAGTAGGAGGAAATAAATTTAAGTCTTCTCCATTGAAATTCTTCCAAAGTAGAATTCTTAAAGAGACAACACTCGGTTTAAAAAGTTTGAATAAAAATATGTGATACCTGCCAAATTTTACACCTAAATTTCTAAGTATTTTTCTCTCATCTTGGCTTAAATTATTTATGATATCTAAAACCTCCTCTCTTTTAATCACACCGTTGTTTTCATATAATTGATAAGATAAAGCTCTTATTTGAGCATTAGCTGTATTAATATTCTTAAGTTTAAATAAACTATCTAGTTCATCAGTAATCTTTGTGTCTAGCCATTTTTTTAGATAAGAGTGAAGTTTAAATTTTTCTTCGTTTTCCACAATGTCATCGACAATTAAATTTAGTTCTGGGGAAAGATAATCTGTACCTTTAGAAAGCATCGCTATGGGAAAATTATTCCAATAAATTTTTCTATCTTCTTTTAACTTAATTTGCTTTCCTGCAATTATTTGACTTATTCTCTTTGAAATTTCTGGATTTACATTTTGTCTTGCAGCTTTTTTTAAAGATTTTATATCAGTTTCTAAATCACCAATTTTAAAATCTAATTCAAGCTTTAGACCTTTTAAATTTCCGATAAATTGATTGTTGATCAAAACTTTTCCATCATTTTCAATTTTTGTATCAAAAGAGATATCTTGTTTTAAACCTCTTGCAAGTACACTTGCTCGTTTATCTATAAAACTCTTAGTAAGCTCTTCATGCAATCTATCAGATAATTTGTCCTCTAAAGATTTTGTTCTTTTTACCCAATAATCTTGATTTTCTACCCACCCATTTTTGTTAGAAACATAAGACCATGTTCTAACATTGGCAATCCGATTAGATATAGAATCTACATTACCATCAACTTTATCTAAAATTGAAAGTTGTTCCTTCATATATTTATTTGAAATCTTTCCTGTTTTTTCCCTCAAAAAATTAAACACTTTTCCAATTACTTCTAAATGATTTCCATAAGTTTTTTTTACAAAATCAGGTATTTGACAACATTCCCATAACAATTTTAATTCATTCTCATTATTATAAATTTGTAATTTTTCAGTATCTTTTAAAATATATTTTAAAACTTTTTCATCTTCACACTCTGAAATTCTTTTAAGCCAATTTTTATTTGGCTTCTCCTCCAAGGACTTAATTAGTGATTGTCCATTTTTAAAATTTAAATTTGGATTCCTCCAAAAAATTGTATTGATGTCGTCGATTTTATGAGTTTCAAGTAATTCAATTTCCTCCGGACTTATCTCACCACATTCACCCGTTATCCCAAAGGAACCATCATTAAGATATCTACCTGCTCTTCCAGCGATTTGAGCAATTTCGGATAATCTAAGTCTCCTTATTTTTTTACCATCAAATTTTTTAATACTTGAAAAAAAAACATTATTTAAATCCATGTTTATTCCCATACCAATTGCATCGGTTGCAACAAGATAGTCAACATCACCAGACTGGTATAGACTTACTTGGGAATTTCTTGTTTTGGGACTTAAAGAACCCATCACAATTGCTGCTCCGCCCTTTTGACGTCTTATTAATTCTGCAATTGCATAAACTTCTTCGGCTGAAAATGCTATAATTACGCTTTTTCTCTCTATTCGGGAAATTTTTTTGTGACCACAGTAAGTTAATTTAGATAGTCTTTTTCTATCGATATACTCAATATCTCCATCTAATTTATCAATAATATTTTTCATTGAGTTTGATCCCATGAACATTGTTAATTTTTCACCTCTTAAATTCAATAATCTGTCAGTGAAAATATGACCTCTTTCATGGTCAGAACACATTTGAATTTCGTCTATTCCAACGAATTCTAAATCTTTTTCAATAGGCATAGACTCTACAGTGCAAAAATAATACTTGGCGTTTGAAGGTATTATTTTTTCTTCACCAGTGATCAATGCAACTTTATTCGGATCAGTTTTTTTAACAACTTTGTCATAAACTTCCCTCGCTAAAAGCCTCAAGGGAAAACCCATCATTCCAGAGCTAAAAGATAACATTGTTTCAATAGCGAGAAAGGTTTTTCCTGTGTTGGTAGGCCCGAGAACAGCAGTTATTTTATTTTTCGTCATTTCAACTTTTGGTATATTTAATTTTTTTACTACTATATATAGTTACCGCTTAAGAACAAAAATAGTCTAAAACAAGTCCGAATCATTCAGGTAAAAGTTCTCATTTTTATTTTTTTTCGATAATAACATATTTAGACTAATTATGCAGCCTTATATTTATTTACACAAGTATTTGCTAGTATCAAATTTGGATCAATAAAAATTTTTGATTTTTTTGCTTTTTTAAAAGATTTAAATGCAAAAATTGCTATAGGCAATTCTGTACATCCTAAGATTATTTTTTTACAATTTACTTTAATAAGATAATCAATCGCAGGCTTAATTATTTTTTCCGCCTTTCTTACATTGCCCATTTTTACAAATTTGATTGCTTTGTTTACATTTTTTTTCTGAATTTTTATAGGTGGTGATAATAGTTTAAATCTTTTATTGAAATATTTATGATAAATTTTCGTATTTAAGGTAGCTTCTGTGGCAAGTATTCCAATTTGAGAGTTATTTTTACAACTTTTTTTTGTATGCTTATAAACTTCCTCGGGCATACTTAAGATAGGTATCCTCACCTTTTTTTTTAGATCTTCGTACCAAAAATGCGCTGTATTACAAGGCATTACAATAAACTTACATTTATTTTTTTCTAATAATTTGCAACCTTTAATTAATTCTTTAAGGACATTATAATATTTTTTTAAGTTTTCTGGTCTCTTAGGTGTGTCAGACTTATTATATAATAAAAATTTCGGGTATTGTTGATCTTGTTTTCCTCTATGCAAAATAGCTATTTTGTTACAAATATCTAAACCAGCTTGTGTTCCCATTCCTCCTAAAATTCCGATCATATTTTTTTTACTACTTTCCAAACACCCGTTGCTGATGCAATAATATTTTTGTTTATATATAAATTACAATTCACAAATAACATCGACTTTGTTTTCTTTAATATGTTTACTTTTCCTAATATCACATCTCCTAGTCTAGAAGGTGCAATAAATTTTACATCTAATGAAATTGTAACACATGATTGATTATTGCTAGCTCTATACACAGCGGTACCAGCACCTGCATCAATCAAAGAACAAATAAATCCTCCATGAGTGATCTCTCTTTTGTTTAAATGTATATCTTGTATTGTGCTTTTAAACTCAAACTCAGTCTCCGATACATCTCTAAAAAGTAGTCCACCATTATGTTTCATAAAACCAGAAACTTTACTGATTTGCTCAAATTCGTTTTTCATTTTTTATAAAAAAATTGTTAATAAAATTAAAACTATTAATACTATAGTAAAAAAATATACAACACTTGATTGCAAAGAGATTTTCATAATTTTGGTGCGCCTGCTAGGAGTCGAACCCAGAACCTCCTGGTCCGTAGCCAAGCGCTCTATCCAGTTGAGCTACAGGCGCTAAATTATAAAAAATAATCATATTTAATAATGTAATTTTTAAATAAATAATTATTCTATATTAATGTCAAAAAATTCTAAAGATATTGTTTTTTGTTGCAGCTCAAAGAACAGCCATAGGAAGATATAAAGGTATTTACAAAGATCTACAAGCTCATAATTTAGGTTCATTAGTAATCAAAAGTTTAATTAAAAAGACGAAACTAAAAGCTGATGAAATTGATGAAGTAATATTAGGCCAGGTTTTGACAGGATCTTGTGGACAAAATCCAGCAAGGCAAGCAGCTATAAATTCTGGAATTCCTAAAGAAAAAACTGCAATAATTATAAATCAAGTTTGTGGGTCTGGACTAAGATCTATTGTTAACGGATATCAATCATTAATAACAAATTCTGCAAACTTTATAATTGCTGGAGGCCAAGAAAGTATGACCAATTCACTCCATGATCAAATGATGAAAGATGGTTTAACGGATGCATTTTATAATTACCATATGGGTGTTACAGCTGAAAATGTTGCTGCAAAATATAATATATCAAGACAAGAACAAGATGAATTTGCATTTGAGTCTCAACAGAAAGGAAATATAGCAATAAACAAAAAAAAATTTGATAATGAAATTATTAATAATGATACCGATGAACATCCGAGATCTGGAATTACAATAAATGATCTTTCAAAATTAAATTCTGCATTCAAAGAAAAGGGAACCGTCACTCCTGGAAATTCATCTGGTATTAATGATGGAGCCGCTGCAGTTGTTTTAACTACAAGAGAGTTAGCTGAAAAACATAATTTAGAAATATTAGGAAAGATTATATCTTGGGCAACCTGTGGTGTTGATCCATCCATGATGGGATTAGGACCAATCCCCTCATCAAAAAAGCTCTTGAAATAGCTAAATGGAATGTAAAAGATTTGGACTTAGTTGAAATTAATGAAG
>CACHQX010000011.1 GCA_902582235.1 uncultured Pelagibacteraceae bacterium
TTAGATAACCATTTTTCCTCTCTTAATAATTTTTTTACATACTTTGGTAAATTTCTTTTTTTAACAATTGGATTATTTATTAGTCTAAGTACACCAATTGGCAAAGAGGTTTTGTTTGTAACAACATTATTTTCAACTCTAGCTAATTCTAAACTTCCACCACCAAGATCTGCTACCAAACCATCAACATTATCAAATCCAATTTTTACACCTTCAGCAGAACAATTTGCTTCTTCTTCACCACTCAGAATATTAATTTTTGTTTTAAAAAGAGTTTCTACTTCGCTGATAAATTGTTTTGCATCTGTAGCCTCTCGCAAAACAGCAGTTGCAATTATTTTCAAATTTGTGATCCTTGATACATTTAAAATTTCTGAAAATCTTTTTAAAACTTTTAATGCATATTCTGATCCAGATTTGTGTAGTTTTCTTGATTTATCTAAATTTTTTCCTAGTTCACATACTGCTTTTTCATTAAATGTCGGAACTCTTGTTGAACTAAAATCATCATAAATCAGCATTCTTATAGAATTTGAGCCAATATCAATAATGGCTAATTTTAAATGTTTTGATGAAGATTGTTGTTTTGTATTAATTACTTCCACTTTTAATCAGTCTTAAATGCAATTTCTTAGGTTGCATAGTTAATTTTGCTTTACCTCTTCCAGATAAGCTCGGATTATTCATAAAGTATTCATGAGCTGAAAAGGAATCGTTCTTACTATACTTAATTTTTTTATAATTACCATCTGCATTGAGCTCCCAGCTCTGATTAGTATCAAGATAATTTGCTAACATTATTTGATCTAGAATCTGCTCATGAACAGTTTCATTTTCAATTGGCACTAGAAGCTCTACTCTTCTATCTAAATTTCTTGGCATTAGATCAGCTGAGGAAATATATACTTTTGCATTTCTATTAGGCATTTTTTTAGTACCGTTACTAAAACAATAAATTCTAGAATGCTCTAAAAATCTTCCTATAATACTTTTTACAACTATATTTTCAGATCTATTTTTAATACCTTTTTCTGGTTTAGAAATTTTTACTAAATCTTTTGTATAAAAACCTGTTATTTTAGTGGTTAAACGTCCCGGCTCATTATAAAAAGTTATCAATTTAGTTAGTTTCGATTTTGATTTATATCCTGTTTCTTCTGTTAATTCCTTATGAGCTGATTGCAAAGTTGTTTCTTTTTTTTCGACTATGCCAGAGGGAAACTCATAATTAACTTTATTAATCGGAACTCTTTTTTGAGAAACTACTATATATTTGTTATGAATTTTAGGGATGATAATCGAAAGATTTGATGTTTTCAAATAATGATAAAACTCATTTTTCCTAAAACCTTTATTAATTAACTGGATATTGTTTGTAAGTTTGAAATTTTTCAATTTTTCTTTGAAAATAAACTTTTAATGATAAATACCGCAATTAACATCCCTATAAGTTCTGCTAAAATATAATAAGGGGTATTCATATAATTTATACCGGTAAAGGACTCAGTAAAAGTTCTTGCAATTGTCACCGCAGGATTTGCGAAAGAAGTTGATGACGTAAACCAATAACCAGCAGTAATATAAAGACCAACACAAGCAGCTACCGCAATTTTACCTGATTTCATGGAACCAAAAATTATAATTATTAATCCTAATGTTGCTATTACTTCAGATGTGAATATGTAAATACCATCTCTTGACTTAGTAGATAATTCATAAATTTCATGTTCAAAAAAGAAATTTGCCAAACCAACACCTAACAAACAACCAAACAACTGTGCAAATATATAATAGGGTAATAAACGTTTTTTTAATTTTCCAGTAATTGCCATAGCAATACTTACAAATGGATTAAAATGGGCACCGGACACATCTGCAAAAACAGATATTAAAACAAACAAACCTGCACCTGTGGCGATTGTATTGGCTATAAGCATTACTGCAACATCATTAGTCAAGTTCTCAGCCATTAATCCAGAACCAACAATAATCATGACTAAAAAACTACTGCCAATAAATTCCGCTAAAAAATATCGATTTCTATTTTTCATTTACAAACATTTGTATTTTTTTATTAATCTTATTAAATACTGTATCAAGTATTTCTTTTTTTTGTCAATATTATTTGCCTTTTTTAATTCAACTACTGGATCTTCAATATCCCAATGAATTATTCCATCCTTTTTTGGCCATACAGGACAAATTTCATTGTTAGCATTATTACAAACTGTAATTACATAATCTATTTTGATTTTATTATTAGTAAACTCATCAAAATTTTTAGATCGACAATTTAACAAGTTGAAATTTTTTGACATTAAATAATTTTTTACATCTTCATTTACTTTACCAGTGGGATTACTACCAGCACTAAATGCATTAAAACGATTATGGTATTTGTTTTTTATAATAGATTCCGCAATAATACTTCTTGCTGAATTACCTGTACAAACAAATAAAATATTTTTGTTTTTCATTAAAATATTATTTTGTAAATACCAATCACGAATAGTGGTATTTGCAGTCCAAAGTTAGTTAAGATTGCTTTATCCTTACTTATAAATCCTGCCACCGTCCAGCCTACAACACCCAAACCATGAAAATATATATTTAATGGATATATATTTAAATTTGTAAGAAGTATTCCTACTAAAACTAAAAAAGTGCTGATCCATTTTAGATATTTTTTTATAAACATAAAATTTCCTTTCGTTATTATTATGTCAGTTATGTTAAGAATTTATTAAAATAAAGGATTATTTACACTTTTTACAGAGACCAAAAAATTCAAGATTATATTTTTTGTATTCCATGCCAGCTTTTTCTGCAAAATTTGATAAATACTTAGAAATCTTTGAATTACTTATTTCTGTTACTTCTTCACAGCTTTCGCAGATTGAAAATGCTGTAGCTTTAGAAACATTGCAGCTTGAATTTTGACATGCAACAAAAGCATTTTTACTCTCAATCTTATGTATTTTTCCCATCTCTATCAATTTATCTAAAGCTCTATAAACTTGTGGAGGAGCCTTGATACCTTTTTTCTGTACATTAGATAGAATTGTGTAAGCCTTTAAAGGTTCTGATGACTTGTTGATTATGTCTAAAACTATTTGCTGGTTTCTAGTAAGTGTTTCCATAAATACTATATTATCATTTTCTAATCAATTTTTCAATTTTATGGTTTGCTTAATTTTGAATAATGAAATTACAAATAATATTAAAGCAGCTGTTATAATTGAAGGACCAGAGGGAGTATTTAATTTTAAAGACGAAAATAAACCTAAAAATACCGATAATAAACCCCCTATAATTGAAAAAAGAACCATTTTTTTTGGAGTATCTGAAAGGTTTCGTGCAAAAGCAGCAGGTATAATTAACATTCCAGTTATTAATAACAAACCTATCATTTTGATTGATAATGCAATCACAGCAGCCATCAATAAAGTAAATATTGCTTTAGCAATATCTGGTTTTAGACCTTCTGCTTCAGCTAATTCATAGTTTACAGTTGAAGCAAACAATGGTTTCCAAATAAATCTTAAAGTTAATAGAATTAATATCCCTCCTATCCAAATAACTAAGAGGTCATTGATTGTTACAGCTAAAATATCTCCAAATAATAAGCCCATAACATCAAACCTTATAAAAGATAAAAAACCAATTGCCACTAATCCAATTCCTAAAGACGAATGAGCCAAAAGTCCTAAGAGAGCGTCTCCCGGTAGGTTAGTTTTTTTTTGAAGTTGTATTAAGAATAAAGCAATAACTGATGCTGTTATAAAAACTGATAAAGCTATATTAAATTCTAAAGAAAGGGCAATTGTTACACCAAGTAAAGCAGAATGAGCTAGCGTATCACCAAAATATGATAATCTTCTCCAAACAACAAAACAACCAAGCGGCCCAGTAATAAAGGCAACTCCTATTCCTGCAACTAAAGCTCTTATGAAAAAATCATCAAACATATTAATTTTTTTGTTTTATCTTTCCATCATTTGTGTGTTCATGATCGTGCTTATGTTCATAAATTGATAGTGTTTGCGACGCTTGGTCACCAAACAAAGCTTTGTACTCTTTATCTTTTGCAACATCTATTGGAGAACCAGAACAACAAACATGACCATTTAAACAAACAACATGGTCCGTAGCACTCATAACCATATGTAAGTCGTGTGATATGAGTAAAATACCGCAATTTAATTTTTCAGATATTTTTTTGATGAGCTCATATAAAGCTATTTCTCCTGTAAAATCCACACCTTGGACAGGTTCATCAAGAACTAATAAATCTGGTTTTTTGGAAATTGCTCTTGCAAGTAAAACTCGTTGAAATTCGCCACCAGATAAATTGCCTAAATTTTTATTTACAAGGTGATTTACTCCTGTCAATGATAGTGCTTCTTCAATTTCATCAGCGTTAAGGTTTTCAGTTAAAACCATAAAATCTGAGACCCTTAACGGTAAAGTCCAATCAATAGAAATCTTTTGAGGAACATATCCAATTTTATTAGTAAACTTTTCTACCGTGCCTTCGTAATTTTTATAAATACCAAGAGCTATTTTAGCTGTCGTACTCTTACCAGAACCATTAGGACCAATTAAAGTTATAATTTTTCCTCTGTTTACTTCTAAAGAGACACCTTGAACAAGCCATTTTTCGTCTTGTTTTATTCCCGCATCTTTTAATCTTACTAGTGTGTTTTTATCTAAGCTCACTTAAATTTCCCTATTGACTTTATGTTACTTTATTACATAATGTTATTTTATAACAATAAACTTAAACTTATAAACTAACAATAATCCTTTTAAAATATGGCAAATCTAAAAAAATTACCAATTATACTATTCATACTTTCTTTTTTTACTTTCTTTTCCTCAGTAAATGCTGAAATAAAAGTTGTAGCATCAATTAAACCCATACATTCATTAGCTTCTTATTTAATGGATGGGGTAGGTAAACCAAAATTAATCGTCGATGGCTATGCTTCCCCTCATGGATTTTCATTAAAACCATCACATGCAAAAATGTTACAAGAAGCAGATATTGTTTTTTGGGTTGGTGAAGACATAGAAAATTTTTTAGAAAAGCCATTAGGTTCAATAGCAAAAAATGCTGAAAAAATTGAACTATTAGATATCAAAGGATTGAAAAAGTTAAAGTTTAGAGAACGAAATGTATTTGAAGGTCATGACGACCACGGCCATAAAGAAGATGACCATGATGATCATGCCAAAAAAGAAGATGGTCATGATGACGAACATAAAGATGAACACGGCCATGACGATGATCACAAAAAAGAAGGTCATGACGAACACGGTCATGAGGACCATGCTCACGGAGAATTTGACCCACATATTTGGCTAGATCCTTTAAATGCAAAAGTAATTTTAAAGGAAATGACTAAACATTTAGTAGAAAATGATAAAAAGAATGCTTCTGTTTATAAAGATAATTTAAAAAAGGCTAATAAGGATTTAGATAAGCTAGTAAAACAAGTTAAATCTGAATTGAATAAAGATTTTAAATCTATAGTTTTTCATGATGCATATCAGTACTTTGAGAAAAGATTTAAAGTAAACGTTCTAGGCGCATTCACAGTAAATACAGATGTTTTACCTGGAGCGGAACAATTAAAAGAAATTAGAGAAATAATTGAACATGATAAAGTTACATGTGTATTCTCTGAACCTCAATTTAATCCAGACATCATTAATGCAGTAGCAAAAGATATGAATATAAGTACTGGTGTACTTGATCCATTAGGCGCTACTTTAACTCCAGGTAAAAACTTATACTTTGATTTGATAAAGAATATGTCTAAATCATTCAAAGGTTGTTAGATTTAAAGTTTCCTAAAGAGTAATAACTTGGTCTGGAGGATTTGATCCAAGAGCAGTATATAATTGAGGAAAACATCCTGCTACTACTCCATCAACTAATCCTTTTGCTTTAACTTCTCCACTACCACATTGTTCAAATGTACCATCTGCTAAACCTCTTCTAACAGCACACTGGTCACAGACCATTAAGAGCATACCTTTTTCTTTAGCAATTTTTGCTAATCTTTCACCTATTGGGTTTCCTTTTTGAAGACAAAAAAGATTGTCATCAAAGAAAAACATTCCCAAAACGTTCACAAGGTGTTTGTTATCTTCTAATTGAGGCAGTATCATCGTACTTAATTGATAAGTACTTGCCATATTGTTTCTAAAAACATACGCAACTTTCATAAATATCTCCTTTAGATTTTATATTTGTAGTTATTGATTAAATTAATATCATAGTGTTATATTATAACACTGTCAATATTTAAGCTAATTCGATTTCGATAGGGGTATGATCGGACGGTTTCTCTCTTCCTCTAGGGTCTTTATTAATATAAATTTTTTTAACATTATCTATTATAGAACTTGAAACTAAAAAATGATCAATTCTCATACCATTATTTTTTTGCCAAGCACCTCTCATATAATCCCAAAAAGTATAGCCTTCTTTTGTTTCATTAAAATGTCTGTAGACATCACTGAAACCTAAGCTTAACATCTCTCTAAATTTTTTTCTTATTTCAAGTCTATATAATGCGTCATCCTCAAAACTTTTAGGATTATAAACGTCTTCTGCAGCTGGAATTATATTAAAATCTCCTGTTAGAATTATATTTTTATTAGCTTTAGATATAGATTTTAATTTTTTAATCAAATCATCTAACCATTTTTTTTTATATTCGTATTTTGGTGTATCAACCGGGTTTCCATTAGGTGTATAAATATTGATTAATTTTATCTTTTTTTTCTTATGTTCAACTTCTGCAGATATAATTCTAGATTGTTTTAATTTATCTTTAATTATATCAGTTTCGACATTACCTAGCTTTTTTTTGGAAATAATTGCAACACCATTATAACTTTTTTGACCATGGACGTGGCTTTCGTAATCAAGAGAGGAGAACACATCAAAAGGAAAATTAACCTCTTCAGTCTTAATCTCCTGCATTACCAATATATCTGGTTTGTATTTAACTAAATAACTTTTAATATTATCAATTCTTGCTCTTACTGAATTAACATTCCATGATGAAATTAACATTAAAGGGAAAAAGATACACCGCAACCACAAGATGACTTGCTCTGGGGATTATTTATTGTGAACTGCTGCCCAATAAGTTCCTTAGAAAAATCAACCTCTGAACCCTTCAGCATATCCGCTGATGTTTTGTCGATCAAAATATTATTAAACACTAGATCATCTTCATTCTTAGCTTTATCGAATGAAAAGTCATACTGAAAACCTGAACATCCTCCTCCTTTAATAGCGATTCTAAAAAAAGAACCTTTTTCTTTTTTATCAAGAAGGTAATTGATTTGTTTTATAGCATTATCTGTAAATATAATTTCTTTATTCATAATCAAACTAAGTTATTACTAATATAATTATATATTTTCTTTTTTAAAGTATGAATAATTACAAAAAATTAGGTGTTTTTAAAAGCAAAGGTAGATTTTTTAAGGACAAACTAAGTAAATACAGAAGCCCATTTCAAAGAGACAGGGACAGAATCATTCATAGTGCTTCATTTAGAAGGCTAAAGCATAAAACCCAAGTTTTTGTAAATACTGACGGTGACCATTATAGAACAAGAATGACTCACTCCTTAGAGGTAGCTCAAATCGCAAGATCAATATCTAAATATTTAAATCTTAATGATGATTTGGCTGAAACATTAAGTTTAGCACACGATCTTGGCCACACCCCTTTTGGTCATGCAGGCGAGGAAGTTTTAAATGATTGTATGAGTAACCATGGAGGTTTTGATCACAACTTACAAACCCTAAGAATAGTAATGTTTATAGAAAAAAAATATATTGATTTTGATGGTTTAAATTTGTCTTTTGAAACTTTAGATGGTCTAATAAAACATAATGGACCAATCAAAGACTTATCTAAATTAGAAAATATTATTGGAATAAAATCGTTAAAAAATAAGTTTAAATTAAATAAATTTTCATGTTTAGAATCACAGATTTCAAATATCGCAGATGACATTGCGTACAACAATCATGATATACAAGATGGTCTAAAAGCAGGCTTATTCACATTAGAAGAATTATTGGAAATCAATTTCTTTAAAGATATATATAAAAAATACAAAAATAAAAAAAAGATAGAATTACAAGTTTTGATACATCAAATAATCAGAGACTCTATAGACCTTATGGTAAAAGACATAATAAATAACACTATTCAAAATATAAAAAAAAATAAGATTAAAAAGCTGAATAAGGTATTTGATAATAAGGACAAGACAGTCGAATTTTCCGATAAACTCAAAGATATTGATTTCGATATAAGAAGTTTCTTAAGAAAAAATATGTATGACCATAAAGATGTTCAAAAAAGAAATGATGAAGGAAAAAAAATCGTAAATTTTTTATTTAAAAAGCTACACAGTAATACTAATAACAATTTTTCAATACAAAATTTTGATCAGAATAAATCTAGATCAGTTGCAGACTTTATATCTGGAATGACAGATCGTTATGCAATAAATTTATATGAAGAATTAAAATAGATGAATATATTTGATTATTATCACAGCTCTTTAGTAAAAGGTCTTAAAGAATTTGAAAAAAAAGGAGCAATCAAAATCCCAGAAAAAACTAATAGTATCAGTGTGGAGGTTCCACCTGATAAGTTTGATGCCGATATTTCAACAAACGTTTGTATGGTTTTGTCAGGTATTAATAAAAGTAAACCAAAAGATATATATGAAAATTATATATCAAAACTTTTAAGTAAAGACGATAATTTAGAAAACTTTGAAATTGTAAATCCTGGTTTTGTAAATTTAAAATTTAAAAAGAAATTTTGGAACTCTTTTTTAGAAAAAATTGTCCAATTAAAAGAATATGGATCAAATAAGAATGAAAAAACTAGAAAATATTTAGTTGAATTCGTATCAGCTAATCCAACTGGACCGTTACATGTAGGCCACTGTAGAGGAGCCGTATTCGGTGATGTCCTTTCAAATCTACTAAAATTTAATAATCATAATGTTACAAAAGAATATTACATAAATGATCACGGTAATCAGATAACAAACTTTACTCATTCGGTCTTTTACAGAATTTTAGAATTAAAACACAAAAAAAAATTTCCTGATGATGAAAATCTTTATCCCGGTGAATACATAAAAGAAATTGCACAAAATATTATATCAAATTCTAAAATTGATAAGTTTGATGAGCTGGAACCAATATTTGAGGAATTACAGAAACTTTGTATTGAAAATTCACTTTTAATCATAAAGTCTAATTTAAAGAAGATAGGGATTGTTCATGATAATTTTGTCAGTGAAAAAAGTATAATCGGAAATAAAGAAGTTGAAAAAGCTTTAAAAAAACTAAAAGAGCAAGATTTAGTTTTTGAAGGAAAAATTGAGGCACCTCAAGGAGAAAAGAATAAAGTTTCTGAAACTAGAAATCAATTATTATTTAGATCAACAGAGTTTGGTGACGATAAGGATAGAGCTTTAAAAAAAGGTGATGACAGTTGGACATACTTTGCTGGAGATCTTGCATACCATAACAATAAGATCAGTAGAAATTTTGATATACTCATCAATATTCTTGGAGCCGATCATGCTGGTTACATTAAAAGAATAAGTTCTGTTGTAAATGCTTTATCAAAAAATAAGCAAAAAATAGAATGTAAAGTAACTCAATTAGTAAAACTTATTAAAGATAATAAACCATTTAAAATGTCAAAGAGGAAAGGTGATTATATTACTCTTGAAGATTTAATAAATGAAGTGGGAAAAGATGCAGCTAGATTTATAATGTTAAGTAGAGTGAGCGATGTTGAATTAGAATTTGATTTTGAAAAGGTCAAACTTAAATCTAAAGACAATCCTTTGTATTATGTTCAATATTCTTATGCTAGAATTTGTTCAATTTTTTCAAATTCAAAAACACCAATTAATAACAGTTATAAAAATTTAGATAAAAATTTTGAATTTAACGATGAAGAAATTAAGATTATAAGAAAACTTTCGGAATGGCCAAAATGTATAGAAACTTCTATAAATAAATTAGAACCACACCGACTGACAACGTATTTATATCAGTTAGCATCTATTTTTCATTCATACTGGAATATGGGAAGAGATAGTGAAGATTTCAGATTTTTAGATAAGGATAAGAAAATTGATACGAACAAAGCAGTTTTGTTAAATTGTATTCTATTAGTGATAAAAAACGGTATGGAAATTATCGGAGTTGATACACCGGAAAATATGTAATGATAAAAGAATTAAGATATGTGCTAATTATATTTTTTATCTTAATATTTTTTTTCCTAACAATTAAATACTATCTATCGGATGAACATAAGAAAAAATATTATAGAACTGTCAACGAAATCAACAATAACTTAAATATAGATGATCAAAATATACCTATACTAAAAAATGACACTCAAGACATAATTACTTACGTTGATGATAAAAACGAAAAGACGAAACCTTTTTCATTCTGGAAACTTTTAAATGAATAATCTTAAATCAAGAAGAGCCTTTATAGTTGGATTAAGCTCGACTAAAATAACAAATAAAGAAAGACTTTTTTTAAGAAAATATAAACCTTGGGGTGTAATTTTATTTGCAAGAAATATCAAATCAGTTGATCAGACTAAAAAACTTACCAATGACATAAAAAAAATTTTTAAAGATCCAAAATATCCAATTTTAATAGATGAAGAGGGTGGCATGGTAACTAGAATTAGATCTATAATTGACAACAGTCATTTTCCTGCAAAATACTTTGGTGATAATTATAAAAAAGATAAAACCAAGTCTTTGCTTTATTTAAGAACTTACATCAAACAAATTAGTCATTTGTTAAGATATATGGGGATTAGCATCAACACGGTACCTGTTTTGGATATTCCTAGACCATTTACATCAAAGGTTATTGGCACTAGAGCAATCTCGAAAAAGATAAATGTAATTAATAAAATTGGTGAAAAAACAATAGAACATTTTCAAGAAGCCCGTATAGCAACTGTAATAAAACATATTCCTGGTCATGGATTAGCAAAATCAGACAGCCACTTAAAATTACCTATCGTAAATAAGACTTATGAATATTTAATGAAAAATGATTTTAAAACCTTCAAAAATAAAAAATCATTATTTGCCATGACAGCTCATATTCTATTTAAAAAAATTGATGCAAATAATCCTGTAACCCATTCATCCAAGATTATTGGTATTATTAAAAAAAAAATAAAGTTTAAGAATTTAATAATTAGTGATGATATTTCGATGAAAGCATTAAAATTTAATATTACTTTAAATACTATTAAGGCATTTACCGCAGGTTGTGATTTAGTTCTTCATTGTAACGGAAAAATCAAAGAAATGACCAAAGTTGCTGAAAATTCAAAAAAATTAAATAAATTTATAATCGAAAAGACTTTAAAATATTATAGATTAGTAGGTAATGATTAATCAAAGTAATGCATTTAACGTTGACCTAAATCAGTTTAGTGGTCCACTTGATTTATTATTGGATTTAGCTAAATCTCAAAAAGTTAAAATTGAAGATATATCGATAACAAAACTTGCAGATCAATTTCTTGAATATATTTCAAAAGCAGAAAAACTAAATTTAGATATTGCCTCAGAATATCTAGTTATGGCTACATGGTTAGCTTATTTAAAATCAAAACTATTATTACCACAAACGGAGGAAGATGAATTTAAAGTTGATGAAGTAGCAGAAAAATTAAAACTACAATTAAAAAAGTTAGAATTAATCAGATTACTTTCTGATCAAATGCTTAAGAAAAAAAGATTAGGAAGAGATATCTTTATGAGAGGTATTAAAGGTAAAATCAAATCCATATATAGTGAAAAATATTCAGTAAATTTATATGACTTACTTAAATCTTATTCGACTATTTATATGCAGAAGGATTTCCAAAAAATTAATATTCCAAAACTTCCAGTTTTTACTACAGAAGATGGAATAAACAGAATTAAAAGATTTCTTAATAACTTAAATGACTGGAAAAATATAAATGCACTCTATCCAGAAAATTTTATGAAATCTAAAGATCAGAAAAAAACTGGCATAGCTGGTCTTTTTGCTGGTTCTTTAGAGCTAGTAAAAGAAGGAAATCTACAGATTAAACAAGAGAAAATATTTGATGATATATTTATAAAAAAATCATGAAAAACGAAAAAAAAAATAACAACATAATAAATTTTCCAAATAGTTTAACAAATGGAGAAAGAGAAGTTGAAGCAATCCTGTTTGCAGCTTCAGAACCACTTGAAATTGAAAGTATTGAAGCAAGATTAAATAAAAAAGTTGATGTAAAAAAAATTCTAAAAAAACTAGAGAAAATTTATGAAAACCGTGGTTTCAATCTGGTTTGTATATCTAATAAATGGTCTTTTAGAACTTCATCAAATTTATCTTCATTAATGACTCAACAAAAAAAAGTTGAAAAAAAATTATCCAAAGCATCTATCGAAACTTTATCTATTATTGTTTATCACCAACCAGTTACTAGAGCAGAGATCGAGGAAATACGTGGGGTTGCTTTTGGTGTGAATACTTTAGATATCTTAATGGAATTAAACTGGGTAAAACCAATGGGTAGAAAAGATGTGCCAGGTAAACCAATACAATATGGTACAACAGATGAATTCTTAAGCCACTTCAATATAAAAAAGTTGTCTGATCTCCCTACAATAGAGGAGTTAAGTTCTGCAGGTCTTATCGATAGCTCAAATATTGATTCTGCGATTTTTGGAACAGGTAAATTTTATCAAGAGACTCAGGATGAAAAGAAAGAAAACATTTATACTGAAATAGACGATATGCTAAGCAGTACGTTAGATAAAGAAAGCGATGATAAGTAAATTATTACTTTTAAATGATTAATAAACGAGCTATAAATAACTCATGAGTATAGGTTTTTGGCAAATTGCAATAGTTGTTATACTAGTAGTCTTACTATTCGGTAGAGGTAAAATCTCAAGTCTTATGGGTGATGTAGCCAAAGGTATTAAAAGTTTTAAAAAAGGTATGGCACAGGATCCAACTGAGGATCAGGCAAAAAACATCACTGAGAATAACGATCAGACTAATAATCAAGATCCAAACAATAAAGAATAATCAATGCCACAAATTGGCTGGTTTGAATTACTGTTAATAATTGGTCTAGCAGTAGTTATAATTGGTCCAAAAGATTTTCCAATCGTTTTAAAAAAAATTGGAAGTTGGTTTGGTTCAATCAAAAGATATATTAGCGCTGTACAGTCAGAAGTTTCCAATCTTGAGGAAAATACTCTTGATTACGAGAATAAGGAAAACAAAGATAAAAAGGAAGATCTAAAGAAAGATGAGTCAAAATAAAGACGAGGGTTTTATTAGTCATTTGACTGAATTAAGAAAAAGATTAATCCAATCTTTTGTTTGCTTATTAGTTTTATTTGTCATTTGTTATATTTTTTCTGAAGAAATATATAACTTTCTTGTAGCTCCTTACGCTGAAGCTGTAAAGAATAGTGAAATTCAAAGAAGATTGATCTTTACTGCATTACAAGAAACTTTTTTAACCTACATAAAAGTATCTTTTTTTACTGCATTCTTTTTTACTAGTCCTTTCATATTAATTCAAATTTGGAAATTTATTGCTCCAGGTTTATATGAACATGAAAAATCTGCAATCATGCCTTATTTAGTTGTAACGCCAATCTTATTTCTTTTAGGTGGAATGCTGGTTTATTATTTAATTATGCCTTTAGCGATTAAATTTTTCTTATCATTTGAGAGCACCGGTATAACCACATCACTACCAATACAACTTGAAGCTAAAGTGAACGAATATCTATCACTAGTTATGAAATTAATTTTTGCTTTTGGATTAAGTTTTCAATTACCTGTTGTGTTGTCATTGTTAGCAAGAGTTGGTTTTGTAGACTCTGAGTTCCTTAAAACAAGAAGAAAGTATGTTGTAATTATTATTTTTACAGCTGCCGCAATACTTACTCCACCTGATCCAATCACACAAATTGGTTTGGCGATTCCATTATTAA
>CACHQX010000012.1 GCA_902582235.1 uncultured Pelagibacteraceae bacterium
TGTAAAATATCCTTGCTGTTTCCTCCCAAGTAAATTTTTTAGCAAATTCTAAACAATCACCTCTATTTACTTTTAAGGCTTTGTGCGCTGAAATTTTTAAATCATTATCCAAACAATTAATTTTTGAACCTTCAAATATATCTTTTGGTCCAGGTACTGGGTAAGCAGCAACTGGAGTTCCACAATTTAATGACTCGCAAACGACAATTCCAAATGTGTCGGTTTTACTTGGAAATACAAAGACGTCTGCTGATGCAAAGTGAGATGCTAATTCACCATTTGTTTTTTCACCTAAAAATATATCCCTGGGGAATTCTTTTTTTAATTTCTTTAAATCCGGACCTTTACCTATTATCAATTTTGTGCCCTCTAAATCACACTCTAAAAAAGCTCTAATATTTTTCTCTACAGCAACACGTCCAACATAAATCCATATTGGTCTTTTATGTGGTAAATCAATTTTTTTGGGATTTTTAAAAGCTCCATGGTTTCCGCCTCTAGTCCATGTCACCATTTTTTTATTGTCTATACCAATATCAATTAATTCATTTCTCATAGACTCTGTGGTAACTAGAATTCTTTCTGCTTTATTATGAAAACTTGCTAAAAATTTTTCTGCCCATTTAGATGGAATGATTGGAAAATATAATTTTAGATATTTATCAAATCTAGTATGAAAGCTGGTAGTAAATTTGAGATTATTTTTAATGCAATATCTTCTTGCCATAGTTCCAATTGGACCTTCGGTTGCTATATGAATAGCGTCTGGTTTGATTTTTTCTATTAGATTTCCAACTCTAGGCCAGACATTAATCGAAAGTCTTATTTCGTTATATTTAGGCATAGGAAATGTTAAAAATAAATCTGGAGTGATATATTCTACTAAATGACCCTGTTCTTTCAAAACTTGACCTGTTTCATGGAGAGTTCTTACAACACCGTTAACTTGAGGAAAATATGCATCCGTCGCAATTAAGATTTTCATTTTTAAGATGCTTTTTTTAGATTTTTTGTTTCTAAAATATTTGAAATTTCGTCTTTATCTAAATATTTATCCCTTATTTTATCCCAATAAATAATTTCGAACTTTCCACTGTAATTTTCTACTAATGCGGTGCATGACTCAACCCAATCACCGCAATTTAAATAATTTATTCCATTGAATTCTTGATCTTCCGCATGATGAATATGGCCACAAATTATTCCATCATATTTTTTGCTTTTTGCATAATCTGAAAGTGTTTTTTCATATTCACCGATATATTTTACTGCATTTTTAACTTTATATTTTAAGAATTTTGCAAGAGACCAGTACTCTTTACCTCTTAATTTTCTAAAGAAATTTATAATCACATTAATTCGTAGTAATAAATTATAAGCAACAGATCCAATTTTAGATAACCATTTAGCGTGTTTCATCACTCCATCCCACGCATCACCATGTACGACTAGATATTTTTTTCCTAAACTTGTTTCGTGAACAATTCTATTTAACAAGTGTATATCACCAAAATTCATAGGAATAAATTTCCTAAACAATTCATCATGATTGCCTATTATGTAGAAAACTTTAGTACCATGTCTTGCTTTTCTTAATATTTTTTGAATTACGTCATTATGTTCTTGGGGCCAATAAAAATTTTTTTGCATCGCCCAAACATCAACAATATCACCAACAAGATAAAGATTTTCTGATCTAGAGTTTTTGAAAAATTCTAGAATCTTATTTGCCTGACATCCTTTTGTTCCAAGATGTAAATCTGAAATAAATATACTTTTATACTTTAGTAAAGGTGGTTTATTTTTCATATAATCTTGTTTTTTTTTTTGATTCGCTTATAAGTAGAATCATGATTATCTTGTACATATTTATGTTACAGAATTATTAAATTATGAAATTTTGTTTGATATATAACAAAAAATCCGCGGGGGGAAGAAAGTCAAATTTTATTAAAAAGATTGTTTATGAAATTCGAAGACAACATCGGGTTGATTTTTTTGAGACAGAAAGTGAGTATCAAGCTTCAGAAATAATAAAAAATCTCACAAAACATCAATATAACAGATTATTATTAGCTGGTGGGGATGGATCAGTTTCATTTGCAATTAACGAACTTATAAAAAATAATTTTAATTTTAATAAAAATTTTGCAATTGGGTATATTCCAGCAGGAACGGCCAATATTCTACAAGCTGAATTAGGTATGTCTAAAAACATTAAACAAATTGCGAAAACATTAACCTCAAATAATTTTAATAAATCTAATTTAATGAAAATAAATGAAAAACATTTTGTTTTGATGGCAGGATTAGGATGGGATGCTCAAATAGTTCAATCAATTAATTCTTCAATTAAAAAAATAATGGGAAAATTAATATTTGGCATCAAAGGTTTACAAAAATTTTTATTTATGAAAAATAAAAAAATCAAAATATTAATCAATAATGAAACTTATTATGCAGATTGGATACTATGTACAAATAGCAAATATTATGCGGGACATCATTCTATAGCAAAAACAAATATTTTTGATGATAAAGTTGTCACCTATATCTTTGAAAACTTAAATCGATTAAAATTATTATATTACATATATTTAGTGGCTATTTATGGTAATTTGGAAAAATCAAAATCAGTGATTATAAAATATGATGATAATATTAAATTTGATGGTATGAATAGTAAAATACCAGTACAAATAGATGGTGACAATTTTGGTAATTTCAAAGAAGTTTTAATTTCAAAATCGGAAAAAAAAATAAATATATTAAAGTCCGGCTAATACTATTTTACCCTACCGTATACATCCTGATATCTAACAATATCTGTTTCTTTAAGGATTGAGCCTATTTGTGCTTCTATAATTTTTACCGGTTTTTTAAATGGATTTTCAATTCTATGAACAGCTCCTAATGGAATATAAATAGTTTCACCAGGTTTCTTTAAGAATTTACTTTTATTTAAAGTAATTCTTGGAATTCCATGAGTAACTACCCAGTGTTCTGCTCTATGGAAATGTTTTTGAAGACTTAAAATACCTTTAGATTTCACATACAATTCTTTAATTAAGAATTCTTTGCCTTTAAATAAGTTTGTGTAGCTGCCCCATGGTCTATGAAATACGTTTTTCTTTTTAAAATATTTATTTTTAATCTTTCCGTACATTTTGCAGATTTCTTTCCAGCTCCCTAGATCTGACCATGGAATATCAAGTTTGATCGCATTGATATTTTTAGTTTTCTCTAATATCGCATAATCAAAAGATTTTGCTGTAGCTTCAGAAAACGATTGTTTGTTTAAATAATACACATTACTTTTATATTTAGCTTTTATTACAGCTTTGTTACAGTTTCGAAAAATATTAGGCTGATATTTCCTAAAATTATTAATAATTGAGTCTTTTCTCAAAAAAAACATCCCAGAATTCCAATAACCCTTTTGTTTAATTACTTGCTTTGCCTTCGATACTTTTGGTTTTTCAATAAATCTAGTGACTTTATGAATGTTCTTTTGCTTCTTGGTAATGAAATATCCATACTCACTAGAAGGGCTTGTGGGTTTTATACCAAATATAAATACATTTTTTTCGTCTAAATTTGACTTATTTTTATTAATAGCTGTGATCAGTTTATTTGGTTTTTCAATTAAATGATCTGCAGCAAAATACATTAAAGGCTGATTATACGGCACATCTTTAATCAATGCTGATGCTAAAATTGCTGGAGCAGTATTTTTTTTCGCTGGCTCTAAAATAATCTTATATTTATTAATTTTACTTTTCTTTAAAGCCTTTTTAACATCCCTAAGATATTTTGAATTAGTGCTAATAATTGGATAGTCAAAAACTTTACTTTTAACTCTTTCAAAAGTTTTGTTAATTAAAGTCCAACCGCCAAAATCTATGAACTGTTTTGCTTGATGTTTAGATTTTTTAGGCCACAGTCTAGTACCTGCTCCTCCGCATAGAATAACTGGTCTAATTTTCATTAAATATCAGCGTATGTTCTAACCTCTTCTTTTGCTCCAGGGTGCGTAGGGGCACCTAAATAAGCTGGACCAACTGTTTGAGCATATTTCCAAAGAGTTCCATTACCAAAATTAATTTTCTTTGGTTTCCATTTCTTTCTTCTTTTTGCTAATTCTTTTCTAGATAAACGAACATTAATTGTACCCTTCTTAGCATCTAAATCTATGATGTCTCCATTTTTAAGTAAGGCTATTGGTCCTCCAACTGATGCTTCAGGTCCTACATGGCCTATACAAAATCCTCTCGTTGCACCTGAAAATCTTCCATCAGTTATAAGTGCAACTTTTTCACCTTTACCTTGTCCGTAAATTGCTCCAGTTGTTTGAAGCATTTCTCTCATACCTGGACCACCTTTTGGTCCCTCATATCTTATAATGATAATGTCACCGTCTTTATATTTTTTATTTTTTACAGCTTTATAAGCAGCTTCTTCTGTATCAAAGCATCTTGCTTTACCTGTGAATTGTAATTTCTTTAATCCGGCAACTTTAACAATTGCTCCATCGGGTGCTAAATTTCCTTTTAAACCAACAACACCTCCATCAGGAGACAATGGTTGGTTATGTGTTCTCATAACTTTTTGATTTTTATTAAACTTAACGTTTTTTAAATTTTGTCTCATTGTTTTACCTGTAACTGTCATACAATCTCCGTGTATGTAGCCACCATCTAATAAAGTTTTTAAAAGCATTGGAACTCCACCTGCTTTCCACATATCTTTTGCAACATATTTCCCACCAGGTTTTAAGTCTGCAAGATAAGGTGTTTTCTTAAATATTCTTGCAACATCCATTAAATCAAATTTAATTCCTGCTTCATTAGCAAGTGCAGGTAAATGTAAAGCTGCATTAGTTGATCCACCTGTTGCAGCAACAATTGTAGCAGCATTTTCTAAAGATTTTTTTGTAACAATGTCTCTTGGTCTGATATTTTTTGCCAATAAATTCATTACTGCCTTACCACTTTTTAAAGCATAAGAATCTCTTTGTGTGTATGGCGCTGGTGTTCCAGCTGAATATGGTAATGCTAATCCTAATGCCTCAGATACACATGCCATAGTATTTGCTGTAAATTGTCCTCCACAAGCTCCAGCACTTGGGCAAGCCTTAAGTTCTAGTTTTCTCAATGCATGTGCTGACATTTTTCCTGAAGAAAATTTTCCAACTCCTTCAAATACATCAACAACTGTTACATCTTTTCCGTTAAATCTACCCGGTAATATTGAACCACCATAAATGAAAACACTTGGTACATTTAATCTAACCATTGCCATCATTAAGCCTGGTAAAGATTTATCACATCCTGCAACGCCAACTAAAGCGTCATAACAATGTCCTCTAACAGTTAATTCAGTTGAGTCTGCTATTACATCTCGTGAAATTAACGAAGATTTCATTCCTTCATGACCCATTGCTATTCCATCTGTAACCGTAATTGTACAAAATTCTCTTGGTGTGCCACCTGCTTGATGAACTCCTTTTTTAACCGATTGAGCCTGTCTCATTAAAGCAATATTACAAGGAGCAGCTTCATTCCATGTTGACACAACACCTACGAAAGGTTTTGCTACATCTTTTTCGGTCAAATCCATTGCATAATAAAAAGATCTTTGAGGAGCTTTATCGGGTCCTAAAGATGTGTGTCTGCTTGGTAATTTCTTCTTATTAAATTTCTTCATTATAAACCTTTTATAGTGATTGATATTTTATCAATATCTTTTTTTAAATTACTATAGTTATTTTTTTCCTGATCAACAATATTTTTTGGCGCTCTTTCTACAAAACTTTTGTTAGAAAGTCTTTTCGATATCCCATCTAACTCACTTTGGTATTTTTGCTGCCTTTTTAGAAGGTTTTCTTTGATCAAAGAGAGATCTATTGATTGATCAAAATATATCTTAAAAATATCCCCTTTGATGACTAAGTTTGCTGACGCTTTATCTTTATCGGTATCTAGGAAGCTATTTATTCTACCAAGTCTTTTTAAAACAGTTTGATTTTTTTTGATAAATAATTGATCGTTTTTAGATAGGGTCGAAATAGACATATCTACAAAAGAGCCTGGGCTCACATTTAATTCATTTTTAAATGCTCTAAGTTGGCTTATTAAATTGATTATATTTTCTACTTCCTTAATTTGTTTGTCTTTATTTGCTTTTTTATTCGACCAATTAGCAAACATTAGATAATTTTTTGGTTTATCTAGCTTATTTTTTAACCATAATTCCTCTGTAATAAACGGAATGAATGGATGTAAAAGAATTAAAATTTGTTTAAAGACGTAACTTAGGGTCTGTTTTACCTCTGAAATTGATGACTTTTCTTTTGAGTTTAATATAGTTTTAGATAGCTCTACATACCAATCACAATATGAATGCCATACAAATTGGTAAATGTTTCTTGCTGCTTCATCAAACCTATAATCATTTATATTCTTTTCAATAAGTTTACTTACTGTGTTTAATTCTGAAATAATCCATTTATTTATATTTAATTTTACTTTTGGCTCCTTTTTAGACTTTGAAAAATCACACTTATTCATGGCCAGAAAGTTGTTTGCATTCCAAAGCTTATTAAGAAAATTTCTATAACCTTTCACTCGATCTTCAGATAATTTTACGTCTCTTCCTGGTGATGCCATTGATAGCAAAGTAAATCTTAATGCATCTGCACTATATTTATCTATCAATATTAAAGGATCAATTACATTACCTTTTGACTTAGACATTTTTTGTCCTTTTTCATCTCTTACCAATGCATGAACATAAATTTCTTTAAATGGTTGTTTATTTAAAAACTCCATTCCAAACATCATCATTCTGGCTACCCAAAAAAAGATAATATCAAAACCTGTTACTAAAACTGATGTTGGGTAAAACTTTTTTAGATATTCATTTTTATTAGGCCACCCAAGAGTTGCAAAAGCCCATAATCCTGATGAGAACCATGTATCTAAAACATCTTCATCTCTTACTAATTCTACATCTTTCTTATATTTTTTTTTGGCTAGTTTTTTTGCTTCACTATAATTTGATGCTACAAAGATTTTTTTATCAGGTCCATACCAAGCTGGTATTTGATGGCCCCACCAAAGTTGTCTTGATATACACCAAGGTTCAATATTATTCATCCATTGGAAATAAGTCTTTGACCAATTAGGAGGAAAAAAATTTGTTTTTTTATTCTTTACAATCTTCTTTGCTTTTACTGATAATTTTTTTGCATCTGCAAACCATTGCTCTGTAAGATATGGTTCAATTACAGAGTTAGATCTATCCCCATAAGGAACTTTATTTTTAATGTTTTCTTCTTTAATAAGCTTGTCACCAAGATCATTTAAGATTTTTTTTCTTGCTTCAAATCTATCTAAACCTACATAATCACTAGGTGCATTTTCGTTTATCTTCCCGTCCTCTGTGAAAATATTTATAATTTCTAATTTATTTCTTTTACCTACATCATAGTCATTAAAATCATGTGCTGGAGTAATTTTAACTGCACCAGAACCTTGCTCTGGATCAGCGTAATCATCTTGAATAATTTTTATTTTTCTCCCTGTTATTGGTAAAACTACATTTTTACCTACTAAATTAGTATACCTTTCATCTTTAGGATTAACAGCAACTGCAGTGTCTCCTAGCATTGTTTCTGGTCTTGTTGTTGCAATAGTTATAAATTCTGAACTATTTTCAATTTGATAGTTGATATAATAAAGTTTTGAATTCACCTCTCTTTGATCTACTTCAAGATCAGATATAGCTGTTTTTAATACTGTGTCCCAGTTAACTAATTTTTTAGATTTATAAATAAGACCTTTGTTATAGAGATCTATGAAAACTTTAATAACTGATGCAGACAAATTTTTATCCATTGTGAATGCATTCCTGGACCAATCACATGAACATCCTAGTTTTTTAAGCTGATTGATGATGATATCGCCATACTCCTTTTTCCAATCCCAGACTTTTTTAATAAAAGCCTCTCTGCCAATTGATTGTTTATCAATATTTTCACTTTCAAGCTTTCTTTCGACTAAAGCTTGCGTTGCAATTCCAGCATGATCAGTTCCTGGTTGCCATAAAGTTTCAAAATTGTTCATTCTATGAAATCTTATGAGCAAATCTTGGATAGTGTTGTTTAATGCATGACCCATATGAAGACTTCCAGTGACGTTTGGTGGTGGAATTACAATAGAATACTTTTTTTTATTTTTTTTGGGTTTAAAGAGACCTTTTTTTTCCCAATAAGAGTAAATCTTATTTTCTACTTTAGAATGTGTATATTTTTCTGAACTCATTGGTGTTTATAGTTTATAATTCAATAAACGTATTTAACAATAAACAAATTCTGATTGAATTTGATAGAATATTTCATATATAAACATCTTATAAATTGTTTTATAATCAGATTTATCGGTAACGTGGCGGAATGGTTACGCAGAGGATTGCAAATCCTTGTATCCCGGTTCGATTCCGGGCGTTACCTCCAAAAAAAAGAGTTGTTTTCAAGTAAAAAAAAAGTAAGTTTTGATTTTTACATTCCTCGGTAGCTCAGTTGGTAGAGCAGTTGACTGTTAATCAATTGGTCGCAGGTTCGAGTCCTGCCCGAGGAGCCAAATTAACCAGTCTTTTGTATTCCAACGTTTAGTGATTGTAAATTTTTGCTAAATTTAATTTTTTGATCGTTAGTTAGTTCAGAATATACCTTAACTAAAAAATTATAGTTCACGTTCATGTGACCTTCTTTAATTTTATCAGCATTAATTAGGTATTCTGAAAAATCTTCAAAAAAATAATTTATCGGAACTTTTAAATAGTTCGACAACTGAAGTAATCTTATAGAACTTACTCCATTTGTGCCTTTTTCATATTTTTGAATTTGTTGGAATGTTACGTTGATTGCTTTTGCTACTTTTGTTTGTGTAAGACCTAGTGCCAGTCTTCTTAACTTAAGTTTATTACCTAAGTGTTTATTAAAATTATCTTCCATTAAGACCCCTCTTAAAAAGAAAGATTGAACTCTATCCTGGGGGTTTATGCAAGCGGAAAAAAAATTTTTTTTGAGTGATTTTGAGGCTTGACATATTAGAAAAGCTCTAAATTGCTTTTGAGAAATATACGAAAATACGACATTTTTCGCATGTCAGGCATGCAAATTTTATAATATTTGACTTAAGAAAAGTTTCGTTCTGTCACTTTTTGGGTTTGCAAAAAATTCTTTTGTAGTATTTTTTTCAACTATCATACCTTCATCCATAAAAATAACTTCATCAGCCACTTCTTTTGCAAATCCCATTTCATGAGTTACAACAATCATCGTCATACCACCTTTTGCAAGGTTAACCATTGCATCTAAAACCTCTTTAATCATCTCAGGATCAAGCGCAGAAGTTGGTTCATCAAATAACATTATCTTAGGCTGCATGCATAAAGCTCTAGCTATAGCTGATCTTTGTTGTTGACCCCCAGATAATTGACCTGGAAACTTGTGGGCTTGGTCCGCTATTTGAACTTGTTCTAATTGTTGCATTGCAAGTTCTTCTGCTTGTTTTTTTGGCATCTTTTTTACCCAAATAGGTGCTAAAGTGCAGTTATCTAAAATAGATAAGTGCGGAAACAAATTAAATTGCTGAAAAACCATACCAACTTCAGCTCTGATTTGCTCAATATTTTTTGTATTTTCACTAAGTTCTGTTCCATCAACAATAATTTTACCTTCTTGGTGTTCTTCCAATCTATTTATACATCTGATCAAAGTTGATTTGCCAGAACCAGATGGGCCACAAACAACTATTTTCTGTTTTTGTTGAACTTCTAAGTTAATATCTTTTAAAACTTGGAAATCACCAAACCATTTATTAACATTTTCGATATTTATTATAGAACTAGACATTATCTTTCGGTTTTATATTTTTCTTCAAGGTTATAACTATATTTGCTCATTGCATAGCAAATTATCCAGAAAATTATTGCTGCAAAAATATATCCTTCCATAGCAAAACCAAGCCATTTTGGATTTGTTTTAGCTAAGGCAAGCATTCCTGCAATTTCAGCTAAACCGACAACAAATATTAATGGTGTATCTTTAACCAATGCTAAAAATGTGTTTGCAATTCCAGGGATTACTAATTTTAAAGCTTGTGGTAAAATTACAAATATATGCATTTTCCAGTATCCCATCCCTAATGATTTGGCTGCATCGTATTGACCTCTAGGTAAAGCTTGTAAACCACCTCTAATAACTTCAGCACAATATGCTGCTTCAAACAAAGTTATAGCTATAATAACTCTAACTAATTTATCCATGAAGAAATCTTGAGGTAAAAACATTGGAAACATTACTGATGACATAAATAATACTGTTATTAATGGAACTCCTCTCCAAAATTCAATGTAACCAACTGAAATATATCTTATAGCTGGTAAATTAGATCTTCTTCCTAATGCCAAGATCATTCCAAGCGGAAAACAGAAAATTAAACAAAAAAATGAGACAATAAACGTTAAAGATAAACCACCCCAAGCTCCAGTTTCTACCCAAACTAAACCAAATGCTCCCCCTGAAATCAAATAATAGATTATTAAGAAAGCAATTATCGGATAGATCACTACATAATACAAAGCTAAGTATTTTTTTAAATTTTCTTTAAAAAAGTAACCAACAAAACCAAGTCCTATTACTAATAAAAATGCAGAATTTATTCTCCAATGAAGTTCATTAGGATACATTCCATACATAAATCTCTTAAACCAAACTTTTATGTAGGTCCAACAAGCCCCTGTACCTGTACATGCCTCTTTTGTATCACCAGATATATTGGCGTCTAATACCATCCAACTTAGTGCTGGAGGAAAAGCTTTTATAATAGCAAAAGTTATAAATAGTGTAAGAA
>CACHQX010000013.1 GCA_902582235.1 uncultured Pelagibacteraceae bacterium
GAAAGACACTACCCATCCCAAAGAACACAAAAGGCAAGGCAACAATAAATACCACAACTGCTCCAAGTTTACTTTTCGAGAAATTTTTTAACTTATTTAACATTATAAATGATTATTTATTGATCTATTAAAACAAATCTATAGATTAAAAAAGGAACTATGACAAACAAAATTATGTATTTCATCGCTAATTGGAAGATGTATGGAAATTTAAAATCATTAAATACGTTGGATAAAGTTATTAAATTTTCAAAATCTAAAGAAATTAAGAAAGGAAGATTAATTTATTGTCCTCCATATACTTTAATTTCTTCCTTTTTGAAAAAGTTTGAAAACTGTTTAATAGATATCGGAGGTCAAAATTGTCATGAGAGTGAAGAGTATGGTTCACATACAGGTTTTGTAAATTCAAAAATGCTTAAAAGCTCTGGTGCCAATTATGTAATTTTAGGTCATTCAGAAAACAGACAAAAAGGCGAAACTGACAAACTTATTAATCTCAAAATTAAAAGTGCTATTAAATCAAAATTAAAAGTTATTTTTTGTATTGGCGAAACTTTGGTTGAAAAAAAGAGAAAAAAAACGAAATCAATTTTATCAAAACAAATTAAACATGGTTTAAAAAAGATAAAAAAAAAGTCTAATATACTTGTTGCTTATGAGCCAGTTTGGTCAATTGGTACTGGAAAAATTCCTAAAATAAATGAACTTGAGCAAACAGTTGAATTCATAAAAAAAAATTTTAAGGGTAAATTACCAAAAATTTTATACGGTGGATCTGTTAATCCCGAAAATATAAGAAATTTAAAAAAAATAACTAACCTTGATGGTTTTTTAATCGGGGGAGCTTCACAAAACTCCAAAAAATTTATTGATATAGTAAAAAAAACGTATAATTAGTCCTCATGGAAAATATTTTACTAACGATAAACATTGTCCTTGCTATTATTTTAGTAATTCTTGTTTTATTTCAAAAATCAGAAGGTGGTGCATTAGGAATTGGTGTATCACAAGAAAGTTATATGTTTTCCAAAACTGCAGGCAATTTTTTGACCAAAAGTACAGCTATTGTAGCAACATTGTTTATAATTTGTAGTTTAGGCCTGACTATTTTATCGAATCAAAAATTAAGTCCTGAAAAATCATTAATTGATACAGTGGATGAAAATTCAGATAAAGACGCACCAAAAATACCTGATAACAACAATTAATTCTTTTATTTTTACAAAAAAAAGCTTATAACATACTTCCATGGCGCGATATATTTTTGTCACTGGCGGCGTGGTATCATCTCTTGGAAAAGGTTTATCATCAGCATCATTAGCTTATCTACTTAAATCACAAGGCTTTAAAGTAAGAGTAAGAAAAATGGATCCTTATTTAAATGTTGATCCAGGAACAATGAGTCCATTTCAACATGGTGAGGTTTTTGTAACTGATGATGGAGCAGAAACTGATTTAGATTTAGGTCATTATGAAAGATTTACCGATATATCATCTACAAAAAATGATAATATTACAACTGGAAAAATTTATAGTGACATTATAAATAAAGAAAGGAAGGGTGATTACCTTGGTAAAACTGTTCAAGTAATTCCACATGTTACTAATAGAATTAAAGAATTTATTAAGAATGGAATTAAAAATGAAGATTTTGTTATCTGTGAAATCGGAGGAACAGTTGGCGATATTGAGAGTCTACCTTTTCTAGAGGCTATAAGACAATTTGCAAACGATATAGGTAAAGAAAAAACTTTATTTATTCACTTAACATTAGTTCCATTTTTAAAATCTTCTGATGAAATTAAAACAAAACCTACACAACATTCTGTTAAAGAATTAAGAAGTATTGGAATTCAACCAGATATGGTTATTTGCAGATCACAACAATCTATACCTCTTGATCAAAGAAAAAAAATTTCATTATTCTGTAACATACCAATTAAAAGGGTTATAGAGACAGTAGATGTTAAGACAATTTATGAAGCACCAATAAGTTTCTTTAATGAGGGCTTAGATAAACAAGTCTTTGAATATTTCAATATTAAGCCGAGAAAAAAGATTAATTTAAAACCGTGGAAAGACGTAACTAAAATTGTAACAAACAAAAATATTAGGACTGTAAATATTGCAATTGTTGGAAAATATGTAGATTTAAAAGATGCATATAAATCATTAGATGAAGCACTGGTTCACGGAGGTATTTATAATAATGTAAAAATTAATTTAATAAGAATAGAATCAGATTTATTGAAAGTCTCAGATGTTCAAAAAAAATTAAGTAATGTTTCTGGAATAATAATTCCTGGAGGTTTCGGAAAAAGAGGGACTGAAGGTAAGATAGCATGCATAAATTATGCAAGGACTAAAAAAATTCCTTTTTTAGGGATTTGTTTTGGTATGCAAATGGCAGTAATTGAATTTGCTAGGAATGTACTAAAAATTAAAAATGCTGGTTCTAGTGAGTTTGATAAAAATTGCTATCCAGTAATTGGCCTTATTGAGGAATGGAACAAAAACGGTAGAAAAATTAAAGGAACTGTGAAAAATTTAGGTGGAACTATGCGATTAGGTCTTTATCCAGCTAAATTACAACACAATTCCTTAATAAAAGAAATTTATAAGTCTGGTCAAATTAAAGAAAGGCATAGACACAGATATGAGGTTAATATCAATTTGAGAAAGAAATTTGAAACACATGGGTTAAATTTTTCAGGAATGTCTCCTGACAATAACTTACCTGAAATTATTGAAATTAAAAATCATCCTTGGTTTATTGGAGTTCAATTTCATCCAGAATTTAAGTCTAGACCTTTACAACCTCATCCATTATTCTCATCATTTATTGAGGCTGCAAAAAATAAATAATGAAAAATTTTACAGTAAATTGTAATGGAATAAAAATTTCAAATGAAGAAAAAATATGTTTAATCGCAGGGCCTTGTCAACTTGAGAACGAGCAGCATGCTCTTGATATGGCAGGAAAAATATCGGAAATTTCTAAAAAATATAATATAGGTTTTATTTACAAAACATCTTTTGATAAAGCTAATAGAACTAGTCTTAAAAGCAAAAGAGGAGCTGGTTTAGAAAAATCTTTACCAATATTTGATAAAATAAAAAAACAATTAAATATTCCAATTCTAACCGACATACACAATACAGAACAATGTTCTATTGTTGCAAATCATGTTGATGTCATTCAAATTCCAGCTTTTTTATGCAGACAAACTGATTTATTAGTAGCTGCCGCTAAAACAAATAAGGTTGTTAATGTTAAAAAAGGTCAATTTCTTGCTCCGTGGGATATGTTAAATGTAGTAAAGAAATTATCCGATACAGGAAATAACAATATCCTAATAACTGAAAGAGGAGCGAGTTTTGGTTATAACACATTAGTATCTGATATGAGATCAATTCCAATAATGGCACAAACAGGATATCCTATAGTTTTCGATGCAACCCACTCAGTCCAACATCCTGGAGGAATGGGTGATAAAAGTGGGGGTGAAAGAAAATTTGTTTCACACTTATCTAGGGCGGCAGTAGCTGTAGGGATAGCTGCTGTTTTTATTGAAACGCATCAAGATCCAGATAATGCTCCCTCTGATGGTCCAAATATGGTTCCATTGAATGAAATGGACAGTCTGGTAAATAAATTGCTTGAGATTGATAAACTAATAAAAAACTAAATTATTATTTAATGTCAAAAATTACAAAAGTAGTTTCAAGGCAAATATTTGATAGTAGAGGTATGCCGACAATCGAAACAGAAATATTTTGTGGAAAAGTTTCTTCAAAAGCTATTTGTCCTTCAGGCGCATCGACTGGTTCATACGAAGCATTTGAAAAAAGAGATATCGCAAATAAAAAGTATTTAGGAAAAAGTGTTTTTTCTGCTGTGTCAAATGTAAATAAGATTATTTCAAAAAAAATTCTAAATAAAAATGTTCATAACCAAGAATTGATAGATTCAATCCTTATTAAATTAGATGGAACAAAGCAAAAAAAGAAATTAGGTGCAAATGCGATTTTGTCTGTATCTATTGCTGTCAAAAAATTATCAGCAAAGTTGAAAAAAACACCTTTGTATAAAAACTTTTTGATTAAAAAAAATTTTAAATTACCTTTTCCACTCATGAATATCATCAATGGAGGTGTGCATGCCAACAATGGTTTAAAAATTCAAGAATTTATGATTAGACCGGATAAAGCTAGGACTTTTAGCGAGGCAATGAATATTTGTTTTTTAGTAATACAAAGCTTAAAAAAATTACTTATCAGTAAAAATTTATCTACATCTGTTGGAGACGAAGGTGGTTTTGCTCCAATGATTTCAAAAAATGAGGAGGCATTAAAATTAATTTCAAACGCCATAAAAAAGGCAGGTTTTGTTAACGGAAAAGATGTATCAATATGTCTAGACGTTGCTGCAAATGAACTTTTTAAAAATAACAAATATGCAATAAAATCAAAAAAATATATCTCATACAAAGATACAATATCATTCTACTCAGAAATAATTAAAAGATTTAAAATAAAATCTATTGAAGATCCTTTCGCGGAAAACGATTGGAAATCATGGTCAGATTTATGTAAAAAAGAAAAAAAAGTACAGATCGTAGGTGACGATCTTTATGTAACTAATCTTCAAAGATTGAAAAAAGGTTTTTTTATATCAATCATCGAATTCTATTTTAATTAAGTTAAATCAAATAGGTACAGTTTCTGAAACTTTAGATGTTATAAGATTTGCTCAATGTATAGGTTATACGACCATCATTTCTCATAGATCCGGCGACTCAGAAGATACATTTATATCCGATTTAGCTGTTGGAACAAACTCAAATCAAATAAAAACTGGCTCATTATGTAGATCAGAAAGGGTTGCAAAATTTAATCAGTTATTGAGAATAGAAGCTGATCTTACAAAAACCAAAAATATGGCTAAAATAAAATGATAAATGTTTTTAAAAGAAGTATTATACTCATACTTCCAATTCTACTAATTATTTATTTTTCTTTGAGTTTACTTGGGGGTAACAGGGGTCTATTTGCTTATCTAGATAAGAAAGATCAATTTGAAAATCTTTTAAAAAAAAAGGTATTTTTAACTAATGAAATAATAAAAGTGAAAAAAATTAATAGTCTTATTGATGAGAATTTAGACAAAGATTATCTTGAAATTCTGATAAGGGACAAATTTGTCGTTGGAAAAAAGGGTGAGAATACCTATATTATTGAAAATGAATAAAGTAAGACATCCAGAAAAACAAAAAAATCAAATTAATCCAATCAAAAAAAAACCAGCTTGGATAAAATCTAAACTTTTAAACAGTAAAGAATTTTTTCTTACAAAAAGTATAGTCAACCAACAAAAATTAGTTACAGTTTGTGAGGAAGCAAATTGTCCAAACATAACTGAATGTTGGAGCAAAAGACATGCAACTTTTATGATTATGGGGGATACTTGCACAAGAGCCTGTGCATTTTGCGATGTTAAAACTGGAAGACCAGAAAAATTGGATCCTTTTGAACCAAAAAAGATAGCCTTGGCGGTGAAAAGATTAAATTTGCGTCACGTAGTAATTACCTCCGTTGATAGGGATGATCTTAAAGATGGTGGTTCAAATCATTTTTATGAAACTATCAAGTCTACAAGAGAAGCTAATCCAGAAACAACAATTGAAGTTTTAACCCCTGACTTTTTGAGAAAAGGTGATGCTTACAAAAGAGTTTTGGATGCAATGCCAGATGTTTTTAATCATAATATCGAAACTGTTCCAAGTTTATATTTAAAAGTAAGACCTGGATCTAGATATTTTTCATCACTTGAATTATTAAAAAACGCCAAACAAATAAATCATGAAGTTTTTACCAAATCAGGAATAATGGTTGGTATGGGTGAAACAAAAGATGAAATTTTACAAGTTATGGATGATTTAAGATCTGCTAATGTTGATTTCTTAACAATCGGTCAGTATTTACAACCATCTGTTAAGCACTTTCCACTTCAACGATACTATGATCCAAAAGAATTTAAAGATTTAGAAATTGTTGCCAAAGCAAAAGGTTTTCTATTAGTTTCTTCGTCTCCACTAACAAGATCGTCTTATCATGCAGATGAAGACTTTGCTAAATTGAAAAAAAATAGAAAAACTTTTAATGCCAAAAGCATCGATAAAGAGAAACATTAATTGTTCCAAAAAAGATTTAATCGATCTTGTCCTCAATATTAAAGAATACCCAAAATTTATTCCTTATTGTTTAAATGCTCAAATATATAAAGATGTATCTGATGGTAATTTTCAGTATATCGAAGCTGACTTAACAATTGGCAAAGGTCCTTTTAAAGACACATATAAGAGCGATGTTAAATTTGATAAAAAAGAGAGTATTATTTACGTAAAAAATATTGAAGGACCTTTAAAATATTTAGAAAATAAATGGAAATTTGATCAAAAAGAAAATTTTACAGAGGTAACTTTTGATCTTGATTTTGAATTGAAAAATAAATTTTTAAATATTTTCATGAACAAATCATTTGAATACGGTCTTGATAAAATTGCTGACGCGTTTCAAAATAGGGCAGAGAAGCTATTTAATAAAGTTTAGCAAATTATCTATAACTGCTTTTGCACTTGCTTTTTGAATAGATCTTCTTGTTTTTTTTGGAAATAAATACCTATAAACATTAATTTTGCCTTTGTAATTTATTCCAATAAAGACTAGTCCCACTGGTTTTAATTTAGAGCCCCCTTTAGGTCCAGCTATTCCAGTAATAGACACATTTATTTGACTTTTGCTTATTTTTGCTAAATTTTTTACCATACTCAGGCAACATTCTTTACTCACGGCACCAAATTTATTAATTATTTTTTTTGGGACTTTAAGAATTGAACTTTTCGAATCATTTGAATAAGTAACAACACTTAAATTAAATACCTTCGAAGCTCCGTTTATCGAGGTTATAGATTGGGCAAGTAATCCACCAGTACAAGACTCAGCAAAACTAATCTTTAATTTTTTCTTTTTTAATTTCTTTATTAATTTACTAAATTTGACCATAAAAAATTATACAGATATATAATACTATTAGAGTAAAGAAACCTGCTATAAGATCATCCAAGATAACACCAAAACCATTTTTTATATTTCTATCCACATAATTTATTGGATAAGGCTTAAAAATATCAAAAAAACGAAAACCAATAAATGATAGAAAAACGATTATAAAAAAAAAAGTGTTCGATACTGATCCTTCATAAAAAATTATATAAAAAAAGAGAATTGGAATGGACTGACCTAAAAATTCATCAATCACGATTTCTTTTGAATCTATTTCTGCAAATTCATCTTCTAATTTATTAATCATCCAAGCTGAGTAAATAAATAAAAAAAGATTAATTATTATTAATAAAATATAATTTAATTTAATTGTATAAAAGAGACAATATATTGAAGCGGTTACAAAAGAAGCGAAAGTTCCTGGAAAATATTTTACCAGACCAATACCAAACATCGTGACAATAAGTTTTCCTATTTTTTTATTCATATTTATAAACTGACGTTATTACTTCACACGCAATAGCCTTTTCCTTTCCTATAACACCAAGTTTCTCCGCAGTTTTACCTTTAATATTGATTTGATTTTTTTTTATTTTACATAATTTAGATATCATCGAAATCATTCTTTTTTTATATTTACTAATTTTTGGAGCTTGAGTTATTATATTAATATCCAAATTATTTATGAAATACCCATTTTTCTCAATTTCTTTAATAACTTTTCTCAACAAAATGGTCGATCTTATATTTTTAAATTTAATATCTTGATCTGAAAATTTTTGTCCTATATCACCTTTTCTGCAAGCACCAAGAATTGAATCGGTAATTGAGTGGAGAACAGGATCACCATCAGAATGACCCAATGTCCCTAATTTTGAATTTATTTTAAGTCCACCTAAGTACATTTTTTTATTTTTTACTAATCTATGTACATCAAAACCTATACCAAAATAATATTTTAAGTTTTCTTTGATATCATTTTTAGTTGTAATTTTAATATTTTTCTCCTCACCTTTTATCATTTTTATTCTGCTTGAATTATTGTTGAATAGAGAAGCATCATCAGTAATTTTTGAATTCATCCTTCTCTGAAGGTCAAATATTTTTTTAAAATTAAAAGCTTGCGGTGTTTGTGATAAAAAAATTGTGTTACGATCTAAATTTGAAATTTTTTTATTCTTAATTATTTTAATGGAACTAGTAGTTTTAAGAACTGGGATAACGCCATCAAAATTTTTAAGATTTTTTAAGAGTTTATTTACTAATTTTATTGAAAAGTTTGGTCT
>CACHQX010000014.1 GCA_902582235.1 uncultured Pelagibacteraceae bacterium
TCTTCGACCATAATAGGATAATCAAAAACTATATTTGCTTTTTGGTTATCTTGGAAATAATGAACAATTTTTTCAATTTTTTCATTCTTGAAGTAATCATCGCCGTCTAATAGAAAAATTATATCACCATCACTGATCTCAACTGCTTTTTTAAAAGCGTTTAATTGATTTATTGAACCAAATTTTGTTTGAACCTTATTTTCTATAATTTTTACATTAGAGAATTTTCTAATTATATCTAAAGAGTTATCACTTGAATTATCATCAAAAAAAATTATTTCTAGATTTTTATAGGTTTGGGAATTCAATGAATCAATACACTGTTGAATATATGATGAACTATTATAATTAGCTATTACGACTGATACTTTCAAACTTTTTTACCCATAATTTTTTCCCATTTAATCGAGCTTGCTAAAATTTTTTCTATACTATTATATTTCATTTTCAATTTTAAAGTTCTATTAAACTTTTTGGTATTAGCAAATACAGAGCCAACATCCCCCATTCTTTTTTTCGTAAAATTAATTTTAAGATTTTTATTCATTTTTTTGAAAATCTTCACAATTTCTAAAACTGAATATCCTTTTCCATACCCACAATTGAGTATAATTGATTTGGATTTATTATTAATATATTTTAATGCTTTGATGTGAGCTGATGACAAATCAGATACATGCATATAATCCCTAACACATGTTCCATCTTTAGTTTTATAATCTTTCCCATAAATGTTGATTTTTGGATTTTTTTTTAATGATTGGATTGCTATATTCTTAAATAGATGTCCGTGAGAAGAGTTGATCTCCCCAATTTTATTTGATTTTGAAGCTCCAGCAATATTGAAATATCTTAAAATTGCAAAATTATATTTAAATTTTTTTGCATATTTTTTTATTATTTTTTCTCCTTCATATTTTGTATATGCGTAATACCCTTTTGGATTTGCTTTTTTATTTTCATCTACGGCACCTTTAGTGTTTCCATAAATTGAACATGAAGATGAAAAAACAATATTTTTGATATTTGTATTTTGGCAACACTTAATAACATTAAGAGTTCCTCTCACATTATTTTCAAAGTATTTTTTTTTATTTTTTTCCGCTTCACTTATATTTAAATAAGCTGCCAGGTGTATTACAGAATTTATTTTATATTTATGAAACAACTTTGAAAGCTGTTCTAAATTTTTGATATCACCTTTCACAAAAATAGCATTTTTATTAATTAATTTTTTATACCCAGTTTCCAAATTATCAATAATTATGATCCTAGCTTTAGTTTTTGCGAGCTGCTCTACAATATGGCTTCCGATATAACCAGCACCACCTGTTACAAGTATATTATTCATTAAAATTTACTCAAAAATTTCTTAATTATAACAAAATTGTTATTTAAGTTATAATTAATTCTAGATGCAAAAAAAAGTTATTATATTTATACCCTCTATAGAAGGTGGCGGGGTAGAAAAAAACTTATTTATTATATCAAATTATTTAAAAGATAAGATTAAAAACATATCTGTTATTACAATCTCAAACAAATTTAAGAGTAGATTTTTAGGTAAAATTAGGTTTATTTCTCCTAAGTCAGATTTTTGGAATTCAATAGGAAGAAGAAAAAAGTTTTTTGTAGGTTTGTTCCTGCTATTTTTAGAAGTCTTAAAAGATAGAAATGTTTTAGTTTTTTCCTTCCAAGGAAATATTTATTGTACTTTATTATGTAAGTTACTAGGTATTAAAGTAATTGTTAGATCTAATTCAGCACCCGATGGTTGGTCACAAAATAAATTTAAATACCTTATTTTTAAATATGTTTTAAAAAGCGCTGACAGAGTTATTGTTAATAGTTTAGATTTCAAAAAAAAATTCAAGACAAAATTTGGTATTAGTGCTGAATGTATCTACAATCCTTTAAATAAAAAAGAAATAATCAAAAAATCTAAAATTAAAAGTAAAATCAAGTTTGATAAAAAAAAATTGAAATTAATAAATGTAGGCAGATATACTAATCAAAAAGACCAATTAACTCTTTTGAAAGCAGTAAATAGAATTAAAAATAAAATAAAATTCAATTTATTATTAGTCGGTAGGGGTACTGAAAAAAAAAACCTAACCAGATACATTCAGAAAAATAATCTTTCAAAACATGTTAAATTAATAAATTTTCAAAATAATCCTTTCAATTTAATTAAATCTTCAGATGTTTTTATTTTATCCTCATTATATGAAGGTCTGCCAAATGTTTTATTAGAGTCTCAAGTTTTGAAAAAATTTATCATTTCTTCAAATTGTCCAACTGGACCTAGAGAAATTCTTCTAAATGGAAAAGCAGGATTTTTATTTAATGTTGGCGATTATGTAAAGTTATCAGATTTAATTTTATATTTTTCTAAAAATAAAAAATCTTTATCTAAGAAAATTCTAATAGGTTATAAAAATTTAAATAGATTTGATTATAGTCAAAATCTCAAAAAGTATTTAAATGTTATAAATTCTTTAATTTAAAAATTTTAAGTAGATTTTAATATATTGTTTTTAATAAGATCGTTTTTGATCTCATCCAAAATTGCTGGATCATCAATAGTAGGAGGCATTTTATATTCGACATTATCTGCTATTTTCCTTATTGTTCCTCTTAAAATTTTACCTGACCTTGTTTTTGGAAGTCTTTTTATTATTATTGCAACCTTAAATGCGGCGACTGGACCAATTTTATCTCTTACCATTTGAATACATTCTTTTGAGATTGTTTCGTTGTCTTTATCTACTCCAGTTTTTAATACGATAAGTCCAATTGGTAATTGACCTTTTAATTTATCCGTAATTCCAAGAACGGCACATTCAGCAACTGATTGATGTTCTGACAAAACTTCTTCAATTGCTCCAGTAGATAGTCTGTGACCAGCTACGTTTATTATGTCATCTGTTCTAGACATAATCCAAATATAGCCGTCTTCATCAATATGTCCTGCATCATAGGTTTGATAAAAACCTTCGTAATTTGTCATATAATTTTCTTTGTACCTTTTATCTGCATTCCAAAGAGTTGGAAATGTTCCTGGAGGCAAGGGTAGCTTGACAACAATGTCTCCCATTTCATTTGGTTTTGCCAAATTTTGATCTGGTTTAATTATTTTTACATCATATCCAGGTACAGCTTTACAAGCTGAGCCATATTTTGTTTTCATCATTTCTATTCCAGTGCAATTTGAGCTTATCGCCCAACTTGTTTCTGTTTGCCACCAATGATCTATTACTGGAACTTTAAGTAAATTTTCAGCCCATCTAATTGTATCAGGATCCGCACGTTCACCTGCCAAGAACAATGACTCAAAAGAGCTCAAATCATATTTTGAAAAAAATTTCCCTTCTGGATCTTCTTTTTTAATAGCTCTAAAAGCGGTAGGTGCAGTAAATAAAGATTTAATTTTATAGTCTGAGATCATTTTCCAAAAAGCACCAGCATCTGGAGTCCCAACTGGCTTACCTTCGAATAAAACAGTGGTACAACCTTTGAATAAAGGGGCATAAACAATATAGGAGTGGCCTACAATCCAACCGATATCACTTGCGGACCACCAAACATCGCCTTCATCTATGTTGTAAATATTTTTCATAGTCCATTTAAGAGCAACTATGTGGCCCCCAATATCTCTTACAATTCCTTTTGGTACACCAGTTGTGCCTGATGTATAGAGAATATAGGCGTATTCATTTGAATTCATTTCTACACAATCTGTATCTTTTGCATTTGATAGAGCTTCGTCCCAACTAATTTCTTTTGGGGGGTTTAATTTTACCTCATGGCCCTTTCTTTGGAAAAAAATAACTTTTTCAACCGAATGTTTGGCAAGTTTTAGAGCCCCATCTACGAGCGGTCTGTATTCTACTGTTCTTCCAGGTTCAAAACCACATGAAGCAGTTATTAAAATTTTGGCTTTACTATCATCTATACGACTTGCAAGTTCATTAGAGGCGAAACCTCCGAATACAACTGAGTGAATAACACCTATTCTTCCACATGCCAACATAGCGACAACGGCTTCTGGAACCATTGGCATATAAATGATAGCTCTATCACCCTTTTGAAGTCCTTGATTTTTTAAAGCTCCTGCAAATTTTGAAACTTTTGATTTAAGCTCATTGTAAGTAAACTTTGCTTTGTTACCTGTGATTGGGCTATCGTAAATTAGTGCAGTTTTTTCTCCTAAACCGTTATCAATATGGAAATCTAAAGCATTATAACAAGTGTTTGTGTCTCCGTCCTCGAACCATTTGTAAAATGGGGGGTTAGTTTTGTTTAAAATCTTAGTTGGTTTTTTAAACCAAAATATATCTTCTGATATTTCACGCCAGAATTCCTCAGGTTTAGTTATAGATTTATTGTAAATTTGATCAAATTTCTTACTCATAATAAATGACTCAAAATCCTGTTATTTAAGGCTTTTTCTACGTGTTAGTTGCATTTAATTTCAAAAAGTCAATAAAATCAACCTAAATTAGTCCTAAATAACTCTTCTAATAACCCATTATATTTGGTATTAGGACCCCAACTTTGATCTAAATTGAGTTTAGGTCGTAGTTTAAATTTAAACTAACAAAAAACTAACTAAAGAGGGAGTTTTTTATGAATAAACTAAAATTGTTTGCATTAGCAGCATTAGCTCTAGTGGGCTTTGCTGGTGCGGCAAACGCAGCAGACACTGTTCTGTTAGCTACGGATGACCTTGTAGGAATATCGTTTTGGTTAATTTCTATGGGTATGGCTGCAGCAACTGTCTTTTTCTTCATGGAAAGAGGTTCAGTAGCTGGTGGTTGGAAAACATCTATAACAGTTGCAGGTCTAGTAACAGGTGTTGCATTTGTTCACTACATGTACATGAGAGAAGTATGGATCATTACAGGTGACTCACCAACAGTGTACAGATACATTGACTGGTTAATTACAGTACCGTTACAAATGATTGAGTTTTATCTAATATTAGCAGCGATCAGAAAAGTACCTTCAGGAATTTTCTGGAGATTACTAATCGGATCTGTAGTAATGCTAGTAGGTGGATACTTAGGAGAAGCAGGTTACATCAACGCTACACTTGGTTTCGTAATCGGTATGGCTGGATGGATCTACATCTTATATGAAGTATTCTCAGGTGAAGCTGGAAAAGCAGCATCTAAAAGTGGTAACAAAGCACTTGTTACAGCTTTCGGTGCAATGAGAATGATCGTAACAATCGGTTGGGCAATTTACCCATTAGGTTACATTTTTGGTTACCTAACAGGTGGAATTGATGCAGCTTCATTGAACATCATTTACAACTTAGCTGACTTTATTAACAAGATCGCATTCGGTCTAGTTATTTGGGCAGCTGCAGTTTCAAGTACACCAGCGAGAGCTAGATAATTAAAATTATCTTAATTTTAAAAATAGGGCGAGTTTAACCACTTGCCCTATTTTTTTTTGTGCTTATATAAATTTAATGGCAAAAATTACTTACATAGAACATAACGGAACAAATCATACTGTAGACGTTCAAAACGGACTAACCGTTATGGAAGGTGCCGTTCAAAATAATATACCAGGAATTGATGCAGATTGTGGAGGAAGCATGGCTTGTGCAACTTGCCATGTTTATGTCAAAGAAGATTGGTTTGATAAAATTAACAAAAAAAATGAAGGTGAAGATGATATGTTAGACCAAGCTTATGAGCCAAAAAAAAATAGCAGACTAAGCTGTCAAATAATTGTTCAAGATGATTTAGATGGTTTGGTAGTAGACATGCCGGAAAAACAAACTTGATGATTAAAACAGATGCATTGATTATTGGAGCTGGACCAACCGGTCTTTTTACTGCACACCAATTAAAATTAATTGGTTTAGATTGTGAGATCGTTGATAACTTAGATAAAATAGGTGGACAATGTATAGAGCTTTACCCTGACAAACCAATTTATGATATTCCAGCAGTTCCAGAATGCACCGGCGAAGAGCTTACTAATAATTTAATTAATCAACTAAAGCCCTTCGATATTAAATTTCATTTATCTGAAAGAGTTGATGAAGTAACAAAGGATGGTGACAAATGGATTGTTAAAACAAATAAAGGAACTTCATTTATTACTCCAAATGTCATAATTGCAGGTGGAGTCGGATCATTTGAACCAAGGAAATTTTCAGTTGAAGGACACGAGAAATTTGAAAATAAATCAATTTTATATTCAATTAAAGATAAAAATATTTTTAAAGGCAAAACTGTTTCAATTTTTGGCGGCGGGGATAGCGCTTTAGATTGGGCTGTTGAATTGTCAAATAATTGTAATGTTAATCTAATACATAGAAGGGATGAATTTAGAGGCGCTCAGGCAACTGTTGATAAAATTCATGAATTATCAAAATCAAAAAAAATAAATCTTTTTACCAAGTTTCAATTAAAAAAACTTAATGGTTCAAATAAAATTGAAAGTATAGATATTGAAGATGATGATAAAAAAATTAAAAATTTAAAAACAGACTATGTGCTAGGTTTCTTTGGGCTTATTATGCAGTTGGGGCCAATCGCAAATTGGGGGCTGAATATTGATAAAAAAACAGTTGAAGTTGATACCGAAAAATTCGAGACAAACCAAAAAGGGATTTATGCTGTTGGTGATATTTGTAACTATCCAGGAAAATTAAAATTAATTTTGTCAGGTTTTCACGAAGGGGCTTTAGCAGCAAGAGCATGCTTCAAATTAGCTAGGCCAAATGAGAAATATCGTTTTGAGTTTACAACATCTTCAAAAGCTATAAAAAACAGACTTGGCGTTAAAAGTGATTGAGCTTTTTACAGCTGATACGCCTAATGGAAAAAAAATCTCAATTATGCTTGAGGAAATTCAATATGAGTACAAAGTTACAAAGGTTAATTTGTTTAAAAATGAACAATTTAACCCAGAATTTAAAAAAATAAGCCCATTTAATAAGATCCCTGTGATTAAAGACCATGATAACGGTAAAGCAGTTTTTGAATCTGGTGCAATCTTGATCTACCTAGGTAATAAAAGTGGCAAGTTTTATGACGAAAAAAATAAAGACCAAATCAATCAATGGTTAATGGCCCAGATGGGTTATGTTGGACCAATGCTAGGTCAGCATCATCAATTTCATCATTATAATCCCGGAAAAAGTAAGTTTGGGGAAGATAGATATTTTAAAATTTCAAAAGCAATCTATAACGATTTAGATCTAAGATTATCACAATCAAAATTTTTAGCGGGTGAAGAGTACTCAATCGCTGACATAGCTACATGGCCTTGGATTGCTAGACATGACTGGCATGATATCGGTTTAAAGAACTACAAAAATTTGACGAGATGGTATAACGATATCGCAGGAAGAGCAGCGGTTATCAAAGGTTATGATTTTATGAATAAAGGAGAAAAAATCCCCAACCCTTAAACGTCACTTGCGTAAACTTTTTCCTCTTTTTCATGTTTTTCTTGAGCAGAAATACTTAATGTTGCTACAGGACGAGCAATTAATCTCTTAATTCCAATCGGTTCACCTGTATCTTCACAGAAACCATATGTTCCATCTTTGATTCTTCTCAGAGCAGCATCTATTTTAGATATAAGTTTTATTTGTCTATTTATAGCTCTCATCTCAACATTTTTGTCTGTGTATGAACTGGCCTGATCTACGATGTCTGCTGATGTGCTATTGTCATCCATTGAGCTATTATATAGAGCTTCGTTGTTTGATCTTATAAGATCTTTTTTCCATTCTGATAGTTTGTTTTTGAAAAACAGCTTGTGTTTTTCACACATATATTTTTCTGATTCTTTTGGAACGTAGTTTTTTGAAATTTTAACCATTTTAATTTCTAAAGCGCTCGCAGTATATTCAGCAATTAAATGGTGTCAAGAAACCATTAATTGTATAAATATATAGATATATGTTTAAAAAAAAGAATATAAGTAATTTATTCTATCTTTTTTTAATTGCACATTTATTTGTTTGGACTTTGATTCCTTCAATAACAAATAATAATTTACCATTAGATACAATAGAAGCATTAGCCTGGGGTAGTAATT
>CACHQX010000015.1 GCA_902582235.1 uncultured Pelagibacteraceae bacterium
ATAAAATTAAATATAATATCATTACTTAATGAGAGTAAATCTTACAAAAAAAGAGATTATAAATTCGGTATTTATGCAAATAGGCTACTCAAAAAAAATGTCCGAAAGTATTCTTGAAGATATTTTGTCTGATATCGTTAAAAATCTTAAAAAACACAAAGTTGTTAAGATATCCAATTTTGGAACTTTTCACATACGTTTTAAAAAAAGCCGAGTTGGAAGAAACCCTAGGACAAAAGAAGAAAAAATTATTAAAGAAAGAAATGTAGTATTGTTTAAACCATCTAAAGATTTAAAGAAATTTATTAACACTAAAAATGAAAAAAAATTTGAAAGCCTATAAAACTATAGGCGAAGTTGCGGAAATATTGGAATTAGTATCGACTAAAGATAGAAAGAATACTCATACAATACGATATTGGGAGAATGAGTTTAAACAGATAAAACCAATCATAATAAATAAAAGAAGGCATTATGATGAAAAAAATATAGATCTTCTTAAGAAAATAAAATTTTTACTTAAAGATAAAGGAATGACTATATCAGGTGTAAAAAAACACTTAAATGAAGATTTTTTTGATGTTGACGGTAAAGAAAATCAAACTATAAATGCTCTAAATTTAAAGTTTAAACTAAACAAAATTAATAAACTAATAAAAGATTTAAAAACTTCAAATGGCAAAAAAAACACACGTTAAAGTAAGATTAGTTCCAGAATCAAAACCTGATAGTCCATTTTTTTATTATGTAAAGAAACCAGCCGGTGGTGAAAAAGCTAAGATTAAGTTAAAGGCAAAAAAATACAATCCTTCAACAAGAAAACATGAAGTTTTTGTCGAAAAAAAACTTCCACCGCACAGTAAATAATTAATTATCTTTTTTTCTTAAAATTTCTAAATTCGTATTGAATAAAAGCGTTAATCATACTTTTCCATACCTTAAGAGTAATCCTAGTATCTATTTTATTTTTTTTAGATTTTTTCTTGATATTATTTAAAATCACATTAATTCTTTTTCTATCAATTATTTCGCTCTTTTTTTCTTTAAGCTTCAAGACGTTTTGAACAACATTAAACCTCTTTTTTAATATTTTGATTAGTTGATTATCAAGTAAATCTAGTTTTTTTCTTAAAACAATTAATTTTTTTTTGTTATTAGGCGACATTTAATCTTTTGGATTTAATTATAACTATTATATTTATTCATATATGTACATAAATAAAAGTATCGAAAATTTACTGTCTTTTTGGTTAATTATTATGTTTGTCTTAGTTTCATCAATAATAGTTGTTGGTGGACTTACAAGATTAACTGACTCAGGTCTATCAATTACTGAATGGGAATTATTTAAAGGATTTTTACCACCTTTTTCAAATACTGAATGGGTTGCTTATTTTAATTTATATAAAGAAATACCTGAATATAAATTACAAAACTTCAATATGTCACTAGATGAATTTAAAGTAATTTTTTGGTGGGAGTGGGCTCATAGATTTTTGGGTAGAATAATAGGTTTATTTTTTCTCATACCATTACTATATTTTATTTTCAGACTAGGATTCAAAAAAACTAAATCATATATATTTATATTTGTACTAATATGTGCTCAAGGTTTCATAGGTTGGTATATGGTTATGAGCGGATTAGTTAACAAAGTTGATGTAAGTCATTTTAGATTATCTCTTCACTTAACAACCGCCTTTATTATCTTAACACTAATACTTTGGCAAATTTTCAATCTTAAAATAAAATCAAATTCTAACAACGGGTATATAAAATTTAAATTACCTGAGATCTTCATTTTCTTGATTTTTTTACAAATAATTGTTGGTGCTTTTGTTTCGGGTATGGATGCTGGAAAAATTTATAATTCATGGCCATTAATGGGATCAACATTTTTTCCAAATGATAATAATCTCTACAACTTGTTTAAAATTTCAGCTTTTAGCGAACCGTCTCTTGTTCAATTTATGCATCGAAATCTTGCCTACGTTATAATGTCTGTATATTTGATGACTCTTTATTTGGTAATTTCAAATAAATTAATAAAGTTTAATAAAACAGTAATAAATTTAGGTTTGGTATTATTGCTTCAAATAGTGTTAGGAATTTTTACAGTAACTAGTGGTGCACAAATGTTTGTTGCATCTATGCACCAAATTAGTTCAATTCTACTTGTAAGCTTCAGTGTTTATTTTTTATTTATAAACACTAAGAAAAATTAACTTACTGCTTTCAGACTTGGTTTACCTGAAGCATCAAGTGCCTGTTTCAAGTCTGCAATAATATCATCTGGATGCTCAATACCTATTGATAGTCTTATGTATCCAGGTGTAACTCCAGCTGCTAATAATTCTTCTTCAGTAAGCTGACTATGTGTAGTAGTAGCAGGGTGGATAGCTAAACTTCTAGCATCTCCAATATTTGCTACATGATAAAACATTTTTAAAGCCTCAATAAACTTTTTACCAGCTTCTACACCACCTTTAACTTCAATACCTACTAGAGCACCATTACCTCCAGAAAAATATTTCTTAGTTCTATCGCCAACTGCCCCTTTGTGAAGTGTTGGATATATAACTCTCTCAACATTTTTGTGCTTAGTTAAAAAATCAACAGCCTTTTCTGCATTTGAACAATGTTGTTTCATTCTTAAAGGTGCTGTTTCTAGACCTTGTATGATACCCCAAGCGTTATCAGGTGCTAAGGGTGCTCCTAAGTCCCTTAAAAGACATACTCTCGCTCTTACTGCAAAAGATACATTAGCTCCAGTCAATTGAGGTACAACTTCACCCCATTTTGCTCCACCGTAACTCATATCTGGTTCATTAAATAAAGGTTGTCTTTTTGGATCAGCTGTCCAGTCAAAATTTCCTCCATCAACTAAACATCCACCGATTACTGTACCATGACCTCCAATGAATTTAGTTAAAGAATGAACAACAACAGCTGCGCCATGATCTAATGGCTTACATATAACTGGTGCTGCAGTATTATCCATTATTAGAGGTATATTGTGCTTTCTTCCAATATCAGAAACTTCTTTAATTGGAAAAACTCTTAAAGCAGGATTAGGTAATGTTTCTGCATAGAAACATCTTGTTCTGTCATCTATTGCTTTTTCAAAATTTTTTGGATCAGATGGATCAGCGTACCTTACTTCAATACCAAGTTTTTTTAATGTATGTGTAAATAAGTTTACTGTTCCACCATATAGATCTGTTGAACTAACAAAATTATCACCTGACTGACATACGTTTAGAATTGCAAAAGTAGAGGCTGCTTGACCAGAGCCAACAGTCACACAAGCTAGTCCGTTTTCAATAGCCGCAACTCTTTTTTCTAAAACATCATTTGTTGGGTTCATGATCCTTGTATAGATATTTCCAAACTCCTTGAGCGCAAATAGATTTGCTGCATGTCCAGTATTGTTAAACTGATATGATGTTGTTCTATAAATCGGAACGGCAACTGCTGTAGTTGCTGGATCACTTCTATATTCACCACCATGTAGAGCAATAGTCTCTGCATTCTTTGATTTACTCATTTTTTTCTCCCTTCGTTGATGATTTGTGTTTTTTGATCAGTAGAAATTGTGAATTATGTACTACTTTCATATAATTATTTAGGCTATCATAAGATAATTGGAAAAAACAAGATAAATATAATAATTTGACAATAGGCTATTTCTAAGTATTAATCCCCGCAAACATGACTAAATTCGTTAAAAAAAGTGAAATAAACTGTAAGTGGTATGAAATTGATGCCAAAAATGCAGTTGTAGGTAGATTAGCTACTATAATTACAAAAATAATTAGAGGTAAAAATAGCCCTAAATTTTCACCTCACATGGATCATGGTGATTTTGTAGTAGTAAAAAATATAGAACATATAAAATTTACTGGAAATAAATTTGAAAATAAAAAATACTATCGACACACAGGTTATCCTGGGGGTATAAAAGAAACAACACCCGAAAAATTACATCAAAAAAAACCTGAGGAAGTATTAAAATTGGCAGTAAAAAGAATGTTACCAGGTGGAGCTTTAGGAAAAAAACAATTATCAAAACTTAAAATTTATGTTGGAGAAAAACATCCTCATGAGTCTCAAAGTCCAGAATTGATTGATGTGTCAAAATTAAATAATAAAAATATTGTCAGAAATTAATTATGGCTACAGAAAATATACAAAATATGGGTAATTTCACAGAAGGTAAATACGCTACTGGAAGACGAAAAAAGTCAATTGCTAAAGTTTGGCTTAAAAAGGGTAGTGGTAATATTTTCGTTAATGGTAAGAAATATGACGAATATTTTAAAAGATCTAATCATGTGAATCAATTGTTACGACCTTTTGAGCTTATTGAACAATCAACTTCTTACGATGTAAGATGTTCTGTGAAGGGCGGTGGACATAGCGGCCAAGTTGGAGCTATGATTCATGGTATTTCAAAAGCTTTATTGTTATTCGACGCTTCATTCAAAGCTCCTTTAAAAAAAGAAAAACTTACCACGAGAGATTCTCGTTCTGTTGAGCGTAAAAAATACGGTCATAGAAAAGCAAGAAGAAGCTTTCAGTTTTCTAAAAGATAATTACTTTTTTACAATCAACTGTTATAATAATTTATGGACAAACTTAACGTATTAATTGCGGGCTCAACGGGTTATATTGGAACTCAATTGGTGAAACTCCTCTGTAAACACAAAAATGTGAAAATAAAATATCTTTGTGGCAATACATCTGTTGGTAAGAATATTTCATCCTATGATAAAGATTTGAAGAAATATAAGCTACCAAAGATAATCAAGATTAATTATAAGCTATTTAAAGATGTAGATGTTATATTTACATCCTTACCTAATGGCGAGTCTCAAAAAATTGCTAACAAACTATTAAAAAAAAACATCATGATTGATCTATCAGCTGATTTTAGATTAACGAATGCAAAAATATATAACAAATATTATGGGATAAAACATATATCTTTAAATAATCTCAAAAAAAGTGTTTACGGCTTAACTGAAATTAACAAGAAAAATTTATCAAAAGGTAAAATTATAGCTTGTCCGGGCTGTTATCCTACATCTATACTTTTACCGTTATTCCCTTTAATCAAAAAAAATTTAATTGATTTTAAAGATATTATTATTGACTCAAAATCAGGTTTTTCTGGAGCTGGTCGTGGCGTTCATAAAAAATTCAAGAATAAAAATCTATATGGTTCAACAAGTGCTTATGGAATAGGTTATCATAGACATAATGCAGAAATTCAGCAGGAATTGAGCTATATTAAAAAGAACATAGAATTTACTTTTACTCCTCATATACTACCTATGTTTCGAGGGATTTTATCAACTATTTATTTAAATTATAAAAGTAAATCTAATTTGAATAAAATATACAATGAATTAAGAAGATATTATATGAAAGATAAATTTATAAAAATATTGAAGAATAAAGCTCTAAGCACGAATGATGTTATTAACACAAATAATTGTCAAATATCAGTTTGT
>CACHQX010000016.1 GCA_902582235.1 uncultured Pelagibacteraceae bacterium
AAATGAATTTTTTCAAAATAAAACCTTAAGTTTTTTTTCAGTTGTAATTCTAGAAGGAATATATTTTTACAATTTTACTACACCTGAATTTAACGTAAATGTTTGCCAATTACCTTTTTGGGCTCTTACGGTTTACCTTTCATGGAAATTGTATATGAAGAAAGATTCAAACACTGTAATATTAATTTTGTTAGGTGTTACTGCTGCAATTGGTTTTTTAACAAAGTACTTATTCGTTTATTTACTTTTATCAGTAGTAATGATTTTTGCCTATGAGTTTTTCATAACAAAAACTAGAAAAATAGATTTTAAACATTATTTACCAATTGAAATATTTTTTGTTTTGTTAGTCCCTCATTTAATTTGGCTTTTTCAAAATGATTTTGTGACAATTAAATATGCTTTTAATAGAGCTGGATTGGTAGATTATAGTTTTTTAAATCATTTAAAGTTTCCAATTATATTTTTAATAAAACAAATTGGAATATTAATTCCTTTTTTTATTCTTTGTTATTTTATAATAAAAAAAATAAAGATAAGATTTGATATTAATAAGGATAAAAAAAAACATTTTATTTTACTCATAAACTTTCTTCCAATAGTTTTAATGTTTGCAACCTCAGTAGTAACTGGCTCAAAAATAAGAACGATGTGGATGACGCCCTTTTATCTTTTTTTTGGTGTACTTATTTTAAGTATGTTTGATATTAAAGATGATGAACAAACGTTTAAAGAGTTTTTCAAACCTTTTTTAATTTTATTTTTATTATCACCTATTACATATGGTCTGGTCTCACTCATTAGTGAAAATAAAAGAACTGATTATAAGGGCAAGGTTGAAGCTAATAAAGTTCTTCAAGTTTGGCAAAAAGATTTCACAGAGAAAATTAACGTAGTTTTAGGAGATGAGTGGCATGCTGGCAATATATCATATCATATGGAGGGAAGACCAGTATGGCTTGGTAAAATAAACCAAAAAAATGTTGATTTACTTAATGCCTATATTTGTACTAAAAAAGTTTGCGTAGGTTATAGATGAAAAAAATAATAATCTTAATTCCAGTTTACAACGATTGGCAGTCTCTTGAAAAACTTGTTGAAGATATAAATTTGAAGGTAAAAAACATTAATTGTAAGTTCTCAATTTTTATAATTAATGATGGTTCAACTGAGAAATACGACAATAAAAAATACTCTACTGAGGAAATCAAAGTTGAAGTTATCAGTTTATTAAAAAATGTTGGTCATGCTAGATCTATTGCGACTGGTTTGAAATATATTTATGATAAAGAGGATTTTGATTATGTAATCCCGATGGATGGTGATGGGGAGGACAGACCTGATGAAATTAGTAAATTTATAGAAAGTACGGATTATTACGTTGATAAAGCAATAGTCGGTGAAAGAATTAAAAGATCTGAAGGATCAATTTTTACCTTTTTTTATGTAGTCCATAAGTTTTTGACATATTTCTTTACAGGTAAAAGTATTAAATTTGGAAATTTCACTTGTTTACCCAAATCAATTGTTAAAAAGTTTATTAATGAAAAATCTTCCTGGAATAGTTTTTCTGGATCGCTTGTTAAAATTGAAAAAAGTTTTGGATCTATTAAATCAACTAGAGGTAAACGTTATTTTGGGCCTTCAAAAATGAGCTTTTTAAATTTAGTTAAACACAGTTTATCCATCATTTCTGTTTTTAAGTTTAATGTTATTATAAGATCAATTTTGTTTTTTATAATTTATTTTGCCATCATAAAAAAAAATATTTCTTTAATTACTATCTTTCCTCTATTTTTACTTATTATATTTTTATTTATTATTTTTAACTTATCCAATAGAGAAAATATCAAAGAATTCGATGCTTCACTCTCAAACATTGGTGATGTACGTCCACACTAGTTTGCCACTATTTTAGGCAAAGAATAGAAATCTGCAGTATCGATTTTTGAGGAATATTGTCTCCTCATACTCCATTTTTTATTTATCCCTGCACTTGCTAAGCTAATTGTTGACCTTCCATATCTATAGTTAGTACTATCAATAGATTGCATTAAATTTTTGATCTTCTCATCTTCTGTAGACTTAAACAAACTATTTCCTTTTTCAGAGTCAGATAAACCTGACAAAATTATACCAGCTTTTTGATACTTGAATCCATCTTTGTATATTAAATCAAGAGTTGTTAGAGCATTTTTAACTATTTCAATACTATTATTTGTTGCAATAGGAAAGTCGATTGTCTTTGAATTTGAATAAAATACACCTTTATTTTGAAAAGGACTTGTTCTTATAAAAACAGTGATAGACTTACAGACTAGTGACTCAGATCTAATTTTTTCTGCTGCATTTAAACAATAGCTTGTTACGGATTCTTTCAGTTCTCTAAGTTTTTCTACTTTCTTTCCAAATGATCTCGATACGCAACAACTTTTTCTTTTTGCTTGTTTAGTTTCAATTTCAATACAAGGAACACCTCTAAGCTCCATAGCAGTTCTCGAACTAAGAACGTTTTTTGTTTTTTTAATCCAAGTATTTGAAGCATTCTTTAATTGTTTTGCGTTGTAAATTCCATTTTTGATATAAAACTTTGATAGTTGTTTTCCAACTCCCCATATATCTCTTACTTCAACTTTTTCTAATATTGGGTCTAAGTCCTTAATATTGACCAAACTTACAACCCCCGACTTTTGTTTTTTTGCTATATGATTTGCAACTTTGCTCAAGGTTTTAGTTTCAGCTATTCCGATACTAGTTGGTATACCGGTCCACTGTAAAACAGTATTTCTAATTTCTTTACCAACATCTTTTACTTCTTTATCTGAAAAATTAGACAAATCTAAAAAAGCTTCATCAATAGAATAAACTTCTATTTTTGAGTTAAATCTTTTTAGTGTTCGCATTACTCTTCTTGATATGTCCCCGTATAGAGAATAGTTTGAAGAAAATACCTGAACATTATTTTTGATAATAATATTTCGTGCTTTGAAATAAGGTTCTCCCATTTTAATTCCTAAGGCTTTAGCTTCGTTAGATCTTGATATTATACATCCATCATTGTTAGAAAGAACTACCACAGGTAGCTTTCTTATTTTTGGGTTGAATAATCTTTCACAAGAAACATAGAAAGAATTACAATCTATCAACGCAATTTTTTTAGTATACAGAGTGGATGACATAAGTTACGACCCCCCAAACAAAAACATCTGCTTCTTCACTTATTAAAATTCTATCCTCAAATTTTTTAGATCCAGAAGTTAGAAATTGTTTATCGTTTTCTTTGACAAAACTTTTAACAACAAGTTCGTCATGAACATTCGCTATAACGGTGGAAAAGTTTTTAGGTTTTAGACTTTTGTCTACAACTAGTAGATCTCCGTCATAAATTCCAGCGTTGACCATAGACTTTCCCTGTACCCTAATTATAAATGTTGCAGGAACATTTTTTATGAGGTGAACATTTAGATCTATGTCTTCCTCAATGTAGTCTGTAGCTGGCGAAGGAAAACCTGCTCCAGCTTTGTGTAAATAATAGGGTATAGTTAGCTTCATAAATGTTCTTATTTTGTTCTTTTGTAATTAATAGCCTAATAAATCGATATAGTCAAATAGGTTGTATTTTGAGTCTGAAATTGAATCAAAAGTGAATCAAAACAAGAACACTGAAACTACATTTTGATACGTTGTGGATAACTTTTACAAGGGATAGAGTAAAAAGGAGATGAAAAAATTAACATGCCACTGCGGAGCAATAGAAATAAAAATAAAATTAAATGAAAAATCAAATGATTATTACAGATGTAACTGCTCTATTTGTAAAAGAAAAGGCTCTATAACAACAATAGTGGATAAGAAAGATTTAGAAATAGTTAAGGGTGTAGAAAAAATTAAATTTTACCAATTCAATACAAAAGCTGCAAAGCACTTTTTTTGTTCAATCTGCGGAATAAATACTCATAATTTGAGAAGGAGCGATCCAAATACATATGGAGTAAACGTTGGGTGTTTGGAAGATATCTCAACTAAAGAATTATTTGAACTTAAGGTAAGAGTAAATGATGGTAAAAATCACAAGATGGATAGAGTTGAAAAATGATTAAAAAACTAACATGTCATTGTGGTGAAGTTGAAGCTGAAGTAAAAATACCTGAAACAGGCATTGAAAAATTCATGAGATGTAATTGCTCTTTATGTAAAAGAAAAGGATACATAATTGGCGTAATAGGAGAGAACGACTTTAAATTAATTAAAGGTGAAAAAATATTAAAACTTTATCAATATTATACAAAAGTTGCTAAACACTATTTCTGTTCTATATGTGGTATTCATACTCACAATAGACCAAGAATTAATCCAAAAATTTACGGAATAAACATCGCATGTATTGACGACATAGATACTTTTGCTTTAAAAGATGTTCCAGTCAATAATGGTGAAAATCACCCATTAGACCAAAAAAAATAAAATGCAAAATTATAGAGAGTGTTTCGAAAAAGTAAGAAAGGATTGTGTAAAATATATACAGTCTCAAGAAACAAAAAAAGAAAAGTTTAAAAACAAAGATCAAATGATAAAATCCCATATAATTCCTTTATGTTTTTGGATTAATAAAAAAAGAAAAAATAAAAAAACCTTGCTCGTTGGTCTTGCAGGAGGTCAAGGGACTGGAAAAACAACAATTTCAACTTTATTAAAATTGGTACTTATCAAGTATTTTAAATTACAAGTTTTTAAAATTTCTATAGATGATTTTTATAAAACTAGAAAAGAAAGAATTTTGTTGTCGAAAAATAAACATCCTTTGTTACTTACAAGGGGTGTTCCAGGCACCCATGACATACAATTAATGATTAATCTTTTTAGGAAAGTCAAAAAAAATACATTTAGATCA
>CACHQX010000017.1 GCA_902582235.1 uncultured Pelagibacteraceae bacterium
GTAAAATTGAAGATACCAGAAAGGTAATCTTATTTTCATTTTCAACTGTATTAATCAAGTTTATAACATTTATTAATAATGAAAAACTAAGTAATAAAAAATACATTCTTAAATCTAAAATATAATGAAAAAAATAATTGCTAGAAATTAGTAAAAGAAAGAAAACACTTATATTTAAATTTGTTGTGTATTTTTTTTTAATTAGCAGGTAAGAATAATAAATTGGCACAAATCCCAAAATATTAATAAGTCTTAAAAAATGTAGATCAAAATTTCCATCCTCTGAAATAGATCCTAAAATATTTTCTCCTAAAAATAATAGAAAATAAAAAAATGGTGAATGTATATCTTGAGTGAAGATTTCCTTTAAACTTAAAGATGGAATTTTTAAAGCGTAATTAATAGATACAACTTCATCAATCCAAAATGACTTATCAAATCCAATAATATAACCTATAATAAAAACTATAAGATTAATAATTAAAAAAAATTTAATTATTTTACTGGTGTGCATAATAATATGGTGCCCCCGCACGGACTCGAACCGCGGACCTATTGATTACAAATCAAAAAGCTTCTTAAAATATCCTTTCATTAACGTTGATATTATTAACTTCTAGAATCCCCGTCAAGCAACTTTAAATTATTCACTTACAATTCACTTTACTTAAACAAGTATATTGTGCCATGATTACGTATTTGGTATTCATTTAAATAATTTATGGCAACGCGAATTAGTTCTAGAAATTTTGATACTGAAGTTAAAAAAATAATTAATAATATCATTCCTGGATGTAAAAATATTTACATTAGAGTGGGTTATTTTTATTTTTCTGGATTTTCTCTGATTGCTCAAAACTTGAAAGATAAAAATATTAAAATTTTAGTTGGTATTGAGTCAGATCAAAAAACAACAGATATTGTTAAATCTGATAAGGAAATAGGTGAAGAATATTTAAGAAAATTTTCAGAAACTGTTGATAAGGATGAAATATTAGATAAGCCAGAGGAGAGAGATTCCTATTTTATATTTAAAAAAAAACTCAAAGATGGAACTTTAGAGGTTAGACAAAACAAAAGAGTAGACCATTCTAAAGAATTTATTTTTGAGTACTCAGATAAAAATGCAAAAATGTTTAATAGCCCAGGTCAAACTATGGTTGGTTCATCAAATCTAACTCATTCAGGTTTCATTAGCAACCAAGAGACTAATGTTTTAATTCCCGATCCAGAAAACTTTAAAAATACAAAATTAGATTTTATGGACGATTGGGAAAACTCTATTCCATTATTAAATAAAGAAAAGACAAAAATTTTTGAGAAATACTCAAGTAAATTTCCATTTGAACAAACTCCAAGTCCTTATTTAATGTTTGTACGAGTTTTAAATGAGTATTTTAAAGATAGAAATGATGATGAAATAAAATTACCAAAAGATATTACAGAAGATTACTTTGAAAATTATAAATATCAAAGAGATGCAATTGCAAAAGGGCTTGACATTCTAAAAGATCATAACGGAGTACTAATTGCTGACGTAGTAGGTTTGGGGAAAAGTATTATTGCATCTGCTATAGCTAATAACATAGGTTTAAGAACTATTGTGATTTGTCCGCCACATTTAAAAGAACAGTGGAAAGATTATTTATATAAATTTAAAGTTAAAGGAGCAAGAGTCTATACCTCTGGAAAAATTTTAGACGCTTTAAACGAAGACACTCCAGGACAAAAATTAATAATTGTTGATGAAGTTCATAAGTTCAGAAATGATGAAACTAAAGATTATCTTAATCTTTATCAATTATGTCATGATAGTAATGGCAAAGAGCCCAATAAGGTAGTTTTACTATCAGCAACACCCTTTAATAATAAGCCTAGCGATACCTTTAGTTTAATTAAATTATTTCAAATACCTACAAGATCAACTTTACAAACAATTACAAATCTCTCAGTATATTTTGAAAGAATAAGCAAAACCTATAATAGCCTTAAGAGAGAACAGATTGTAAATAAAAGAAGCGCAAAACAAATTAATAATGATTTTAAAAAATTAGGCGAGGAAATTCGAAATATAATATCTCCATTGATAATAAGAAGATCTCGAATTGATCTAGAAAACATTAAAGCATATGACAATGATTTAAAAAAACAGAAGATCTTTTTTCCAAAGGTAGAAGACCCTATTTTATTAACTTATGATTTAGATAATATCGAGGACATTTACAAAAAAACACTTAAGATTATTGCTCCAGGTAATGAAGATAGTAATTACAAATGTGCAAGATATAAACCTTTAGCTTATATAAAACCAGAATGTTTAAATGAAGTTTTAGACGCAGGAGGTTATAATGATGATGAGAAGAAGAATAAATTACCTCAACAACAGCAGAATATTCATGACTTTATTAAAAGAATGATGGTCAGGAGATTTGAAAGTAGCACACACTCATTTTCAATAACATTGGACAGGGTAATAAGATCTAATGAAAGAATGATAGAATACTACGAGTCTAAAGGAGTAGTACCAGTTTATCCAAGAAATCAATTACCTGATTTAGAGGAACTTTATGGTAGTGAAGATGATACTCAAGTAGATGATTTTGATATTGTGAAAGAGTCAAAACTTGAGAAATTTAAAAATAAAGGTCTTTGGTTCATACAAAAAAATCAATTAAAAAAAAATTATATAGAAGATATTAAAAATGATTTGAATATACTTAAATCAGTTCAAAAAGATTGGGAAATTTTAAAAAACAAAAACTTTAAAGACCCTAAAACAGACGCTTTTAAAAAAATTATTAGTAAACAACTAAAAAGAGAGCCAAAAAGAAAAATAATTATTTTTACTGAATTTTCAGATACTGCAAATTATCTATATAAAAAAATTTCAAAAGATTTTAATGCTTATATTTATACTTCCAAGGATTCTTCTAAAAAAAAAAATAAAGTAGAAATAAAAGAAAACTTCGATGCATCAAGCAAAGTTCAAAAAAATGATTATGATATAATGATTGCGACTGACGCAATTTCAGAGGGCTTTAACTTACATAGAGCTGGAACAATCTTTAATTATGATATTCCCTACAACCCAACAAGAGTTGTTCAAAGATTTGGACGAATAAACAGAATTAATAAGAAAATGTTTGATAAACTCTATATTTTCAATTTTTTTCCAACAGATATTGGTGAAACAGAAGTAAATTTAAAAAGAATTACGGGACTAAAAAAAATGATGTTTAATGCAATATTTGGTGAGGATACAAAAGTATTAACAACTAATGAAACTTTGGGTAGTTACTTTCAAAAAGAGTTTGATGATATCTATAAGGAAACTGAGTCTCCAGAAACCTATTTCGAAAATATTATCTATGATTTAAGAGATTTTAATCCAGAAGTTATCGTTGAGGCAAATAATATCTCTAGAAGAGTAAAGGCAAAAAGAAAAATTAAATCTAATGATGGTTTGTTGATCTTTTCAAAAAAAGGTGATGTTCCAAAATTTGTTTTTGCAAATAAAAAAAAAGAGATAAAAAGTTTACTTTCAATCGAAGCTCTTAAAATATTTGAAGCAAAACCTAATGAAAAACATGTTAATTTTGATAGAAAATATGACTCACTATATGAGGAAATTAAACAACAAATATTTGCAGAACAGAAAATTTTACCACCTAACAAAAAAAAGAGGGACCTCATAAATAAGTTACAATTACTATCAAGAGAAAGTAGGTACTCAGATTATTATCTTAAATTATATACAGTTGTGAAAGAACTTGATGCGTTAACACCACTACAGCTCAGAACAATTAGAAAAATTACATCTAAAACATCTGATAAGAATATTAAAAAAATTATGGAGGAAATACCTGAAAGGTTGCTTGCAAACCTTCTTAAAACATATAATGAGGTTGAACTTAAAAAGGATTCGCTAATTATTACAGAACAAATTAATGATTAATTTTTCTGAAAAATATGATAGGCAAAAGTTTAAAACTTTCCTTAAAGATTTTTTACCAGATGATTTATTAGAAACTAATAAAGAACTTCAAATTGATGAGAAAGATGATTATTTTAAAAAAGCATCAGTCTTGGGCTCTGTAAAGTCACTTGATAATTTAATTATTCTTGAAGTAGAGAGATTTAAAGCTGAAAAAACAAGACTCAATATTACTAAGCGACTATTTAGTCTACTAGATGCTTACAACTATACAAAAGCTCTAGTGGTTACTTTTTCAAAAAATGAGTCACATTATAGATTTTCTCTAATTACAAGTGATTTTGTCTGGGTGGGGACTAAAGTTAATAAAAAATTTTCTAATCCTAAAAGATTATCT
>CACHQX010000018.1 GCA_902582235.1 uncultured Pelagibacteraceae bacterium
TTGATCTATCATCATCATTTCAGCGTCAAAGTTCACAGGAACAATCAGCCATGTTTTTTGAAAAGCTGTATATCCAGTTGAAAATATTTTGAAAATAAAAATTGTTAAAAATAAAAGTGCCATAAAAATTGCACTTTGACCATATAAGCGAAATCTACGTTCAGCCCTGTATCTTTTATTTAATAATTGTTCTTTATTTTTATTCATATTTCTCTCTATATTTTTTAACTACTCTTAAGGCTACAATATTTAAACAAAGCGTTACTAAAAATAATGACATACCTAAAGCAAAAGCGGCTTGTGTTTTTGGATCACCAAAAGCTTGGTCTCCAATTAAAATTACCACAATTTGTGCTGTGATTGTTGAAGTAGATTCTAATGGGTTAAAAGTCAAGTTTGCTGCTAAACCAGAAGCCATAACAACTATCATTGTTTCTCCAATAGCTCTTGAAACACCTAACAAAATAGATCCAACGATGCCAGGTAATGCCGCTGGGAAAATAACTCTCTTGATTGTTTCTGATTTAGTTGCTCCCATAGCGTAACTTCCATCTCTTAAACTTTGAGGAACACTTGTAATAACATCATCACTCAAGCTTGAGATAAATGGTATGATCATAATTCCCATTACTCCTCCTGCCGCTAAAGCACTTTCAGCTGAAACTTCAAGACCCATTGAAGTTCCTAATTCTTTTAAAAAAGGGCCAACAGTTAGAGCAGCAAAAAAACCATAAACAACAGTTGGTATACCAGCTAAAATTTCAATTAAAGGTTTTGCATATTGTCTTACTTTGCTTGATGCATATTCAGCTAAATAAATTCCACTCATTAATCCAATTGGGATGGCTACGCACATAGCTATTAACGCTATAAAAAAAGTACCTGCAAAAATAGGGACTGCCCCAAAAGTATCGGAATACATTGTTGGATCCAAAGCCTCAGAAGAATCCCTAACAAAAGCTTTTGCTGGATACCAGTGAGTACCAAATACAAAATCAAATAATGGAATTACTTTAAAAAAATCCATTGTTTGAAATATAAGTGAAAAAACTATCCCAACAGTAGTTAATATTGCAGCTAAAGAAGCTGTAAATAAAACTGCGTTCAAAAATTTTTCAACTGGTTCTCTTGTTCTAGAATTAGATGAGATTCTTTTATAAGCGTAAGCAACTGAAGCAATAATTATAGATAATACTATAACAGCTTTTGAACTTTGAGCTATTGATCGAAGACTTAAATATTTTTCTGCTGAAGCCTCAATAAAGGGTGTAATTTCTCCAGTAAATTGTCCCCGAGACAAGGATTTTGTTTTTTCGTATATTAAATTTAATTCATCATCAAGATAACCTTGATTTGAATAATCGCTTAAGACTAATAGTTTTACTATTGTAGGCTCAAAAATTGCCCATAAAGAAAAAATTATAAAGGCTGGTATTGCACACCAGATTGCAAGATAATAACCATAAAATTGTGGTAATGCAGTTAATCTTTTTTTTGAAGATTGAATTGTATATGCTTTTCTCCGTCCAAAATAGTAACTTGTGAAACCTAAAAGAACAATAAATGTAAATAATATTAAGTTCAAAGAATCTCCTTTATTGAGGACTTTACTCTTATTTCAAAAAAAAGGGGTCTAAAAAGACCCCCTTTTAAACATTTGTTAATCAAATCAAGAAATAATTAATTACCCATAGCAACTAGCTTTGTAGCATTAGTTCTTGTTGTTTTATACAACTTAGAGTCTAATGGTACTAAACCAATGTCCGCTAGGTAACCACCTTTTCCTATAGCTTTCTTCGTTGTGAATTCTTTCACAAACTCATGTAAGCCTGGAATTACTCCAACGTGAGCTTTTTTCACGTAAAAGAATAAAGGTCTTGCAACAGCATAACTGTAGTCTTGAATAGACTTTAATGACGGTTGTCCACCATCAATACTTGCTGCTTGCAATTTATCTTTTGCAGCTAGGAAATAACTGAAACCAAAGAAACCAAACATGTCTTTATCTTGAGTTAACTTTTGGATGATCAAACTATCGTTTTCTCCAACTTCAATAGCAGCACCATCTTCTCTGTAAAGTTTTTGAGGTTTTTTGTATTTTTTATTTCCAGCTTCAAAACCAGCTTTATAAAGAGCTTTAGCTTCTTTAGTCATACCTTTTTTCATTACTAAAGAATTCCAAGCATCTCTAGTTCCTGATGTTCCTGGTGGAATCATCACTGAAATTTTTTGTTTTGGTAAACTAGGGTCAATTTGGTCCCAAGTTTTATAAATATTTGGAACTAATTTACCATCAACAACTGTATGAGCGGCTAGCGCTAAGTATAATTGTTCTTTTGTAAAGTTTACTGGTTTTGCATCTTTACTGTAAGCTAATGTAATACCGTCGTTACCAATTACGATTTCAACAATTTCATTTACACCATTTTTCTTACAAAGAGCTTTTTCTTTATCTTTCATAGCTCTTGATGCGTTTGTTATATCTGGATGTTGTTCACCTACACCAGCACAAAATAGTTTAGCTCCACCACCAGTACCAGTAGATTCAATAACAGGAGTTTTAAATCCTGAACCACCAAATCTTTCAGCAACAACAGTCGCATAAGGAAATACTGTAGAAGAACCAACTATTTTAATTTGATCTCTTGCTTGAGCAACAGTTGCAATAGATAGAGCAACTATTGATGCAATTAATATAGTTAGTTTTTTCATTATCTTTAATCCTTTCTTTATTAATTAAAAGATATTGGACTCGTATAAATTTTGTGATGCTTATTTATTACAGAAATGTTACAGTTTTGTAAAAAAACTAACTTTTTAGTTGTACTTCATAGAGATTATAATCTCTTCATTTTCTGTTTCTAGACCACCTTTGCAGGAAACAGGGTTAACATTTTCCTTAAAGGCTAATTCTGTAGTAGGTCTTAGAATAACTTCTAATTTTACTAAATTTACCAATTCCTCTAGAGCACTTTGATCATAACGCCATCTTGGCCAATTACTTGGAGTAGAGAAAATCGATGTTAAGTAGCTCGTTGCCATAGTAAACCGATAATTACTTAAATTTTCATTTCTTAATAAATGGTCTCTGACTGAATTAAATATATTTCTACATTTAAAAGAGTCAGACATATAATTTTCCTCTTTTAAATTTTTGTTAACTGGAATTGAAACAATTAAGTCAACAGTATTTTTCCAAAAAGAACTTACAACATCGATGTAAATATCCTCATAAGGTATATCCTTATGTTTTTTAATTGCTGGATAAGTACTTTTTAAATCTTCCTTTAATCTAAAAATACCAATATCAAAGACAGTAAGTTGCTGGTTTCTTAATAAAGTTGTCATGTCTTGTGAAAAAACATTACTAATGATTAGTAAATGCAGTGTAAGAAAAATTAAAATATTTTTTAATATCTTAACCATGTCTAAGTTTAATAAATTTGTAATATTAATCAATAAGAGAAATGTTAAAATTTACTTAAATAACACTATATTATATAGCCTTTTTTAATTTTGATTTGATGGTAAAAAAATTTTGATTTCAGTACCATTATTTTCCTTAGATAGAATCTCGAAATCACCTCTGTGCTGAGTTACGATGTGTTTCATTATTGCTAAACCTAAACCAGTACCACCAGTTTTATTACTTTGTTCGATATCTACACGAAAGAATCTTTCAGTTACCCGAGAAATATATTTTTGAGGAATACCAATACCTTCATCTCTAATGCTTATCATCATACTTTTTTCAATTAGCTTTCCATCGTTTTCTTTGTTGGTGATATATATATTTTTATTTTCAGGTGAGTATTTAAT
>CACHQX010000019.1 GCA_902582235.1 uncultured Pelagibacteraceae bacterium
GAATTTTTTTTTTACGAAGGATTAAATAATCTTAATGAAAATAACTTTGTAAAAAGTATAAATATTAAAGTTCCGTTTGTAGGTGGGGGATTATTTGAATATTTCGAGGGCTATGATTGGAAGAATGAAAATCTCAATATACCTAATTCATTTTTTTCTAATAATAACAAAGATGGAATTTTAGATATTTTTGATCTCTATAATTTCACTGTTGATGAACATGAGGATTATGACATAGAGCTAGCGGTTGACCCTGAAATGCTTGGTAGAGTGTTTGAAAATTTATTACCTGAAAATATCAGGAAAAGTGGAGGATCTTATTATACACCTCGTATAATTGTTAATTATATGTGTGAAAAAAGTTTGTCTCAATTTCTTTATAATAAATTTCACGATATTTTGAGCTTAGATAAAATAGATAGTTTTGTAAAAGATAGAAACTTTAATATTAGTAAAGAAAATAAATTTATATCCAACGCAGATAAAATTGATAAAGCACTTCATGATTTAAAGATTTGTGATCCGTCAATTGGTTCTGGCGCTTTTGCAGTGGGTATTGTCAACTTGGTATCAAGATTGAGATTTCTTTTAATTAATTATGTTTCTAGAAAATATAAAAATAATCGATATTTCTTTAAAAGAGATTGTATACAAAATTCTATTTATGGTGTTGATATTGATAGTTCTGCAGTTGAAATTGCCAAATTAAGACTTTGGTTAACTCTTATTGTTGAAAAAGATAACTATGAAGATACAGAACCATTACCAAATTTAGATTTTCAACTAATACAAGGTAATAGTCTTATAGATGAGGTTGACGGTTATAATTTCCAACATTTAGATGTAAAAGATAAAGACTATCAATTTGAGCTTTTACCAAATGATGTTTGGGATGAATTTTCAAGTACAAAAGAAAAATTTATAGATTTAAAAAAGAATTATTTAAATCTTAAAGGTTTTAAAAAGAAAAAAATTCTGAGAGATGAAATTGAAGCTTTATTACCTAAAATAACTGAACTAGCATTCTCATTAGGTGGTGATTGGAAAAAAAAACCAGTTAATGATTTTAAAATTTTTAACAAAATTCATTCAAATAAAAATTTTTTCCTTTGGAAACTATATTTTATTGAAATATTTCAAAATCAACCAGGCTTTGATATTGTTATAGGTAACCCACCTTATATTGGAGAAAAAGATAATAAGTCTAAATTCCAAGATGTAAGAAACTTAAGTAGTTTGAAAAAATTTTATCAAGGTAAAATGGATTTATTTTATTTTTTTTTCCACCTAGGTATTAATTTAATTAAAGAAGGAGGGATATTAAGCTTCATCACAACAAATTATTTTATTACTGCCTTAGGAGCAAAAAAATTAAGAGAAGATATTAAAAATAGAACTGAGATAAAAAAGTTTATCAATTTTAAAGAACTCAAGGTTTTTCCATCCGCTAGAGGTCAGCATAATTTGATAACAATTTTAAAAAAAAATAGTTCTGAAGATAAATCAAATGTAAGAATTACAAACTGCAATTACGAAGGGACAGCTAATGATTTTTTGTTACAAGAAATATTTAATGAAACTAATTCAAATTGTGAATATATTGATATTAAAAATCATAATATATTTGAAGGTAATGAAACATACATAAGGTTATCAGGTCAATCTAGTTCAAAAACTTTAACATCTAGTATTTTAGACAAAATTTCCAATGAGTGTTTTCCTTTAAATTTATATGCACATATAAAGCAAGGAATAGTATCTGGCGCCGATAAAGTCACTGATAAGCATATAGAAAAATTTAAACTAAAGGCCATAAAGGGTGAAGGTATATTTGCATTATCAAATTTAGAGGTTGAACAATTAAAATTAAATAATTCAGAAAAAGAATTAATTAAAAATTTTTATAAAAATTCAGATATATCTAGATTTTGTATTAATTTATCAACAGACAATAAAGTAATTTATGTTACTAAAAATACAAAAATTTCTAAGTATCCAAATATACAGAAACACTTGGAAAGGTTTAAGATAATTTTAAAAAACAGATTGATAGTATATAAAGAAAGTTATCCGTGGTTTTCACTCCATAGGCCAAGAAATATAAATATATTAAGCAATACTAAAATAGTTTGTCCTAGAAGATCGAAATTAAATAATTTTGCAATAGAAAACGGGAATAATTTTGAACAGTCAGACATAATGATGATTGCTGTAAAAGATAATTATAAAATTGAATTAGATATAAATTATCTACTTGGGATTCTTAATTCAAAATTATTCTTTTTTTGGTTAAGCTACAGAGGTAAAGTTAAAGGCAATACCCTTGAATTATATGGTAAACCTCTTGAAGAGTTGCCAATAAGAATATTTGATAAAAGATTATCTGATGATGTAATAAAATTGTCCAAAAAATTAATCGAAAAATTTACTGATGTGGAGTTTGATAAACTGAATAAAAATATTTATAAATTATATAAGTTATCTGAAAAAGAAGTAGAAGTAGTTGAAGATCTTTATAATAAAATTAAATTCACTTAATATTCACTTACCTTATTTCTACTCTCTTCCTTTCTATAGTCTTATATAATGATTTTGTTTTTAAAAAATATTTTTGAAAATTTTCATTTTACTGGAAATAAACAAGATTTTAGTGGTGCCCCCGCACGGACTCGAACCGCGGACCTATTGATTACAAATCAATTGCTCTACCAGCTGAGCTACAAGGGCATTGGACAATCTTTTATAACATAATTAAAAAAAATTCTATTTTTTATTTATATTTAATCTTTTTATTTAATTTGATATTTATAAATAAATATGAACTATGATGACCATATTCTTAACAGAATTCTTTATTTATTAATAATTATAATTGGTACTCTTACAATTTTTTATCAAATTAACTTTGAAGATTTATGGTTAGATGAACTCAATTCATTTTGGGTTGCTGACCCAAATTTATCATATTCTGAAACTTTAACTAGACACAATAAATCAGACTTCCATAATCCAATTTTATTTAATTTAGTATTAAAATATTTTTTTAAAACAGTAGGTTATAATCCAGATTTAGCAAGATATTTGACATTATTTTTTGGATCTATATCTCTAATTTTCATTGGGTTAATCTCGTATCAAGAAAAAAAAAATAGTTATTACCTTTTAACCACTTTTCTTGCGTGCATAAGCATTTATATCATAAAATACTCTCAAGAAGTAAGACCATACTCTCTTTTATTATTAACAAGTTCTTTAAACATTTATTTTTTTTTAAAGGTTTTAAATAATAATAAAAAAAGATTATCTGATATTATTTATTTTGTTCTGTTTTCTGTAATGAATTATTCGGTAAATCCATTTTCATTAATAATTTTTTTTTCGCAAATTACATATTTATTTTTTCGACATCTTATGTTTAAAATAGATTACAAAAAATTTTTACTTATTCACCTAACGATACTCATTTCTTATTTCCTTTTTAATTTAAATTATATTCTTTATCAAATCTCATTTGATAGCTATATGCTTTCCTCCGACATTAAAAATGTATTAGATGGATTTTATTTTC
>CACHQX010000020.1 GCA_902582235.1 uncultured Pelagibacteraceae bacterium
ATCTTTAAATAACTGCTCAATTGTTGAGGCACTTAATCGAACTGTGTCCTCCGGCAATTCATCAAACTTGAAAACATCCTCAAGTATGTTTGATAAATCAAGACCTTCATCAACTTTTTCTTTATCATCAATACTTTCTCCACTTAGAACTTTTTGAAAATCAGTTTTTGAATTATTAACTTTAGAATTACTATTGCTCGCTATTTGATTGTCAATGTCGACTGACAAAGGAATTATAAAAGAAAACGTTACTATTAAAAAAGAAGCTAATCCAGTGAGATATAAAGATTTAAACTCGTCGAATCTGAAATTTATATTCGAAAAGGGTTTTCTTTTTATTACAATTCCTTGTTTTGATAAAATTCTTTTTAATTCCTTAAATTTTTTTAAGTCAAAATTCTTTTTTGATAGACCTGAAAATAAATCTTTTTTCATATGGCTTCCACTTCCTTCACTTCAGGAACGTAATGGCAGAGTAGATTTTGAACACCTTTTTTAAGTGTCAGTGTAGAGCTTGGGCATCCAGAACAGCTTCCTTGTAGCTCCACAATAACTTTGCCGTCTTTAAAATCTTTAAATTTAATATCACCTCCATCTCTAGCAACTGCAGGTCTAACCTTTGTTTCAAGTATTTTAATAATTGTATTTTTTACACTGGATTGTTCCTCTAGATTTTCTGTTCTTTTTTCAGAAATGATACATTCATTACCTTGGTCATAAAAATCATTTATATATGAAATTATTATGTGTTTAAGATCCTCCCATTCAATATTTGTGTCCTTGTTTACTGATAAATAATCATCTGATAAAAAAATTCCTGTAACTCCGTTTATTGATAAAATATTTTTAATAAGACTAACTGATGTCTCGCTTTTATCTTTAAATTCAATAGGGCCAACTAATGAAACCTTTTTCTCAGTAAGAAATTTTAAAGAATTTGGATTTGGTGTTTTTTGTGTCTGTATAAACATTGATTTAATATAGTGATTGATACCTTTTTTTAAAGTATAATACTTTTAAAAGCCAATAATTTCTTTAATTTTTTTAACTTTTTCTGATGCAATTATTTCAGCTTTTTCACTTCCATCTTTTAGAACCTGAAGAATATGTCCTCTATCTGATTTTAATTTGTTTATTTCTTTTGAAATAGGAGAGATATTTTCTATCACAACCTCTGATAGTTTTTCTTTAAAATTTGAAAAATTTTTTCCCTGAAACTCTTTGAGAGTGTTTGTAATTTTTTGAGATTTTAAACTTGAATATATACCAATCAGATTTTGAATTTCTGGTCTTTTGGTTAAATCTTTTTCACTTATTGGAAAAGATTTTGTATCAGTTTTTGCTTTTTTAATTTTATTATGAATTTGCTCATCTGTGTCAGTAAGATTTATACGACTAGCATCAGAAGGATCTGATTTGCTCATTTTATTTTTTGCATCTTTAAGACTCATAATACGAGAGAATTTTTCTTGTATAAGAGGTTCGGGAATTTTAAAAAAATCTTGAGCTTTAAAATCTGTATTAAATTTTTGGGCGATATCCCTTGTGAGTTCTAAATGTTGTTTTTGATCTTCCCCAACAGGAACATGTGTTGCATCATACAAAAGAATATCGGCTGCCATTAAAATAGGGTAAATATACAATCCTACACTAGCTTTCTCCTTATCTTTTCCAGCTTTTTCTTTAAACTGGGTCATCCTATTTAACCAGCCCATTCTTGCTATACAGCTAAGTATCCATGTTCCTTCTGAATGAGCTGGTACCATAGATTGATTAAAAATAATGCTTTTACTTGGATCTATTCCGCTTGCTAAAAAAACGGCAGTTGTCTCAAGGATATTGTCTTTTAATTCTTTAGGATCTTGTTTTGTAGTTATTGCATGTAAATCAACTACACAATAGATACATTTAGAGTCATTTTCAGATTGTAATTTTACGAAATTTTTTATTGCGCCAATATAATTTCCTAAATGAAGATTGCCCGTAGGTTGAACTCCTGAAAATATATTTTTTTGTGGCATTCTAATACCTTATTTTAATATCACTTAATTTGAAAGCTTTAGTAAGTAAAGATATTACAAAATAAATAACAGCTGACAAAATTACTAATAAAAGAAGATAAATAACTTTAAAATCACTATCATATTCTAATTGTACACTGAAAAAATTTATCGAACTGAAAAAGAATAAAGCCATTAGTAAAACCGAAAAACATATTTTAAAAAACTGAGATATTAATTTTAAACTTATTTTAAAGAATTTCTTAAAATATAAATAGTAATATAATAAAAAAGCATTAATCCAAGATGAAATGGTAGTTGCAATTGGAATTACTATAAAACCAAAATCCCTAAAATAGTAAACGCTTATTGAAGCGTTAATGACAACTGATATTAACGAGAAATAAAACGGTATCTTTGTATTGTCTCGTGCAAAAACAAAACTCGACAAAATTTTAATGATTGAAAATGCGGGTAAACCTAAAGCAAAATAAAATAATGCATTTGCAGAATTTTCAACACCTTCTTGGTTGAACGATCCATATCCAAACAAAGATGAAACAATTTCCTCTGAAGCAATTATAAGACCTGCCATCGCGGGCATACTTAAAAAAAGTGAAAGTTCTAATGACTTATTTTGAATTAAATCAATATCCTTTAATTTTTTTTGAGCAATATAAGAAGATAGTTTTGGAAGTATGACAGTTCCTATTGCTATACCTGCTATAGCAAGATTAATTTGATATATTCGATCTGCATAATACAGATATGATACGGCACCAGCTTGGAAAGATGCTATAATAGTACCAATTAAAATATTTATCTGTGTTACACCTGAAGAAAAAATACTTGGTAAAAGTTTTTTAAAAAAACTTTTAGTTTTATTATCAATGCTTAAGTTTACTTTAAACCGGGGATTATAAATTTTTTTCAATGCAAAAAGAAGGCAAATCATTTGAATTAATCCAGCTATAGAAACACCATAGGACATATAAATCACAAGATAATCATTAAGGTATTTGGCGGATAACAATGTAATTATTAATACTACATTTAATATTATTGGTGCAGCTGAGGCAGTTGCAAATTTATTATGCGAATTCAAAATTGCTGAAAAAAAAGACGCTAAACTTATAAACAATATAAAAGGAAATGTAATCCTTGTTAAATCAGTTGCTAAAATGAACTTTTCAGGATCTGATTTAAAACCGGGCGCTATAAGTGATACAAATAAAGGCATAAATAATTCAATAAGAATTACAAGTCCGAGCAGTGAAAAAGTTAATAAACTAAAAACTTTATTTGCAAAATTTTCAGAATTTTTTTTTGATTTAGTTAATTCTTTGGCGTAACTTGGTACAAAAGCTGCATTGAAGGAGCCTTCACCAAAAATTCTCCTAAACGTGTTTGGGATTCTAAATGCAACAAAAAAAGCATCAGCAATAACTCCTGAACCTAGAAACATTGCAATGAGAATGTCCCTAAAATAACCAGATATTCTGCTGATTAGAGTATAAAAACTAAAAGTGCCAGTT
>CACHQX010000021.1 GCA_902582235.1 uncultured Pelagibacteraceae bacterium
CAGAAAGTCCCCGAAAGAAGGAAATTTTAGTGTTTTCCCAAAAGATAAACTTATTAATAATATTTTAATAAAGTTAGATGAATTCTTAAAAATACACATTGAAGCCCAAATTAAAAGTGGCGTATCTATAATTCAGATCTTTGATAGCTGGGCCGGACTTCTTCCAGAAAAAGACCTAGAATATTTCGTCTATAAGCCCAACAAAAGTTTAGTGGATTTTATAAGACAAAAAAAAACAATCTCAATTTGTTTTCCAAGAAACATCAATAATTACAAAAAATTTGTAGATAATGTGAACCCAGACATAATTAGCATTGATTATAATGTTGATCCTTCAATCATTACAGATACTATTAATATTCCTGTTCAAGGGGGCCTTAATCCAAAGATTTTACTTCAAAACAAAGAAATTGTAAGAAATGAAGTGACAAAATATTTAAAAACTTTCGATAAAAAAAGATATATATTCAATTTAGGACACGGAGTTTTACCAGAAACAAACCCAGATATGGTTAGATATTTAGTAGACGAAGTTAGGAGTTTTAATGGAAAGTAATCATCCCCAAGTAAACTTTGGAAAGACTGGTGTTTTATTAGTCAACCTTGGAACGCCAGATTCTACAGGATGGTGGGATATAAGAAAATATTTGAATGAATTTTTATCAGACAGACGTGTTATAGAAGTAAATCCTTTTTTATGGAAAATTATTTTAAACTTATTTATTCTTACTTTTAGACCCTCTAAAACAGCAAAAGCATATAAAGAAATATGGATGAAAGAAGAAAATATATCACCTCTACGTTATTATACTATTAAGCAAGCTGAAAAAGTGAAATCTATTATATCTAATCAAAACTTGATTGTCGATTATGCAATGAGATATGGAAATCCAAGCATAAAGAGTAAAATGCTAGATTTACAAGATAGTGGATGTGAAAATATTATAATACTTCCTCTGTATCCACAGTATGCAGCAGCAACAACAGCTACAGTTTGTGATGAAGTGTACAGGACGCTAATGAAAATGAGATGGCAGCCCAGTCTTCAAATCATTCCTCACTATGAATCTGAACCACTTTATATTCAAGCAATTGTGAATTCTATAAATAACAAACTAAGCAGCATTAATTGGAAACCTGATTTAATATTAGCATCTTATCACGGTATACCAAAAAAATATTTTGATAAAGGTGATCCATACCATTGCTATTGTCACAAAACTACTAGATTAATTAAAGAAAAATTTAATAAAGACATACCCGTTTTGACAACTTTTCAATCAAGATTTGGTCCACAAGAATGGCTTCAGCCCTATACAGATAAAACTTTGGAAAGTTTACCCAAAGAGGGAAAAAAAAATATCTTAGTAATTTCTCCTGGTTTCTCATCTGATTGTGTTGAAACCCTTGAGGAAATTTCTATTCAGGGAAAAGAAAGCTTTTTAGAGTCTGGAGGGGAAAGATTTGATACAATTCCTTGCTTAAATGATAACGAGGATCATATAAAATTATTGGTGCACTTAATTAACAAGAGCATAAAAAAATGAATTTTTATCTAATATTTAAATCCTTACATTTAATTGCTGTAATTTCTTGGATGGCCGGATTACTCTACTTGCCAAGAATATTTGTTTATCACACAGAAAACTCATCAAATATTGAGGTTTGTAAAGTTTTTAAAGTAATGGAGAGAAAATTGTATTTCTACATTATGTATCCAGCAATGTTGCTTTCTTGGATATTTGGTTTGGCCCTAATACATTCTGTTGGCTTTGAATTACTAAGTGCGCTTTGGATGCAAGTAAAATTTTTTTTGGTAGTCATTCTAACGGCTTATCATTTTTATCTTGGATCGTGTTTAAGAGCTTTTAAAGACGACAGAAATACATCAAGCTCAAAATATTTTAGAATTATTAATGAAATACCAACTATACTATTAATTTTTGAAGATCATTTTTATCAAAAAGAAGTTCTTCTCTTCTTGTTCCTGATTTTGTAATATCAATAGCTGGGAATATTCTTTTTTCAGATATTTTTCTATCAAGTATAGTTTCGCTATTACCTGTTCCTTTAAATTCTTCAAATATAACCTCATCCATTCTGCTTCCAGTATCTATTAACGCTGTAGCTATAATTGTTAATGATCCACCCTCTTCAATGTTTCTGGCTGCTCCAAAAAATCTTTTTGGTCTTTGAAGTGCATTAGCGTCTACACCACCCGTTAAAACTTTTCCTGATGATGGAACAACAGCATTATATGCTCTTCCGAGTCTTGTTATTGAGTCTAAAAGAATTACAACATCTTTTTTATGTTCCGTCATTCTCTTAGCTTTTTCTATTACCATTTCTGCTACTGCGACATGTCTTTGTGCAGGTTCATCGAAAGTTGAGCTTATTACCTCACCTTTTACAGTACGCTGCATATCAGTTACCTCCTCAGGTCTTTCATCTATAAGTAAAACCATCAGATAACATTCTGGATGATTTGCAGTAATCGAATTAGCTATACTTTGTAAAATCATAGTTTTTCCTGCTTTAGGTGGGGATATAATCAAAGATCTCTGACCCTTTCCAATAGGACTCACAAGATCAATTAACCTTGGTGTTAAATTTGGTTTTTTTTCAACTGTATTTGACTCAACTTCCATAACTATTTGTTTATTGGGATATAGAGGTGTTAAATTGTCAAAAGCAATTTTGTGTCTTGATTTTTCAGGATCTTCAAGATTTATCTTGCTAACTTGAAGCAAAGCAAAATATCTTTCTCCCTCTTTTGGCGCTCTAACAGGTCCTTCGACGGTGTCGCCTGTTCTTAAACCAAATTTTCTAATTTGACTTGGACTGACGTAAATATCATCGGCTCCGGGTAAATAGTTTGACTCAAGCGCTCTTAAAAAACCAAATCCATCTTGAAGAAGTTGAAGTACACCCATTCCGGTAATCTCTTCACCTTTCTCAGCAAGTTTTTTTAGTATTGCAAATAAGATTTCTTGTTTCCTGAGTGTGCTAGCATTTTCTATACCTAGCTTTTCAGCTTGTTCAATTAGTTGTGCGGGGCTGTTTTTTTTAAGTTCTTGAATTTT
>CACHQX010000022.1 GCA_902582235.1 uncultured Pelagibacteraceae bacterium
ATTATTTCATTATTGTACTTTTAAAGTTATTAACGTTATTCACACCTATCCTGTTTAATCGCTTAAAAAGTGATACATTCAACCTTAGCAGTTTGTTATTGTGAGATGAATTAAGGGGCAACCCTTAACTGGCCGACTGGGGAAAGGCCGAGAGGACCAAGCCCAGGGGGCAGAAAGTCTTACGGAGTAGCGCTAAAATCGTAGGGCGGAAGGCATGGCGGTAGCGCATACAACGACGTGCCAAAACTACTGTTCTTTGCACCGTAAAAAGTGCAAGGAAACAGGGGTTTTTCTTCATGAAAGGCACTAAATTTCAATTACAAGTATGGAATTATCTTAAAAAGATACCTAAAGGATCTGTAAAAACATATAAACAAGTAGCTATAGCAATAAATAAGCCAAAATCAGCTCGTGCGGTTGCTAATGCTTGTGCTGCGAACCCTTATGCCCCAAATATACCATGTCATAGGGTAATTAGGTCTGATGGAGGCCTCGGAGGTTACTCCGGAAGAGGTGGAGTTGATCAAAAATTGAAATTATTGAGGTCAGAAAAGGTTGATATTTAGGGCTTTTTTTCACTCAAAAACCCAATTAAATCAACGTTTTTTTAATATTCAGGCTATAAATTGATATTATTTATAGATTCAACGATCAGTTGCACCATTCTGAGGGTAATTCTTAAAATTGACCCCTCTATGGCCGTTTAAATAGTATATTCAATATCTGCATTGGTCTAAAATTATTGAATAACAATAGTTTTAGACACCCCCTTTTTTTTATTTTTCACAGTCTTTGATCTAATATTAATGGCTATTTTAAAGGTTTTTTCATTTTTATCATTAATTTACGGTTTTTTTTAGTTTTTTTTTACCAAAAATATTCCTTTAAAAATACTAATAATATTCAATAATAACAATAGTTTACATAAATATATTAAAGTATTACTTAATTAATTAGTAAACTTATATTACCTATTTATTTTAGTCTTTTAACGATGTTTTCTCGCCTTGATATATAGATGCCACTAAGAATAATAATAAATAAACCAAGGAAAGTCCATTTATCGGGGAAATCGCTAAAGAAGTAATATCCTATTATAATATTTGTAACTATCTCAAAGTAACTAAATGGAGCTAATTTCGAAGCATCTGCATATTTAAGAGACAATATAATAAATAAATGACCTACACATGCAAATATTCCAATAGCCGCCATCATAGACCATTGATTTAAGGTAGGTTTAATCCATACGAAAGGCATAACAAATGAGATTATTATGGCCCCTACTACACCAGTTAATAATAAAGTTAATAATGGATTATCAGATGAACTTAGTTTTCGTGTAATTATTAAATAAAAACCATACATAACCCCAGTTCCTAAAGCCGCTAAACTTGCTAAGTTTATTTCTACAAATCCTGGTCTGATTACTACCATAGATCCAATAAAACCAATTATAACTGCAGACCATCTTCTAAAACCAACTTTCTCACCTAAAAAAATTGGAGAAAATGCTGTAACAATTAAAGGAGCAATGAATGCTAATGTAAGAGCCTTTGCCAATGAAATTATTGAAATCGAATAAAAAAAACAAACGTTTGCGGTTAATAAAATTAAACCTCTAATAAGTTGTAGTTTAGGTTTATCAGTCCAAACAAGATTTTTTCTAAAAAAGAAAAACATTATTGGTAATGTAAATGCTACAGTAAAAAAGTATCGTGCCCACGTAATTTGTAAAACTGGAAGATCAGAACTGAGATATTTAGCAAAACCATCCATTATCGGGAGCATTACCCACGCTAATAGATTAAAAGTTATAGCTTTCATTGATATATTATATCTAATTGAAATATCTTAAAGCAAAGAATACCACAATAGGAATAGTGATAAATGACATTAAAGTTGATGTAACAATTGTACTTGCAATACTATCAACAATTTTTTTGGGAGAATACATGCTTCCAACTAAATAGTTCAATATAGCACTTGGCATCGCACTTTGTATTAAAAGTACTCCTGCAGGAAATCCCGAAAGATCAAAATAATAAATAACAGCAAAGCCTATAATAGGACCTATTATAACTCTTAAAAATGAGAATATAATTGAGTCTCGAAAAGAAAATTTAAACCTTGTTAATGCAATACCTAAAGACATCAATACCAAAAAAATAGTTGCATAAGTGAGAAGAAAAGTTGTGTTTTCAAGAAATAAAGGTGTATTGATATCAAAAAATAGAAAAAAAACAGAGACTATAATTGCGTATACAGGTGGACTTTTAATAAGAATATCAAATGAAAATTTTTTTTTTGCTAAAAAAACGCCTAATGTGAAATGAAATAGAATAATTACGGAAGCAACAGCAGAAGCTACTCCTAAACCTTGAGTTCCATAGGCAAATAAACAAATTGGTACGCCCATATTCCCAGTATTTGGAAGAATTAATGGTGGAAGTTCCATACTAAGATCTTTTTTAAGGAGAAAAAGTACTATAAGTCCAACTATTGCAAAACCACCAATCATTAAAATAGCATATGCAAAGTAATGAACAAAAATACTAAGGGTTATGCCTGTAGTAGTAACAGTATAAAAGATCATCGCTGGTGTACCAATATTTCCAGCAAAATTTGTTATAAAATTAGTGTCAAATTTTGGATTTTTTTTACCTAAATAGTAACCAATACCTATGACAAAAAAAACTGGAAAAATAACTTCAAATATCTTTACGTATATTTCCATTACTAAAAAAGCCTTAATAAAACAGGCTTTTTAAGCACATTTTTGTTTTTTTGTAATGATCTAAGACATTTATCTGAATTTATTTGTTTAGTTGCATGTGTAATAATAACAATTGAAGCTGTTTTGTTTTTATTATTCGGAATTTGTATTAATCTTTGAATAGAAATTTTATTATTAGCTAAGTTTTTTGTGATTTGAGATAATACACCCTGTTTGTCTTTTACTTCAAATCGAATATACAGAGAATTTTCATA
>CACHQX010000023.1 GCA_902582235.1 uncultured Pelagibacteraceae bacterium
ATATCTACGTAAAAAAAAAGCAAAGTGGAACAACAAGATAAGTATCCTATCTGAAAAAGTGTCCTTATCTGTAAAAATAGAGAAAAGATTTTTATTTCTAGAGAGATTTACTAAATTATTATATAAGTTTATATATTCATTTATCATGAAAAGTATATTTCTTATATCTGTATTCTTATTTATTTCAAACTGTTCTTTAAATCTTGTTGACGACCATCATGGTGTTTATTTTCTTGAGAAAAAAGTAAAAAAAATACAAGTTAATTCAACCAATAAAAATGATTTAGTCAAAATTTTCGGAGAACCTTCAGTTAAAAGTACCTTTGATAATGATGTGTGGATATATATAGAAAGAAAAATTACTAACACACATTTTATGGGGAAAAGAGAATTAATTGTAAACAATGTTCTTGTTCTTGAAATAGATCAAATAGGATTATTGTCAAAAATTGACTTTTATAACATTGATGATATGAACAAAATTGAGTTAGACAAAGACACTACTTCAATCACATATAAAAAAAGAAGTTTTGTTTATGATTTTCTATCAAGTATGAGACAAAAAATTAATGACCCTCTCGGTGTAAGAAAAAAAAGAAGAGAAGAAGGTCAATAAATCAATTATCCGGCAATTACTGCTAAAAGTAACAAGGCAACTATATTGGTAATTTTTATCATTGGATTTACTGCTGGTCCTGCTGTATCTTTATAAGGATCACCAACTGTATCTCCTGTAACTGCAGCTTTATGTGCTTCTGAACCTTTTCCACCATGATTGCCATCTTCAATATATTTTTTTGCGTTGTCCCATGCTCCACCACCTGCTGTCATAGAGATTGCAACAAAGAGACCTGTAATTATAACACCAAGTAACATCGCACCTACAGATGATAATGCAGCAACCTGACCACCAATCTGATAAATTATTAGATACAAAACTATTGGAGATAAAACAGGTAAGAGAGAAGGTATAATCATTTCTTTTATTGCTGCTTTAGTTAATAAATCAACGAGTTTTCCATAGTCAGGCTTCGCTTTTCTTTTCATTATACCTGGTATCTTTTTAAATTGTCTTCTAACCTCAATTACAACTGCACCACCTGCTCTTCCTACAGCTTGCATACCCATAGATCCAAAAAGGTAAGGCAACATACCACCAACCAAAAGACCAACAACTACAAACGGGTTGGACAGATCAAAGCTGACAACAACATTTTCTAATTTAGATCCTGGGAGATCTGAGAAAAATTTAATATCTTCTGTGTATGCTGCAAATAAAACTAAAGCTCCTAATCCAGCAGAACCAATAGCATAACCTTTGGTTACAGCTTTTGTAGTGTTACCAACTGCATCCAATGCATCTGTAGTCTTTCTCACATTTTTAGGTAAATTTGACATTTCAGCTATTCCACCTGCGTTATCTGTTACTGGTCCATAAGCATCTAATGCTACTACCATTCCAGCAAGAGCTAACATTGCGGTTACTGCTATAGCTATTCCATATAATCCAGCAATATAATTTGTTAATAAAATTCCACCAACAATAATTAATGCTGGTATCGCTGTAGCTTCCATTGAAACAGCAAGTCCTTGAATTACATTTGTGCCATGACCAGTGGTAGATGAAGATGCAACACTTTTTACTGGTCTATAATTTGTGCCGGTATAATACTCTGTTACCCATATAAGTAGACCTGTAATTACTAATCCGATTACACTGCAGTAATAAAGACTTAAACCAGAAAATTTATTGTTGCCTACTGAATATACTTTTTCTAAACCTAAAACATAATCAGTAAGTGGATATAAAACTAGCAAAGATGTAATTGCAGTAACAACAAACCCTTTATAAAGGGCAAGCATTATATTTTTTGATGAACCTAATCTTACAAAAAAAGTACCCAGAATTGAAGTTACTATACAAGCGCCTCCAATTGTAAGGGGATAAACCATCATCATTAAATCATTTTGGAAAAAAATTGAAGACAGAACCATTGTAGCAACAATAGTAACTGCATAAGTTTCAAATAAATCAGCTGCCATTCCTGCGCAGTCACCAACGTTATCTCCAACGTTGTCTGCGATTACTGCTGGGTTTCTTGGATCATCTTCTGGAATACCTGCTTCGACTTTTCCAACTAAATCTGCACCAACATCAGCTCCTTTTGTAAAAATTCCACCGCCTAATCGTGCAAATATAGAAATAAGTGAAGCTCCAAATCCTAACGCAATAAGTGCATTAATTAACTCTCTTTTATCAACGTTAAATTTTAAAAGTAAATAATAGTAAACCGCTATAGACAATAAAGCTAGTCCAGCTACCAACATTCCAGTAACTGCACCAGACTTAAATGCAATAGATAAACCATTTGATAAACCTTTTCTAGATGCTTCAGCCGTTCTAACATTTGCCTGTACTGAGACTAACATCCCTACATAACCTGCAATACCAGATAATGTAGCACCAATTAAGTAACCTAAACCCACTAGAAAACTAAAAGAGAAACTTATAATAACAAGAACTACCAAACCAACAATCGCAATAGTCTTATACTGTCTGTTTAAGTAAGCTTTTGCTCCAATTTGAATTGCAGATGCTATATCTTGCATCTTGGAGTTTCCTGTGCTTGCAGCTAAAATATTTTTTCCTGTAAAATATCCGTAAACTATTGATAAGATACCAGCTAGAATTGTATAGATTAAAATTGTTTCAACGTTATAGTTCATAAATTCCTTATGTATTAAAAGTTTCTATTTAAAA
>CACHQX010000024.1 GCA_902582235.1 uncultured Pelagibacteraceae bacterium
CTTTATTTATTTTTATTATGATTGAGTCTTTTTCTGTTACGCTTTTTTTCTCTATAAATTCTAAATTCCAATTTTGTATACATTGTTCAATTGAACTCTTTCCAGTTTTTCCTAAAAACAAAATGATGTCTTTGAAATCATTAAAGTTTTCCGTTACTAAATTTAAAATAACCGGCAAAGGTTTAAATGCTCTTGCCACAATCAAATCAGAATTTAATTTTTTTTGATCAAATATATTTTGATTTATTACTTCAGCGTTAAGTTCGAATTTATTAATAACTTTTTTTAAAAAATTGCTTTTTTTAAAACTTTTTTCGTAAAGAAAAAATTTCATCTTCGATTTTTGTTTTTTTTTAATTATAGCTAGAACTAAACCAGGTAAACCTGAGCCGGATCCTAAATCAGTGCAAGAAAGGTAATTTTCATCAATTAAATCAATGATTTGTGCACAGTCAATTATATGTCTATCTCTGGCTAATTCCTCAGTATGTTCACTAATTAAATTTATTTTTTTGTTTTCATCCAAAATCATTTCTTTAAATTCATCTAATTCAAGAAATGTTTCACGTGAAACATTCAAAGTGTCTAGTTTTGAGTAATTAATTTTATGCGAATCTATCAAGCTATCTTCTTAATAGACTTTCTTTTAAGATGTGACAACAGAATAAATACTGCCGCTGGGGTTATACCGTCAATTCTGAGTGCTTGACCCATTGTTTTTGGCTTAATTTGCTTGAATTTTGACTTAACCTCGTTTGAAAACCCAGAAAAACTATCATAATTAATATTATCTGGGATTTTAAGATTTTCATCTCTTTTAAAAGCTAATATATCAGCATTTTGCTTCTTTAGATAACCCTTGTAATGGGCATTCGTCTCCAATTGTTCATCTATATCCTTAGAAATAAAGGTCAACTCAGGCCAAATTTCCCTAATTTTGTCCATAGTCACACCTTTTTGAGCTAGTATGTTGCTAGCAGTCCTTAAAATACCGTCTTTTGCTATTTTTATACCGAATTTGGATACCTTTGAGGGTGAGATTTTTAATTCATCCATTTTGCTAGTAATATTCTTTAAATTTTTACTTTTTGAATTAAAAACTTCAGCTCTTTCTTTTGAAACTAAGCCAATACTTATTCCTATTTCAGTTAATCTTAAATCAGCATTGTCAGATCTAAGGGTTAATCTGTATTCGGCTCTTGAAGTGAACATCCTATAAGGCTCGGCAACTCCTTTGGTTACTAAGTCATCTATCATGACACCGATATAAGCTTGAGATCTATCTAAAATTAATGGTTCTTTATTTTGAATCGACAACGCTGCATTGGCCCCGGCAATCAATCCTTGTGCTGCAGCTTCTTCATAACCTGTTGTTCCATTTATTTGTCCTGCTAAATAGAAATTTTTAATCTTCTTTGTCTCTAAGGTTGAGAAAAGCTCTCTAGGGTCAACATAATCGTATTCTATTGCATATCCTGGCCTTATAATTTTAACTTCCTCTAAACCATTGATATTATGACATATTTTGTACTGTATCTCTTCTGGAAGAGATGTAGAAATACCATTTGGATACACTGTATTATCGTTAAGGCCTTCAGGTTCTAAAAAGATCTGATGTCTGGTCTTATCTTTGAATTTATAAATTTTATCTTCAATAGATGGACAGTATCTAGGACCAACACCCTGAATACTTCCAGAATACATTGCACTCTTTTTTAAATTTTCAGAAATAATCTTGTGAACTTTTTTATTTGTGTAAGTCATACTACATGAAATTTGATCGTTATAAACCTTCTTAGTTAAGAAAGAAAAAAAAGAAATATCTTTATCTGCATCTTGTCGTTCAAGATTATCATAATTGATTGTTGTGCCATCTAACCTTGGAGGAGTTCCGGTCTTTAGTCTACCTAATTTAAAATCATATTTTCTTAATTGATCCGATAAACCTAACGTCGGTTTTTCATCATACCTACCAGCTGGTGTTCTTTTATCACCTATATGTATCAAACCATTTAAAAAAGTGCCCGTTGTCAGAATTACCTTAGAACATTTGATTTCTTTACCATCTGATGTTTTGAGGCCTTTTATCTCATTATTCTCAATTATAAATTGATTTATCGAACTTGAAATTATGCTTAAATTACAATAGTTTAGCAGTTTTAACTGCATTTCTTTTTTGTAGATAGACCTATCACTTTGAGTTCGGAGTCCTTGTACAGCTGGTCCTCTGCTTCTATTAAGAAGTCTAAATTGGATTCCAGATTTGTCAGCTACGTCTCCCATAACACCATCTAAAGCATCTATTTCTCTTACTAAATGCCCTTTACCTAACCCACCGATTGCAGGGTTACAAGACATCTCACCAATAGTGTTTTTGTCGTTTGTAAACAATGCAGTCTTAACACCGATACGTGCAGAAGCAGCAGCAGCTTCACACCCAGCATGACCCCCACCAATTACAACAACATCGAATAAAAAGTTATTTTTCATACCTAGAATTTATAATCGATAACGAATTTTACAAGTTTTAACAAAAAAACCCTCAAAAGTTGGCTAATA
>CACHQX010000025.1 GCA_902582235.1 uncultured Pelagibacteraceae bacterium
CCGTTTTATTAAACTTTTAATATCTATTTTTTTTTTTACTCTTTTCTTTTATATTTTCAGTGTAATTAACAAGATTTTTAATTGGTTTTAGAAAATATCTATTCAACACTAACGAAAAAATAAAGATTACAACTGCGATTAATATTGCCGTACGAATTACAAAAACGAGTAAACACAGCTGAAAACTTCTCCACAGATTTAGTTCATGAAATTAGAAATCCTTTAGCTTCGCTTAAAAGTGCATCTGAATTATTAGAAGTTACTAACAGCAACCCCGAAAAGGAAAAATTAACGAAAATTTTAACTCACGATGTAGAGAGAATTGAAAGATTAATAACTGATTATTCCCAGATGCTTAAAGATGAAGTTGCGATCACAAGGGAAAGTATGAAAATTTTAGACCTAAAAAAAATTGCTGACTCAGTTGTAGATGACTTTAACGCCATATACAATACAAAGCGAGGTATTAATATAGATTTACAGTTTAAAAATTCTGGCGAAAAATTTAATATTAAAGGTATTGAAAATAGGATTGAACAAGTCTTAGCAAACCTTCTTGAAAATTCCATTTCATTTAGCAAAGATAACCAGAATATTGTAGTCAAACTCTCACAGAAAAAAGATGGAAAAATTTCTCTTAGTGTAATTGATGAAGGAATTGGGTTTAAGGAAAAAAATACTGATAAGATTTTTAAAAGATTTTATAGCAACAGACCAGATAAATTTGGCGAACACTCTGGATTAGGATTGAATATTGTTAAAAATCTAGTTGATCTTCATGGAGGTCAAGTAATCGCATCTAATAATGTTGATAAAAAGGGAGCAAAAGTAGAAATTATTTTTCCAAAATTAAATTGATATATTGAATAAATTATCCTTTAATGTAAAAGATTTGCAAAAATGAGTGATTATAAAGTAAAAGATATTAAACTAGCTGAGTTCGGTAGAAAAGAAATCTCTCTTGCTGAGACTGAAATGCCTGGACTTATGGCATTAAGAAAAGAATACAAAGGAAAGTCTCCTTTAAAAGGAGCTAGAATTTTAGGTTGTCTGCATATGACAATCCAAACAGCTGTGCTTATTGAGACATTGGTAGCTCTTGGTGCAGAGTGTAGATGGTCATCATGCAATATTTTTTCAACACAAGATCATGCGGCTGCAGCGATAGCAAAAGCTGGAATACCTGTGTTTGCTTGGAAAGGTGAAACAGAGGAAGAGTATTGGTGGTGTGTAAAGCAAACAATCGAAGGTAAAAAAGATTGGAAGCCAAACATGATTTTAGATGATGGCGGTGATTTAACAGCTCTAATGCATAAAGATTACAAAAATTTAATGAAAGATATTAAAGGTCTATCAGAAGAGACAACGACAGGTGTTTTAGCATTAAAAAAGATGGAGAGCGAAGGGACATTATTAGTGCCGGCCATAAATGTTAATGACTCAGTAACAAAATCAAAATTTGATAATTTATATGGGTGTAGGGAAAGTTTAGTCGATGGAATTAAAAGAGCTACAGATGTGATGATGTCAGGTAAAGTGGCAATTGTTGCAGGATTTGGTGATGTGGGCAAAGGTAGTGCAGCATCGTTGAGGCAATCTGGAGCAAGAGTTATGATCACTGAAACTGATCCAATATGCGCTTTACAGGCAGCAATGGAAGGCTATGAAGTAGTCTTGATGGATGAAATGATTAAAGAGGCAGACATAGTGGTAACCGCGACTGGCAACAAAGATATTATAACAGCAGATCACATGAGAGATATGAAGGATAGAGCGATACTATGTAATATTGGACACTTTGATAATGAAATTCAGGTTGAAGCATTAAAAAATTATAAATGGGATGAAATTAAACCACAAGTACACGAAATAGAATTACCAAGTAAAAAAAGGATTATTCTTTTAGCTGAAGGCAGACTTGTTAATCTTGGATGTGCAACAGGTCACCCAAGTTTTGTAATGAGTGCATCTTTTACAAATCAAGTCACTGCTCAAATAGAACTTTGGAATAATTCTTCTAAATATGAAAAAAAGGTTTATGTTTTACCAAAACATCTTGATGAAAAAGTAGCTATGTTACACTTAGAGAAAGTGGGTGCAAAATTAACAAAACTTTCAAAAGAACAAGCTGATTATATTAGCGTAAAACAAGAAGGGCCATATAAGCCAGATGCTTACCGCTACTAATCGTAGCAATATAAAAATTTCAAAAGAAATTGAGTTAAAAAGATTTTCTGAGAAAACTTCTAAATTTGTAAAAAAATTTAATACAATTTTTTTATATGGTGAACTTGGAGTTGGGAAAACTACATTTGTTAAATATTTGATAAATAACCTGCAAAAAAGAGAAAAAACCAAGATTTCAGAAATTCCAAGCCCAACATTCAATTTAGTTTACGAGTACAAAATTAAAAAATTTAGAATTCAGCATTTTGATTTGTATAGGTTAAAAAATAAAAAAGAATGTCTAAATATTGGTCTTTTTGAAGATGATAATGTGATTTCAATAATTGAATGGCCAGAAAAAGTACATTTTAAACCCAA
>CACHQX010000026.1 GCA_902582235.1 uncultured Pelagibacteraceae bacterium
ATGTTTAAGTATACTTGAAACCGTATTCATTCGAGGGTCAATTAGGTCATCTATTTTTAGCGAAGACTGAAGTATTGAATAATTTGGTTTATTGATTAGAGCCATTGTCCTTTTATCTTTTGAAAATTTTTCGACCAAAACACTTACCATTAAATTGTCTTCATCATCATTTGTTAAAGCTAAAACAGTTTCAGAGTCATCTATATTTGCTTCTTTTAGAACGTCTTCTTCAAGTCCATTACCATTAATTACAAGTGAGTTGTTGAGTTCACTAGCTATGTATTCAGCTCTTTCTTTGCTTTTTTCAATTATCTTTATTCTTGCAGACTCTAGAGAGTTTTCCAAATTTTTTGCTAGATTGAAACCTATATTTCCACCGCCAATGATCAAAAACTTATTTGAAATTTTTTCATTATGACCAAAAGCATCTAATGTTAACTGCATTTGAGATGAATTTATTATTACATAAGCTTTATCATTCAGTTTTAAAACATCATTTTTTTTTAAAATGATAAATTTTTCTTCACGGACAACACCGAGAATATTTGCTTCCAGTTTTGGAAACTTTTTAGTAATTTTATTCAGCTCTATATTTATCAAAGGACATTTTTCATTTACGTCGATTTCGAGTAAACGTATTTTATTATCAGCGAACGGAACGTTGTCAATTGCTCCCGGCGCCTCCAACTTTCTTTGGATAGATTTTGCAATTTCTACTTCTGGAGAAATTATCACATCAATAGGTAGATTTTCTTTGTTGTAAACTAGAGAAAATTTGGGATTTAAGTAATCTTGAGATCTAATTCTTGCAATTTTTTTTCCAATTTTAAAAATGGAAAACGCAATTTGGCAAATTAACATATTAATTTCATCATTTCTTGTAACAGCAATAATCATATCTGCATCTTCGGCATTTGCTTTTTCAAGAACAGATGGGTATGTAGCTTTGCCTACTATAGATTTTACATCTAAATCATCATTAATTTTTTGAATATCTTCGCTGGATTGATCTATAACAGTAATTGAATGGTCTTGTTCACTTAAAAGCTTAGCAATCGTATAGCCAACTCTACCTGCTCCACAAATTATTATATTCATTAATTTAAGTCCTTAACGCCTAAACCTTTTAATTTCCTATGAAGTGCGGATCTTTCCATTCCCACAAATTTCGCTGTTTTTGATATATTTCCTCCAAATTTTTTTAACTGGGTAGTTAAGTATTCTTTTTCAAAGTTTTCTCTGGCCTCTTTTAATGGAACAGACAAATTATTACTTTTTAATGTTTCTATACCACCCTGTTTAATAGTCTCTTTTATAATTGTTTTTATTTTGTTTTGGTCATTATTAGATAAAATAGCGATTCTTTCTATTAAGTTCCTTAGTTCCCTAACGTTTCCAGGCCAAAAATGATTCAGTAGGTATGAGTCTTCCTTATCAATATTAAGATCTTTAATATTATAAGATTTTGATATGGTTTTAGAAAAGTATTCAATTAAGAGAGGTATGTCGCTTACTCTATTACTTAGGGGTTCAATATTTATTTGAAAAACATTTAATCTATGGAATAAATCTTCTCGAAAATTTCCAAGTTGTGTTTCGTTATTTATATTTTTACTTGATGTACAAATTATTCTAACGTTTACCTTAATATCATGATTACTATTAATCCTTTTAAATTTTTGATCAATTAAAACTCTTAATATCTTTGATTGGGTTTCTAAAGGTACTTCGGAAATCTCATCAATTAAAAGTGTCCCACCCGAAGCCTTTTCAAGTGAACCATATGTAATAGAGCCATTTTCTTTTTCTTCCCCGAAAAGTTCTAACTCATATTTTTTAACGTCTAATAATGCTCCGTTTAAAATAATAAATGGACCTTTGTTTCTTTTTGATTGTTTATGAATTTTTCTAGCTATTAATTCTTTGCCAGAACCTGTTGGTCCATGAATAAAAATTCTACTTTCCGAGTTAGAGAGTTTTTCTATTTGCTCTCTTATTTTTACAATGTTTTGACTGTTTCCGATTAAATCAAATGAATGAAATAATTTAGTTTCTAAAACTTTGTTTTCATTCTTTAATTTGTAATTTTCTACAGCCCTTTTAACAAAATTCATTAACCTTTCTTCATCAAATGGTTTTTCTAAAAATTCAAATGCCCCAGATTTAAGAGACTTAA